>PLEW01000078.1 GCA_003136555.1 Planctomycetota bacterium | reverse complement strand
GCTGATCGCTAGGCATTGGGTTGAGAGACGCGAATGGAAGCTATTTCGGCCCACGTCCAGACCAGGTCGCGATACGTCTCTGCGCACCAGGCTTCCCTCGGGCCGGTCCCAGCCAGGCGGGACCAGGGAGGTCATGGCGCAGGTTGCCCGGCATCCGAATTGTCCGTGGGCGCGCCAGCACCCACGGGGGCATCCGCGGATGAGGCGTGCGACCGAGCGCGACCAGCACGCTCGGCTTGGAGCTCCTTGATCTGCTGCTCCTCGAGCTGGAGCAGCCGCCATTGGCGCTGGTCCTGGGATCGTGCAACCAGCCAGGCGCTCCAATCCCTGCCGGCATCGGAGGTGGGATAGTTGGGATAGCCGGACCCACGATCTACGAAATTGGGCGACAAGCCGGTGCGAACCCGCAGGACGAGCACCGCTTCATCATGGGTCTGGCGATCATTGGTCGCCTGGACCAGCAGGGCCAAGACGACATCGTCATATCGCTTGCCCAGCGCCGCGACCGCACGCACGGCTTCGCGCTTGGCCGTGCTGTCGTCGCCCGCGAAGGCCCGCACGAAGGAGGCGATCACGGTATCGTTCGGATCGGCTGCTGAAGCTTCGGTGGCCTGGACGGCGGGGCCATACCAGGCGATGGCCAGCATCCCGGTGAGCAGGAGGAAGCGGGCAGCGCTCATGACAATCTCCATGGTCAGCGATGACGGTCGCCCTCATCGGCTGGGGAAGCAGCGACGGCGCAGCGGCAGGATGCACCGGCGCTGTGCCGGATGATGGCTAGGGCCACCACCAGGATCCCTTCCTGATCTCGACGCGATCCACCACCTCGGTTGCGCCGCTCTGGCGCGCAGCCTGGTCGACGGCCTTCCAGCCGATCCAGCTGGTGACGGTGCCGGTCAGGGTGGCCACGCCGCCTTTCACGACGACATGGATGTCATCGCGATTGACATAGGGGCTCCAGAGGAACCCGTGGTCGATGGCGGCCTTGATCTGATCGTCGCTGATCGCCGGACGAACGGCATAGATGTTGGCCGGAGAATAGGGCGACGGGCCCGAGCCGGGGCGATCGTAGAAGAGGGTCGGGAATTCCGCATCAACCCGGATGCGGTTGCGGATCGCCACGATCCCGGGGACCCGTGACGCGACCTCTTGCGCCTCAGCCCGCTGCAACTGGTTGTCCACCACTCCGGTCAGGGTGGCGATGCGATCGACTACTACGCNNATCGCTGTCCGCGAGCAGGGGATCGCTTAGCATCAAGGCCGTCAAGGGCACGGTCATCTCCGCATCGGAGCGGCGTTCCTTGGGCCGCACCTTGATCTGGTTGACGACATCATCGACATCAACGGTGTTTTCGGCATCCTGCTGCGCGGCGAGCTTCGCGCGCAGGTTGTCGACGCTACCGCTGAGGATCGCCTCCCCGCCGGACACCATGACCTCGGGAGGGGAGGACATGACCCGCGGATCGAGCCGGAATGCAGCCTGGATGGCCTGGGTGATCTCGCCATCCGCATGGGTGGCGTATTTCATCTGTCTCCGCGCATCGTCGCGCAGCCGGGGATCGATGGTCATGCCGGTGACATCCACTGCGGTCACTCCGGTCACCCAGGCATCATCGAACGCCAGCCAGCGTGCGGCCGCGTTGCCCAGGGCGCCGGTCAGGGTCACCTTCCGTGACGACACCGCTACCGTGATCGGATCGCCATTGAGCCAGACGTCCCATTGCAGGCGCGCGTGGACATCGGCGGAGATCTCGGCATCGGTGCGCGAGACGCTGGTATTGAAGGCGACCTCATTGCGGATGCCCGTGACGCCGACGACGCCTTTGGCGATCCGCCCGGCAAGGTGCACCTCCGCATAGGAGCCGACGCTACCGCTGAGCGTGACCATGCCGTGGTGGACCGCGACCGTCACCTGATAGGAACGCGTGGCGGGATCCTCCTGCAGGGCCAGGAGGATATCCCGGCGGATGTCCACGTCGGAGCGCGAAACCGGAACCACGGTCAGCTGGTCGATCACGCCGCGCACGCCCCGCAAGCTCTCGGCGAGCCGGACCGCGCGCTCCTGGAGGAGGAGGTTGCTTACCGATCCCGTCAGCGTCACGATACCACTGCTGGTGCTGACATCCACGGCATCCGCGAACATCCACTGATCGCGGAGCAGCGCGTCCCCCACGGCGCGGGTGATGCGGCCATCGCTGACCTCCCCGTCGAGGACCGGTGAGGGTGCGATGATGGGCGCGGTCACGGCGACGGCGGCCGACAGTGGCGGCGCGCTGAGGAGATGCGCTACCAGGGCGGTCAGCACGAGGAATGCGCTCCTGCAGACGCCGCCCTGATCCATCCACCGCCATGCTCGGCTGAGTCTAGAACTGGCGGCACGTTTGGTGCCTGGGGGTGAGGGAATGCCGGTGAGGATCATCAGGTCGGTGGTCATAGTCATGGTTCCCTGGCTGGGGTGTCGAGATGAAGGCGCCACAATGCCCGTGCTCGGCCTCCAGGGACAGGGGGTATAACCCTACCAGAGACGCATCCCGTCGCCCCGGATGGGCCGATTGCGTCAGTCGGGTTCACCTGAAAAGAGGACGACGCCGCTATCACCGCGACGGCCGTGAGCTGCCGAACCATGACCGGGATAATGCGCCAGCTTGTGCGGGGAGTGGATGAGCGCCTGAGTCCGCCAGCACCTCACCGGTTATACCACGGATGGGTTCGCTCTGGGGAACGCCGGGATCTACCCGCTACGGTCGAGGTCGGATCACCTATCGTTCCGTGCTCTTACGATCGCCGGACCGAGGTGGGGGCATCGAGCGTTCCGATCGGACGGTGATGGGATCCCGCCCAGGAGGGTAATGGATGGTGGCAGTCACGGGAGATCGATGACATGCGCCGTGTTGAAGCCGCCTTCCTGCTTCACGATGGAGGTGAGGTGATGCGCCTCGCCGTCGTTGAGGTGATGCACGGCGATCAGGATGAGGCAGTCACGGACCAAGTCCGACCAGCGGGCGGCTTCCACCTCGACCATGCCCAGGGCGAGCAGGATGTCCGCGAGATCCGCCCGCGCGCATCCGTCCCTGCTGATCCTGAAG
>PLEW01000074.1 GCA_003136555.1 Planctomycetota bacterium | reverse complement strand
GGCGTGAGAAAAACGCTCATCGGCCAGCCGCCGCTGCCGGTGGTCTGCTGGACGAATTCCATGTACACCTGATCGATGTCTGGGCGCTGCTCGCGATCGACCTTGATGCAGATGAAGTGCTCATTCATGTAGGCGGCGATCGCCGGATCGCTGAAGCACTCGCGCGCCATGACATGGCACCAATGGCAGGTCGCGTAGCCGACTGACAGGAAGATCGGGCGATCCTGGTCCTTCGCGGCATGGAAGGCCTCGTCACCCCATTCATACCAGTCGACGGGATTGTCCGCATGCTGGAGCAGGTAGGGGCTGCTACTGCGGGCAAGGCGATGGTGGTGCTGCTGAGGGTCGCCCGGTGACGGCGGCGTCTGCACTGCGACTACCGGGAAACTCGGCTGGTCGCCGCAATCCACGAGCAGGATGGCGCCCAGGCACAGCACGATCCAGGCTGCAAGGTGCGATGTATATGAACCTGCCTGGGTCAGGCCGGACGGGGGCATCATGCTGGCATGATGCTCTGGTGGAAGGACCTGGCCATGCCCATTCGCGATATCGTCGACGCCTCCCCCCGGGCCGGCCTGGCCGGGCGGGCAAGGCATCGGGGCGCGGGACATATCCAGCTGATCAGCGTGATGTCGGCTGGGCGTTGCCGTCCCAGAAGGCGCGGTACCTGGGGAAGCAGTATAGGGCAAGCGCGCGTCCCATCGCCAGTCCGGCCTCATTGTCGCTACGGATATGGTAGCCGCCGAGCATGCGGGACAAGGCGGCCAGATCGGCGGTGCCAGAGAAGGTCGGCAGTACCAGATCGACGACGCAGGAATCGGGGGCGTTCTCCGCCGGCTTCCCCTCGACGGCCTGGATTCGGGCCATGGGGATTCCCGGCTCCGTCAATGCTCCGGCGCACCGCCGGGCGATGACAGCGAAGCGGTCGCTGCCGCTGAAGAGCTCGAGGATCTTGGAGGCGGCCCCGCTCACTGTCGCATGGCCGGAGGAGTAGCCGGGAAAGGGGGGTGTGAGGAAGGTCATCGGCGAGTAAGGGAGCCACTGTTCGGCGGGGATCGTTTTTACCCCGAGGCCGGGGCCAGCATATCCCTGGATCAGCTGTCCCTTCTTGAGGTAGCGCACGTACCAGTAGGGGCGCGAGGTATTGTAGTAGCGTTTGGCATCCCAGCAGGCGATGAAGGCATCGAAGGCCACCGAGGCGACGCAGAAGAACAGTTTCACGTCCTGGTCCAGGTCATAGCGGTCGCGGTGCGACAGGTCCTGTGCGAAGCGCAACCAATGCCCCGATTGTCCGGTGGACCGTGGCCCGTCGCGCATGAATTCGACTACCGCCTTCTGCTCGATGGTCAGATGCGCATTGCATGCGATGCATTCGTCGACCTCGGTGCGCATTTGCGCCGAGTCCGCCTTGGGCGGGGGAGGAGGGCGGAATTGGTCGGCGCTCACCAGACCGACCGGTGCGACCCGGTACCAATGGGGAGTGAGGAACCCGGGACGGATGATTCCTCCCTTGCCATCGCTGAAGGGGATCGGTCGCCAGGAATCCGGGTCGAGAGGCTCATCGGGTCCGCGGGTCGGCCGATAGTAGGTGTAATCCGCATAGGGCGTGTGATCGGAGCCGCTCTCATCGCCGAGTTGGTTTGCGCCATCATGGTGCCGATAGGAGAGCAATGCCGCCGCCACCAGATTGCCGATCCCGGCCGCATGGGCGGGATCCGCATCCCGATCATGGTGGTCGATCCCCATCGTCACCGCCTTGGCATCGATCCAGGTGGTATCCTCGGGATAGAGATCCTCGAGGCAGCGGCATGCCGCTATGCCGATGGCGATGGTTCTGTTCGCCTGGGTGCGCTCGGCTGCCGGACGCCTGAGCGCATGGCCTAGACGCGTCCCCACGGCACGGTCATCGTAGCAGGCCCAGGCGTCGAACATCCCAGTGCAGGAGATCATCATGTCGCGGGATATGATCGTCGGCTTCGCGCCTATCCGATCGACGCGGCGGGCGGCCGCTTCTTCTATGATCTCCACCCAGCGATAGGCGACAGATGCCTCAGGATAGGGCGAGGCATGGTCGAGCAGGTCGACATGATGCTCCGCAGCGCGAGCCTGGACTGGGCTGGCGGCTGGAGGGAGGCCTCCCGGTTGGGCGGCATCGCCAGGGAGGCTCCCGGGCAGGCATCCGATGGCCAGGATCAGGGAGAGGGTGGTGAGGAAGAGAAGGAAGCACAGCGCTCGTAATGACATTCAGGCCGACTGGTGCAGGAGTGCCGGCGCGACGGCCGGGGAGGGGCGAGGGGATCTGGAGGGATGGTAAGCTTCTGGATCGCTCCCGCCCATGGCTCCCCCGCAGATCTGCGACGCCCGACTCACATGCTGCTCGGGGTCGCTCCGCCACGATCCCCCGTTGAGCAGGTGGTCAGCTTGTCGGGAGCCACACCATCTTCAGCTCGAGATCATAGATCACCCCGAGCGGTGGGCAGATCTGCCCCATGATCGTGGAGGGCAGGAAGGCCGCATTGACGGTCTCGGGGGTCGATTTGCCCTGGTAGTGGATCAGATTCAGGTAGGACCCCATGACGAAGCCAGGAATGACGAAGTAGACCAGGAAGAGTAAGCCGCCGAAGAAGGTGACCATCCATCTGGTGAAAGAGGTTTTCTGCTGCGACTGCTCATCCGGCATTGGCATGCTCCTCGCGCGCTGTTGGGCCCGACGAGGCGGGACGATAGCGACAACGGCTGACCTATCAAATGGGGTAATCTGCACTGCCGTGATACACAACCGGAAAGCCGCACTGGATATGGCAGAGGCCGCGCATATCACCATAAGGGTATACACTGCAACTGCTTAAATATCGTGATGAGATGTATCCGCCCAGTCGCCGGACGCTGGCAGGCGCACCGAAGCCGGTGGCCCTGCCTTTCGCCTGGGTGGGGCTGCCCCGGGCCTTGGAGCGGTCATCACCCAGAGGAGCTGCCAGGGGTGGTATTCTGGGAATAGAGCGCCAGGAGCTGGAACTGCGTGCTCACCGTGGTCGAGCCAGTCCCCGAGGGCGCGGTCGTGCTGGTCTGGGTGCTGTCGAGTTCCAGAAGCAGCTCGCTGAGGGAGCTGTCGGTGGAATCGGAACTGGACGATGCCGGGGGGGAGACACTGGATGAGGTTGATGACGAACTGCTGGACGAAGACGATGATGCCCCACCGGAGCCGCCCCCGTGCGATCCATGATGGTGGTGGTGCCCGCCGGATGCAGGCGCATGGGTCAGGCTGTTCTTGATTTCGCTATCGGTGAGCTGGCCTGTTCCGCTGGTATTCAGCTGGGCGAAGAGCTGGGGATTGGCCTGCTGGAGCGCGTTGTTGATGGCACTGCGGCCATTCTGCAGATCAGATAGGCTGAGGGTGGCACCGCCATCGGTGTCCAGTTGGGAAAAGAGGGTTGGATCTGCCTGCTGCAGTTCGTTTGAGATCTGGGTCAATCGCTGCTGGGATACCGCGGGGGTGGTGCTTGACGGGGTTTCGGCAGAGTCTGCCTGCGCGAGCACCTGGAGGGCATTGAGCAGCGCTCCGGTTGCATCAGGGTTGGCGGTGCTGGACGACGGGGCGGCGCTGGTGGCCGCCGAGGTCGGGGCGGGCGCTGCCGTGCTGCCAGACGCTGGCGGCTGCTCGTCCGCCTGGGCGGCCAGCTGCTCGAGCAGCTGGTCGAGCGCCTGCAGCGCCTGCTGACTGAAGGTGGCGCTATCCGTCGTCGCGGCGGACGAGGCGCTGCCGGTCGCGCTGGTCAGTTGCGTGGCGGGTGGGGTGGTGGCCGGAGCCTGGCTCTGGACCGGGAGATAGAGCGCGTTGGTAATGTGCATGGTCAACTCGGGAGGTGAGCGTTGAGGGGGGCTCAACGGGACGCAGGCTGAATTCTCAGATGGCGTCCATGCCATTCCCAAACCGAGGCACGCTGGGGAGGTCCGTGCTCCCCCACAGTAGGATCGGCACCGGTACAGTGGACTTGAGCACAATGTCCCGCCCGGGTTCTTGGCGGATCAGGCCAGGCCCCCTGGCGGGGAGATGTGCATCATCCGACGCATGGCCGACACCATGCCTCTTTACGATGCATCAATTGCACGCCATTGGCCGGATGGTGGCAGGCGCCACCACGCACTGCGACCTCCACCGGCATGCCAGGGAGGTCGCGGTATCAGGGTGGGCTCGCGGATCGTCGTCAGGTTTGCGTGGTTGAGGTCGATGACGAGGTGAGCGAGTCGAGAACCTGATTGGCGGTCAAGCTGGATTGCCAGCTGCTCTGGCTGCTGGAGGAGAACAGCGAGGCGAAGGAATCCGACTGGCTGCTCGTCCCACTCGAGGATGCCGAGCTCGAACCGAAGACCGAATCGATTGATGGTTCCGATGAGGAAGTGCCGAGCAGCGCATCGGCCCCGCCCCCGCCCCCGCCATGGTGATGGTGATGGTGGTGGGTCTCACTCGTGGTGGTGGCACCCTGCAGGGCCTGGGTTGCTGAAGCCAGATCCTGGGGTGTCAGCGTTGGCGTATTGCCCGTATCAAGAGCGGCATAGAGCGCGGGATCGTTCTGTTGGATGACCGAGCCGATCTGGGCGGCCTGGGCATCGGTAAGCGCCGAGGATTGGCCCGCTGAACTCCCTGTCTGGTTCTGCAGTAGGGCGGCAAAGCTGCTCTGGCTGATCGACGCCGAGTCCGTGCTGGCCGCGCTGGAGCCGCTGGTGCTCGTCGTCGGTGTCGTTGCTGTGGTGGAGTTCTGCGCCATGAGCATGAGCAGGGAGTACTGGCTGCTCGAGTCGATGCTGGAGATGGTCATGGTTGGTTCCTTTATCTCACGGGGTCGGCAGGTCCGCGTGCCGGGTCGCGGGAGCCAACGCGAAGATCATGCCGATCCCATCGCGCGGAGCGGTTGCATCTGGCGATGATGACAGCCTCATGACGACACCTGCGGTCATGTCGCAGAGTTCCTCGAGCACACCGACAATTCGGGGGGTGATGTGGCAATTGTCATCATCACACCCCTCGCCGACGGCGCTGCATGCGCGATGGCGTGCTTCCAGTCGGCCGACTTGGCAGTTTTGGGCATGACTGAGGAGTGAGAGTCCGCCACGGCGACCGCACCGGCACGAGCGTGAGCACAGATCGGTACGAAGGTCATGTCGGCCGTCAAAGGCACGCGCAGCCGGTACTCTGGACGATGCCCGCCTGCACTAGCAAACCGATTCATGCTCGCGTGTGCATACCGTCAGCTGGGCCTGGCCTCGTCGCTACCACGACTAAGCTATCGCCCGAGTCGGGTTTCAGCTGCGCCGTGAGCAGGGGCATGCTGGACCACGGTCATGCTCGTGATTCAGGGGTGATCAGCATGCGCACCATACTCGCACCGCTCACACTCGGCCTTCTGGGGCTCTCGGCCGTGATGCAGGCGGCTGATGCACCGGCGTTCGCAGTCACCGCAGCATACAAGGTCGGCGGCGAAGGGCGCTGGGATTACCTGATCTGCGACCCCAGCGGCAAGCGCCTCTATGTGCCGCGGACCAGTCACACTATGGTGCTGGATGCCGTCACCGGTGCGCTCATCGCCGACATCCCCGGCACGGATGGCGTGCATGGCGTTGCACTCGCCGTCGATGCCGGTCGGGGATTCACCAGCAACGGCAAGGCGGCAACATCGACGGTTTTCGATCTTACGACAAACGCCACGCTGGGCACCATCGCCACCGCAGAGGATCCGGACTGCATCATCTATGATCCAGCGAGCAAGCATGTGCTCGCCTGCTGCGGTGATGCCGGAGTGATCATTCCCTTCCTCGCCAGCGTAGCCTTGCCAGGTAAGGCCGAGGCGCCGGTGGCCCTCGGAGGCAAGCCGGAATTCGCCGCCGCTGACGGGCAGGGGAAGGTCTACGTGAACCTGGTCGACAAGAGTGAAGTCGCGGTCCTCGATACCAAGAGCATGACGGTCATCGCCCATTGGCCGCTTGCACCGGGAGCGAATCCCACCGGGATGTCCATCGACACCAAGAGCCATCGCCTCTACATCGGCTGCCGCAACCAGGTGCTGATCGTCATGAATGCCGAGGATGGGTCGGTGCTCGCCCATCTGCCCATCGGTCCGGGAGTCGATGCGACGGCCGTGCACGGCGGGCTGGGCTTCGCCAGCTGCGGCGATGCCACCCTGGCGGTGGTGAGCGAGACCGCTCCGGGAACCTTTACGATCGTCCAGACGGTCACCACTGCCCCCGGAGCGCGGACCATGGCCATCAATGGCCACAGCGGGACAATCTACATGCCCAGCGCGGATTTCCCCCCTGCGCCACCGTCAGCCCCCGGCCAGCCGAAGGCACGCCAGGCGCCGCTGCCGGGCAGCTTCAAGATCCTGGTCGTCAGCCAGCCGTAAGCTGCAGCGGGCAGTTGCCTGCCGGGAGGGCGCTGGCGTGCGCCACTGGCCGGTATCACCGGCTAGAAGGTCAGTTGGATCGCCGCATAGCCGAGGAACAGGTCCGGCCCTGTGAAGTCGCGTCCAGCCGATGCCATCAGATGGAGATGTTCGGTCAGGTCGTAGATGGCTCCCAGGGTGAATCCGCTGCTGCTGGAGGCACCGATGGCGTTTGGCGTGGTATGGAAGAGTTCGCCACCGATGGCGAGGCCGTCGGTGAGCTGACGCAGCAGCGCCAGGCCCATATACCAGTAGTTGCGGTTCCCGGCCCCCGGATTGATCCAGTATCCGGCGCCACCGAAGGAACACCACGCACCGAGGGTCTTCTGCATCCACAGCGGCAGGAACACCTGGCCGTGACCCTCGCCCAGACCACGCTGGTGGTCGCCGGTCGGAAAGGTCACCCCAGGATAGATGGCGAGCTGGGGGCAGCTGTCGGTCTCGTGGATGAAGCGCCATTTGACGGCAACCTCGAGGTCACCCAGTCCGACCTGGCTCGGACCTGAGACGGGCCGGTCAAAGGCGATGGGGATCTGGCACTGGAGCTGGACATCGGGGAAGGCCCCGTAGTTGATCTCCACGTGCGGTGAGGTGCCGGTCCATCCGGCAGCCGTACGCTGGTCCTGGGTGGCGAGGAAAATCTCCCAATGGTCCAGATCGACCGGTTCGGGATCATCGGTGATGAAGGGAGGCCCCGCCTGGATGATCGCGCGCGAGACTGCGAGGAGCGCAGCCAGGCCGAGGATGAAGGCGGAACGCAGCCGGCCAGCCCGTGTTGCGGTCGGCCTCATGCGCTGGCAGGTCGTGTCATCACCGGCCTCCGATGCCGCTCCGCGTGTCGCCAGGCATACGGCTGTAAGTCGTTGGTATCCGCGCTCGCGCAGCGCATGGAAAGGTCAGCTTGGGCAGGATACCGCAGCCCGCCGATGGGATGTGTCTGCAGTCCTCGCATGGGTGCGCAGTCTCAGGTCATCCAGACGGGAATCCAGCGAGCGGCGACGCCTGATCGGTAGGCCGCCAGCGCTGAGCATCCGACGCTCTCCTGGCCAGCGCGCTGCCGCGCACCGATGACCAGCATCCCGTCTGCGCAGCTGGCATGGAGGCGATGGCCTGCGGAAGCCGGCACCCGGATGATCGCCGGAACCGCTCCTGCAGGCATTCCGCTCGGACACATCCGGTGCCGAGGGCTCGCGCTTGGGACTTGGAAATTGTCCGGGATCGGCTAGGCATGGGGCATCCGCAGGGCGATGGGGTACCGCCCGAACTGCCTGCCGTCGCGTACGGCGGGCTGATGACTCCTAGGAACAGGGAGTCGCCATGTCCTGCCAATACCATCATCCCGATCCGACCGCCACGCTCCGTTGGTGGTGGCGGACGCTCAGGCCTCCGACGCACTCCGCGATTGTCGCCGGCGGACTGCAACCATCATCCCCGTTCAGGAGACATCCGTGACCAGCATCATCCTCGTCTTCATCGGTGGGGGTCTCGGCAGTGTCGCCCGCTTCCTCTTCGTCACCCTGGTCGATGGGCGCTGGCCCATCGGCTTCCCGTTGGCGACCATGCTGGTGAACATCACCGGCTCGTTCGCCATCGGATTGATCGCCGGCCTGACTGATAATAAGAGTTGGCAGCAATTCCTGATGGTGGGCATCCTTGGCGGTTTCACCACTTTCTCGTCGTTCAGTCTCCAGACCTTGCGGCTGGCCCAGGATGAGCGCTGGGGTGCCGCTCTGCTCTATATCGGACTCTCGGTGGCATGCTGCCTCATCGGAACCTGGATCGGTCTCCTGCTCGCCAAAGCGCTGGACCCGGTGTCGGCGACCTAGCACCACACGCTGGGACGCCCAAATCACGAGGAGGCATCATGACGTTCGCCGAGGCCATTCCCGATCATCCCATAGGGCGTTACCAGGCCATCCATGCCGCCCTGCACGTCCATGATTCCTGGCAGGGGCCATGGCTTCAGTTCGCCGTCCAGGCCGCCGTCGCAGCGCCAGGCGATCCCCAGGCCGTCGCGCAGGCCATCTTGCGCTCGGCGCAGACCTTGCGGGCCAACACCCATTGGCCGGATCCGCTGCATGCGCCGATCCGCTACCTGGTGGCTGCCGTCCTGGTCCAGGCCGGAGATAGCGCCGACGCGTTCGCAGCGGAACTGGCCCGTTCCCGGATGCTGTTCCGGCAAGCCGGGATCGTGCGCGGGAGTCTCTTCGAGGTCGTGGCCATCCTGCTGCTGCGCCTCGCGGTCGCGGGCATGCCGATCACGGCCGACCAGGTCGCGCGGCTCGGTGCGATCTATCACCAGCTGAAGCGCAGTCATTGGTGGATCACGGGGCCACACGATCTGCCCAGCTGCGCCATGCTGGCCACCCTTCAGGGAAGTCCGGAGCAGATTTGCCACCTGGTCGAGGAGTACTACCGCCTGCTCAGCGAGGATGGCTTCAGCGCAGGCGTTCAGCTTGAGCAGGCCGCCCACATCCTGCCCTTGCTGCGCTTGCCGCCGAAGCAGGCGGTGCACCGCTATGGCGCGCTGCGGCATCGCCTCATCCTCCTGGAATCGCTCACCGTGCGCCTGGACTACGAGGCCATCGCCCTCTTGAGCTTCCTCGATCAGGATGCCGAGACGGTCGCCGCGGCATGCCTGGCGCAGTATCAGGACCTGCAGGTCCGCCATCCGGCATTTCACCATGAGATCATCATTGACCTGGCTGCCGACCTGACCGTCCTCGAGCTGATGCGCCAGCGCATGCATCAGGGCAATACCGGGGATGACGCCGGGCGGCGCGCGCTCATGCAGCGTTGGCAGGATGAGCAGCGTGCCGCCATCATCATCGCCTGCTTCGGTGCTCGCTCCCTCGATCCAGCGAGCTACTGAACATCATTGCGGCCCCGGGTGATCGGCATCCGAGAGCAGGCGCGCACCATCATGAGTCCGCGACCGGTGCGCTGCTGGAATGCCATGTCGTCGCCGAACACCCACTGACCACCCGTGTCCAGCTGGTCGCCAAGTGGTAGGAGGCGGGCTTGGCGCATGCCCATAAGGTTCATCGGGCAGCGCAGCCAGCGCCCGCCCCAACCGCGTCGGGCATTTCGCCATTTTCCCCGACAGCTCTGATGGCTCCATGGCATTCTCGTGTGAGCTCCCCATGCCCAACGCGAACGCACAGCGCTGCGCCTTGTCCCCGACACCTGCCAGCGCAGGGTGCCCGGCCGCATCCCGCGCGGGAGCAGCCGGCCGCCCTGGATGTGCGCGCTCATGCACGGCGCTGGAACTGGTCCTGCTGGCCATGCTCTGCATCTGCGGCCGGCTGGAGGCGAGCGAGGAGGCCGATCTGAAGGGCGCAGGCGGGGAGAACATCCACTACGCCATCGAGATCCCCAAGGCCATGCCACCGGCCTCGACCGCTGATCCTGCCAAGCAGCTCGGATTGTTCCTGTGCTTCCATGAGCACGATGGCAAGGCTGGCGATGAGATCCGCACGGTCGCCGAGTCGCTCGCGCGGCTCAAGCGATCCGACAACGCCATCCTGATCGGGGTCTACCAGGCGGCTCATGGCTATACCAAGCAGGATCATCTCCATACCGTTGAGCTGGTGGACTGGGCGAAGAAGACCTTCGCCATCAATCCGAGGCGCATCTATGCCTTCGGTCGCGGCGAAGGAGCGACCATGGCCGCAGAATTCGCGCTCGAGCACCCGGAGATCGTCGCTTGCGCAATCACCTATTCCTGGGGCTTCCGCGCCATGCCCAGTGCCAAGGATCCGCTGCGCGAACTCCCGAGCCTGTACGTCGTCCTCGGGCAGAAGGATGCGGCGACCCACATCAGCATGGTGCGGGACACCTATGCCCGGGCCAAGCCGCATGGCTATCAGCTCATCTACCGGGAATACGAGAACGGGGGCGGTTCGGTGAACCAGCCGACCAACGACGATGCCATCCTGTGGGCGACTGCTTCGCGCAACAAGATCCTGCCGGCCTCCGAACGCGAGCGGGATCTGCTCAAGCCGCTCTCGGCTGCCGATGCCGCCCATCCAGTCCCGGCCAGCGCGGCGTTGTTCAACAACGTCCTGCTGGTCGGCGGTCCCCAGGCAGGCGCCCTGCTCGTCCCGCTCCTCTCCTCCGGTAAGAATGATGCAGCGCGGGTGATGGCCATCCAGGTCGCCGAGCATGCCGTAGTGGGAGAGGATGCCCTGATCGCCATCGCCGGGCAGCTCACCGCGAAGAGCGCCTCCGTGCGGCGTGCGGCGATCACCGCCCTGGGCATCAATGTGGGCTGGGGCAGTCCAGCGGCCAAGAGCGCATTGGCTGGGCTCCTCTTCGGCAGCAAGACAGCGGAAATCGGGGATCGGATGCTGGCCATCGCCGCCCTTGGCCAGGGGCTGACGCTGCAGCTCACCGGGCACCAGCAGGATGTCGGACTCTTCAGGCATCTGGTCGAACTGCTGGACGACCCGGATGTCCGGCTCCGCTCCAGCGCCTTCGCCCTGCTG
>PLEW01000144.1 GCA_003136555.1 Planctomycetota bacterium | reverse complement strand
AGAACTTTTGAATAGATCTATAGTCTGCAAAAAATCGCGCTACCTGCGTTCTGTGGCGATGAGTGGCGCAGAGTGTCAGAGTGTGTAAGCCAACTCTTTGCGCAAGAATGTGTAATCGTAATAGTTCTAGTTATCTCAAATACTGTTTATTCAAGCGGTTATAGCAATTCCGCTCTCAGCCTTGCCCTGCGCGGTCAAGAGCGTGTTTCACGTCTGCGGCTTGCCGGTCCGGCCTAGCCGCTCGACACGGCCAGGCTCACGCCGCGCCGCTGCCGCTGCCGCTCAGGACAGACCGTCGAGCATGCCCTTGCTGTCGCCGAAGCTGTCGAGCCGGGCGCCGGCGCGCGCGGCCATGGCGAGGAAGAGGTCGCACATGTTGCCGGTGGTGTCGATCACCCGACCGGAGTTGATCGTGCCGCCACCGTGCCCGGCGAGCAGCACCGGCAGGTCATCGTGATTGTGGCGGTCGCCATCGCCGATGCCCGAGCCGTACATGATCATGCTGTTGTCGAGCAGGGTGCCGGTGCCATCGTTGAGCGACTTCATCTTCTGCAGCATGTAGGATAGCAGCTCGACGTGGTAGGTGTTGATCTTGGTCAGGTCCTCGAGCTTGCCGGGATCCTTCTGGTGGTGCGAGATCTCGTGGTGGGCGCGCGCCACGCCGATCTGCGGATAGGTGCGGTTGGAGCCCTCGTTGCTCATCGTGAAGGTGATGATGCGCGTGGTGTCGGTCTGGAAGGCAAGCACGCTGAGGTCGAACATCAGCTTGACGCGCTCGCCGAAGCCCTCGGGCGGGTCATTCGGCACCACCACCTCGATGGTCGGGCTGTAGGTGCCGGGCTTGGCCGCGGCCTTGGCCTCGACCGCCTCGGTGGCATCACGCTGGGCGTGCTCGATGCGCGTTTCGAGCGCGCGCACCGAATCGAGGTATTCGTCGAGCTTGCGCTGGTCGGTCCCGCTGACATTGCCGCGCAGGGCCTTGGCGTCGCCCAGCACCAGGTCGAGCACGCTCTGGTCGAGGGTCTTCTCGTCGCCCGGCGCGCTGCCCGGCTTCCTCGCCTTGACCCTGGTCTTGGCGCTGAACATGCGGTCGAACACCGCTTTGGGGTGGATCTCCTTGGCATTGGGCGTGTTCGGGGTGCGCCACGAGATGTTTGAGGAGTAGGCGCAGGAATAGCCTGAGTCGCAGTTGCCGGCCTGGCCGCCCTGTTCGATGCCGAGCTCGAGCGAGGGCAGCGTGGTGGCGATGCCGATCTTCGCGGCCATCGCCTGATCGATCGAGGTGCCGGCCTGGATGTCGGTGCCGGCGGTCTTGCGCGGCTGGGCGCCGGTAAGGAAGCTGGCGTTGGCGCGCGCATGATCGCCGGGGCCGTCGCCGTTGGCGAAGCCATGCTTGTGCAGCAGGTTGTTGATCGCCAGCACATCCTTCATCACCGGCGCGAGCGGGGCGAGTATCCGCGGCACCACTCCGGGGGCATCCTTCTTGAATTTCCAATGATCGTAGACCACGCCATTGGGGATCATGATGAACATCGTGCGCACCGGCGATTTCAGCGTCTTGGCGTCGGGACCAGGGGTCTCTGCCCAGCCCATGGTCTCGAGGAGCGGCAGGGCCATGGCCACGCCGAGGCCGCGCAAGACGGTGCGGCGGGGGATCATCCAGTGCTTGTCCATGGCCAGGGTCCTTTGCTGATATACTAGGGGTTGCGGCGGTACATGAAAGGGTAACTGGTGACGATCTTGGCAACCAGGGTGGTGAAGCGGTACTGGTCCGCGATCACCGCCTGGGCGATGCCATCGACCACCGCGTCGTCGATCTCCTTGAGACCGCGCCCGAGGGCGAAGGTCAGCAGCTTCTCGGCCAAGCTGCGCGTGAAGTCGTCCTTGCGCGCGAGGAACGCCTTCTTGAGTTCGATCGGGCCCTTGAAGGAGATGCCGCCCGGCAAGGTGCCGGCGGTGTCGAGGGCGGCGCCATTGTCGTCGCGGCGCCAGCGGCCGATGGCATCGAAATTCTCGAAGCCGAAGCCGATGGCATCCATCTTGGTATGGCAGGCGGCGCACATCGGGTCCTTGCGGTGGCGCTCCATCAGCTGGCGCACGCTCAGCCCGGCGGTGCCGGCGGCGCCCTGCTCTGCCAGGGGCGGGACCGCGGGAGGCGGGGGCGGCGGCGGCTCGCCGATGATCTGCTCGAGCACCCACTTGCCGCGCTTGACCGGACTGGTGCGACCGGGCTGCGAGGTGACGGTCAGCACGCTGGCCATGGTCAGCACGCCGCCGCGGCTATGGTCGGGGAGCTGGACCTGGCGCAAGTTGGGCCCACTGACGTTGGCGATGCCATAGTGCTTGGCCAGGCGCTCGTTGAGGAAGGTATAATCGCTGTCGATGAACTCGACGATGCTGCGGTCCTCGCGCATGATGTACTCGAAGTACATCATGGTCTCGTCATACATCGCCTGGCGCAGCCCCTTGCCGAAGTCGGGGAATTTGACGGGATCGGGCTGGATGTTCTCGAGCAGGCGCAAGGTGAGCCACTGCTCGCCGAAGGTCACGCACAGCGCGTGCGCCTTGGGGTCCTTGAGCATGCGCCGGGCCTGACCCTCGAGCGCAGCGGGGTCATGCAGCTTGCCCTGCCGAGCCTGTTCGAGGAGCTCGGCATCAGGCATGGAGGACCATAGGAAATAGGACAGGCGCGAGGCCAGTTCGTAGTCGTCGAGTGGGTAAGCCTTGTTGGGCAGGGTCGCGGTGCGGTCCTGCTCGATGCGGTAGAGGAAGGCGGGCGACACCAGCACCGCCTTGAGGGTGTACTTGATCGACTCCTCGAACGTCTCGCCCTGCGCCTGCGCGAGGTCGAAGATGGTCAGGAAGTGGTCGATCCGCTCCTTGGTCACCGGGCGGCGGAAGGCCAGGGAGGCGAAGTTGTCGACGATGCGCTGGGCGGCATCGCGCGGCTTGAGGTTGTCGCCGGGCTGGGCGACGAAGATGCGCCGATTGTCCGTCGGCTTGCCCCCGCCCGCGCTGGGGGTGGTGAGCTCGACCTGGCCGATGATCAGCGTACGCACGCCCGGCTGGCTGGTGCCAGTGCGGTCCGGCTTGCCGCCGGCCGGCTTCTTGGCAGGCTCGGCCTTGGCCTCAGGGTCGGTGAAGGGGTTGGTGAAGTGCAGGCTGATGCGCCGCGTGCCCTTCTCGAGGGTGAGCGGCACGCCCAGCGACCCCTGCGCCTTGCGCGTGGCGGTGATCTTGAACTCCTTGACCGGCTGGTTGTCGACCTTGACCACCAGCATCGCCGGGTCCTTGCCTGCCTGGTCGGCGCCGGCGCTGATCTTCAGGTTGAACTTGCCATCGAAGGGGATGGCGACGGAGAGCGCCACCTCGCCGACCGCGGTGAATTCGCGCGTCCCGACCCTGCTCTCCGGCGGCAGGGCCTTGCCGTCAACCACCGCCGGCAGCTGGGCGGCGGTGAGCATGACGTTGACCGGCTGGGCGACGATGGCCTGGTCGAGGATGGTGGTGGCGGCGTCGAGGTACTTCTCAAGCAGCAGCGGCGGCAGCGAGAGCACGTCGCCGATGTCGTCGAAGCCCTCCCCGACGTCATCGGCGGGAAAGTCCGACGACAGCTTGAGGTCGAGCCCGATCAGATCGCGGATGGTGTTGTCGTATTCCTTGCGATTGAGCCGCCGGATGGTGACCCGACCGGGATCAGGTGGACCGCTTGGCCGTTTGAGGATGGTGATCCCGCTCAGCAGCCGATCCCATTCGAGCGCGGTCGGCTGCGCCGACTTCTCTGGGGGCATGTCCTTTGCCCGCAGCCGGTCGAGGACGCGATGCCAGATCTTGCCGGCTTTCCGGGCCGCCTCGTCGTTGGCAATGGTGGACAGGTTGAGGTCGCCCTTCTGCTTGTCCGGACCATGGCATTTGACGCAGTAGGTCGCCAGCAGCGGCTTGATCTCCTTGTCGAAATCGATGGTCATGCCATCGGCTGCAGCTGCTGTCGCCGCTACCAATGCAAGCAGAGCGAGCCAGATCGCCGGCTGAGCCACCTGGGGGACGGTGCAAAGCGTGTCAGATGCGGCGGACGTGCAGGCGGATGGCTGCCCATGCGAGCCGGAAATGAAACGGTTCATTTTCATGTCTGGGTAGTAGGGATGCCCGTACCAGCCTATTCATGTCAGAGTATTCCCTTGGGGTGGCGATTGTGACTGTACAAAAGCCATAACTTGTTGTTTATGATAATATTACGATCTGTTTTCAATTGAAGGATGATCCCCCGACTTGTGTACATTCTGCCCTGGGTGTTTGTATCGAAACGATTCATTTTCGACGGGCTCTGCCTGAGGTTCCTTGAGCCTTGTCACGCCTTCACCCAATGGCTGGGTTGGTTAGCCCTCATGGTCGCTGATCACCTGCGAGGGCCGCTTCTCCTAGGCCGAGGTGTCCTGCGTCTCGTCATGCCACGATTGACCCACTGTTCTCCGTGGTCATTCCAAGATGCGCATCAGCTCGCCCATGATCGTACTGATCGAAGCGAGGTCATACTGAGGATAGGCTGCATGGACCTCCTGGGCGCCTCGGTCAGCATCCACGCCAAAGAGCTGCTTCCAGAGAGCGAGCGCCTGCCGGATCCAGGAACCGTAGTGCGCATGGGTCCGCCAGCGGTGGAACTCCGGACGCCAGGCACTCCAGACAGAGCGCAGACTTGCCACGACCTTGAAAGCATCAGCGCTATCCTTCGCATAATGCTGCCCATGCCGCTGGCGCTCGGGCCGTATCAGCATTTTCTGCACTGCGTAAGCGAGGGGATGCGGCAATCGGACCTGTCCAACCTGCGGCACCTCGACCTGAACTGGCGCCGCTAGGAGCAGGTCGACGTAGTTGAGTGTATAGGCTATCAACTGGTCGCCCTGCGGATGGGCATTGGAATCGCCCGACGCACGTCGCACTTGGGTAATGAATTCGATATGCGGGTCGCGGCGACTGGGATGCCTGAGCGCTTGCGGATAATAGCGGCCTGACACTGGCGTGAAGACCAAGCCGAATGGTGGTCGTTCACGCAGGGCATCATTGGTTTGCAAGCGCAGTCCGGAAGCGACGAGCAGATCATGAAGCCGGGTCTCACCGATGACGGACAGCGGGTCTGCCAATGCGATGTCGAGATCGAGCGTTTCCACGCCTTCAAGGTCCAATTCCTGGTAGCCAGGCAGGTAGCGGTACAGATCGCGCGCCATGCCACCTGCAATCACCAAGTGCTCGCGGTAGGGGCCCAGCGCGGGCATTAACCGCCTGAAGAGCGATTCAATGCTGCGAACGCGTGAAAGCGGGGGAATCATGGCGCCAAGAAGACGTCATCACGGATGGCGCAGGCCTGCTCAAAGCCACGCTGGGGGTCGCTGACGACATCGATGGCGGCCTCCCAGAGATCCACCACCGGCAGTCCATCGATGTCATGCAGCCAGGAAAAAGTCGTCAGCGGATGCGGGCTCTTCTGCAGATGGAGGAATGCCCGATCGTCGGCTACCTCCCTCAATGACCACGTCGACATCGCGCTGCCGATGGAATCCCTCACCGAGATCGTGATGGGCTTGCTGCCGATATCGTTGACGACCAAGCGTCTATGGAGTGCGCAGGCAGACCATCCGGTAAGAGCGAACGCCACATCGCTTGCCTTGTAGTGGTTCCTCAGCCAATCGAGGATGTGCGTCCTCCTCGTGGGTGGCGTCTCGTAGAGTGGCGCCACTGCAATTCTACGACTTTGATGATGCCGGCGCTTGTCGAGCCACCAATTCAACATGTCCGCGGGTGCGCGGATGACCGGCAATTGCCCACGTTGCGCTCTCACCCACCCATTCCGGACGAATTCGCCGATCGCATTATAGACGGAAGCCCTGGACACCCCGAGCCGTCGAGCCAGTGACATTAGGGTGTCCGGCGCCCCTGGGCCAGAGTGGAAACCGTTGCCATGTGTGCGTTGCCCTTGGAGCCGTGCGCCGCCGGGGGTCTTCGACAGAACCATGCTCTTCAGCACCGCCAGCGCAACGTCACTGCTCACCTCATGGGTCGCGAGAGCATCCTGTGAGCTATGGGCGTCAACGTGACGATCGGGAACAACAATGAGTCGTCTTTTATGCGCCGGCAGGCAGGCCAGGCATCCGCCTCGATGGCTGATGATTGCCCACGGCGCTCGTGATCGCAGACGTTTCTGGGCCGAACGGATATCACCACTCCAGTCGTCCTTCGCCCGCGGAAGCCGCGGCACGACTATGAGCATCAAGGTCCCGGCTCCCTGCGACGATGCGCCGCGCAGGATATGCAGGCTGAGGACTTCGAGCAGTCGCTCGGGGACATCGGGCAGGCTCCTGCATATCACGGCGACGCTCGTGCCTGCGATATGCATCGCTGACCCGGGAGCATCGGACTGCGTGATGTCGCAGGAAACCCCCTGGTCATTCAGATGACCAGATAATCTCTCGAACATGACCAATCGCTCTTTCAGAAGCATCGTGTGTTGTCTATCATCGATATTCTACGTAACAATGGATTTCTATAGTAACGTAGACTTTAAATCCGGCTGTTCGCTGGCACCAACTGGCTTGGTGAGCATGGTCGCGCAGCCTATGTCTGGAAGAGCGGTCATCCAGAGATCGCCAGCGCCGTAGTCGCACGCCCGGGTGCCGCGATCACTCCCGCGGGGTTCCCCCGACTGTCGGGGCGGCATTCGACATGGTGCGCACGTATCCGCTACGATCCGAGGCCGCCGCAATCGCTTGATGCTGGAGACTGCTGAGGCGCGCATGGCGCGGATGGCGCTCCTGTCCCACTGGCGGCTCATCCATCACGTGCTGCCAGCAGCTTACGTGATCGCGTAAATGGCAGGCTCGGACGGCCCCCTAGTGTAGCGTCTCTCCAGGCCATGACCCGTACGTGCGTTGCCTGCGGCTGCGCCCTCCGGGTCGCCATCCCCTGCGATCACGATGCCGCATCAGCATGCGGGAATGCCCAGCGGTAGCGATGGATGGCGCAACGCCCGGGTACCAGACGTCCGGGTGCCGGGCAGCTCGCTCGTCCTGTGCAGCACACCCCGGGATCGCAGGCCGATGACCACCGGCGCCTCTCTCGCATTCCGCGGCCCTCCCACCAGAGTCGTCTGGTGATCACGCCTCACCTGATCGACATCTCCTGCTCTTGCGATTAACGAAACGAGCAGGCCCTGGTACCACTCTCAATGACCTCGCCATGAAGACCGCGTTCAAGCTGAACATCTCGTCCATCGCTATGCCGCGCCGATGCCTGCAGCTCGCTGCTCACTGCTGCGGTCAGGCCTTCCTGTGGCTGGTTTTCATCGTCAGTGCACGCGGTGCCGAGATCGATGTCAGCAAGCTCCCGCCGCCGGCGCCGGCGGTCGACTTCACCGCCGATATCCAGCCGCTCCTGGAGACCGCCTGCGTGCGCTGCCATGGGGCGGAGAAGCAGAAGGGCAAGTTCCGCCTCGATACCCGTGCAGGCATGATGGCCGGGGGCGAGAATGGCCTGGCGATCGTGGCGGGCAATTCCGCCAAGAGCCCCCTCATTCACTACGTGACCCGCCTGGTCGAGGATCTCGAGATGCCGCCCAGGAAGGAGTCGGCGCTGTCATCGGCGCAGATCGGTCAGCTGCGCGCCTGGATCGATCACGGCGCGGTCTGGCCGGAGCAGCTGGTGCTGCAGCCCAAGACCGTAGAGGCGGGCAAGCCCGATGCCGCCCGGATCGCGGCCCTGCCGCCAGCGGTGGCGCGTACGGTCGACTTCATCGCCGATATCCAGCCGCTCTTCGCCGAGCACTGCTATCAATGCCATGGGCCGAAGCGCCAGGAAGCCGGCTTCCGCCTCGACCACAAGCCGACTGTGCTTCGTGGCGGCGAACTCGGGGTTGCGATCGTCCCTGGCAAGAGCGCCGACAGCCTGCTGATCCACCTGGTCGGCGGGGTGCGCGATGAGGTGATGCCGAAGGAAGGTCCTCGGCTGACCGGTGAGCAGATCGGCGTGCTGCGCGCCTGGATCGATCAGGGGGCGGCCTTCCCCGACAGCGCCTCGGTCGTGCTCAAGGATGCGCGCGATCATTGGGCCTTCAAGCCGGTGCGGCGTCCACCCCTGCCCGCCGTCACGCACGGTGACTGGGTACGCACGCCGATCGATGCCTTCATCCTCGCCCGCCTGGAGCAGGAACATCTCGCGCCGTCGCCCGAGGCCGATCGGACCACCCTGCTGCGGCGGCTCAGCTTGGATCTCATCGGCCTGCCGCCCACCATCGCCGAGGTCGATGCCTTCCTGGCCGATACCGCTCCGGATGCCTATGCGAAGCAGGTCGATCGCCTGCTCGCCTCGCCGCATTACGGCGAGCGGTGGGGCCGACACTGGCTTGATATCGCACGCTACGCCGACAGCGATGGCTACGAGAAGGACAAGCCGCGCAGCGTGTACTTTTATCGCGATTGGGTCATCAACGCCTTCAATCGCGACCTGCCCTACAATGAGTTCATCATCGACCAGCTGGCCGGCGACCTGCTGCCGCATGCGACCCAGGATCAGATCGTCGCGACCGGATTCCTGCGCAATTCGATGATCAATGAGGAGGGTGGCGTCGATCCCGAGCAGTTCCGCATGGAGGCGATGTTCGATCGCATGGAGACCGTCGGCCGGAGCATGCTCGGGCTGACCATCCAGTGCGCGCAATGCCACAACCACAAGTACGATCCGATCCTGCAAGAGGATTACTACCGCCTCTTCGCCTTCCTCAACAACGACAACGATGCCCAGCCGCTGGTCTATACCCCGGATGAGCAGGCGGCACGCGCCGCAGTATTGCGCCAGGTCCATGACCAGGAGATCGCATTGCAGCGCGCCTCCCCCGGCTGGGAGGAGCGCTTGGCGGCCTGGGAGGAGGAGATCGCCAAGCGACCGCAGCCGGAGTGGACGGTCATCCAGCCAGTGGTGGAGGACATCTCCACCGGCGGGCAGCGCTATCTGCCGCAGCCGGACGGCTCCTTCCTCACCGCCGGCTACCAGCCGACCAAGCATGAGGCGCTCCTGACCGTCACCACCGCAGTGCAGGGCATCACCGCCTTCCGCCTGGAAGTGCTCACGGATGAGAATCTGCCGGCCCACGGCCCAGGCCGGTCGCACCTCGGGACCTTCGCGCTCACCGAATTCAAGGTCGAGGCCGCGCCCATGCATGAGGCCGCAAAGCGCGCGGCGGTCACCTTCGCCTCGGCGGTCTCGGATCTCGAGCCCGCGCCGGAGACGCCGGTGCACAGCGAGTTCAACGAGAAGGAGCCAGTGCATCGCGTCATCGGTCCCGCCCGCTATGCCATCGATGGCAATGGCGAGACGGCCTGGTCCAACGATGTTGGCCCGGGTCGCCGCAACCAGGACTGCTTCGCCATCTTCGTGGCCGCCAAGCCGATCACCAATGCCGGGGGCAGCGAGCTGACGATCAAGCTGGTGCAGAACCATGGTGGCTGGAACTCCGACGATCTCCAGGCCGAGAATCTCGGCCATTTCCGCCTCGCCATCACCACTGCCGCCGATCCGGCCAGCGACACCCTGCCGCACGCCATCCGCACCATCCTCGCTTGCCCGCGGGCGCAGCGCACCCCCGAACAGGCCGAGGCGCTCTTCAGCTACTGGCGGACGACCGTGCCTGCCTGGCATGAGGCCAATGCCGCCATCGACGCCGCCTGGACGCATTACCCCGTGGGCACTACGCAGCTGGTGCTTTCCCAGCGCCAGACCCCGCGCGAAACGCACATCCTCAAGCGCGGCGATTGGCTGAAGCCGACCCGGACGGTGACCCCCGGCGTGCCGGCATTCCTCAATCCGCTGCCGGCCAATGCCCCGCCGACACGTCTCACGCTGGCCCAGTGGCTGGTCGATCCTAGCGCGCCGACGAGCGCGCGCGTCTTCATCAACAACCTGTGGCAGCATTACTTCGGCACCGGGATCGTCAGCACGGTCGAGGATCTCGGCAGCCAGAGCGAGGCGCCGTCGCATCCGGAGCTGCTCGACTGGCTGGCGAGCGAGTTCATCGAGCACGGCTGGAGCATCAAGCACATTCACCGCCTGATCGTCACCTCGGCCGCCTATCGCCAATCCTCGCACATCACCCCCGCGCTCTACCTGCGCGACCAGTTCAACCGCCTGCTCGCCCATGGTCCGCGCTTCCGCGTTGATGGCGAGGTGGTGCGCGATATCCAGCTGAGCGCCAGCGGCCTGCTGAATCCCGCCATCGGCGGGCGCAGCGTCATGCCGCCCGCACCCGATTTCCTATTCAAGCCGCCGGCGAGCTATGCCCCCTTCCCCTGGATCGAAGAGACCGGAACCGAGCGCTACCGTCGCGCCATCTACACCTACCGCCGCCGATCGACGCCCTACCCGATGCTCCAGGCGTTCGACACGCCGGAAGGCAACGTCTCCTGCAGCCGGCGCGGTCGGTCGAATACCCCGCTCCAGGCGCTGATGACCCTCAATGAGACGTTGGCCGTCGAAGCCGCGCGCGCGCTGGCGCGGCGCATGCTCATCGAGGGTGGGATGACCGATGCCGATCGCATCACCTACGGCTTCCGCTGCTGCCTGAGCCGCCTCCCGTCCGCCAGCGAACGCGAAACGCTGCTGCATGTGATCGACAAGCAGCGCAGCCGGATCGCCGACGGCTGGGTCGATGCCTTGGAGGTCAGCGGACTGAAGCCGGATGCACTCGGCGCCTTCCCGGCCGGGACCACGCCCAGGCAGGTCGCCGCCTATACCGTCGTCGCCCGTGTCCTGCTCAATCTCGATGAGACCATCACCAAGGAATGAGCCGATGAACCCTGCAGACCCCCTCCGCATAGCTTCTCCTAACCAGGCCGCGCGCCGCTGGTTTCTGCGCCAATGCGGTGTCGGACTGGGATCAATCGCACTCAGCACCCTGCTCCAGGATGCCTACGGGCCTCAGGCGCTGGCCGGCGAGGCACCGACTGATCCGCTGGCGCCGAAGGTCCCGCATTTCGCCGCCAAGGCCAAGCGCGTGATCTTCCTCTTCCAGGCCGGGGCGCCAAGCCATCTCGAGCTGTTCGACTACAAGTCGGAGCTGGTGAAGTGGGATGGCAAGCTGCCGCCGGCCGAGCTGCTCAAGGGCTACCGCGCGGCCTTCATCAACCCCAACAGCACGCTGCTGGCGCCGAAGTACAAATTCAATCGCTGCGGCAAGAGCGGCACCGAGCTGGGCGAGCTGCTGCCGCACCTCGCCGAAGTGGTGGATGACATCGCCATCGTCAAATCGATGCAGACCGATGCATTCAACCATGCCCCGGCGCAGATCTTCATGAACACCGGAGCGACGCAGTTCGGCCGGCCGAGCATGGGGGCCTGGACGACCTATGGCCTGGGCAGCGTATCGCGAGACCTCCCAGGCTTCGTCGTCTTCTCAACCGGGCAGAAGGGCACCAGCGGCGGGGCGTCGAACTACGGCTGCGGCTTCCTGCCGACCGTCTACCAGGGCGTCCCCTTCCGTGGCCAGGGCGATCCGGTGCTGTTCCTCTCCAATCCCGCTGGGGTCGATGCCGAGATGCAGCGCGACACCCTGGATGCGATCAGGGCCCTGAACGAGCAGCATCTGGGCATCGTCGGAGACCCAGAGATCGCGACGCGCATCAACTCCTTCGAGCTTGCCTACCGCATGCAGACCAGCACGCCCGATCTCATGGATCTCGCCAAGGAGCCCAAGGAGATCCTCGAGATGTATGGCGCGGTGCCCGGGAAATCGTCATACGCGAATGCCTGCCTGCTCGCCCGCCGCCTGGTCGAGCGCGGGGTGCGCTTCGTGCAAATTTTCCATGAAGCCTGGGACCACCATGGCGGCCTCACCAAGGGGCTCAAGGATCAGACCCAGCTGACCGACAAGCCGAGCGCGGCGCTGATCAGGGACCTCAAGCAGCGCGGCATGCTCGAAGACACCCTGGTCATCTGGGGTGGCGAGTTCGGCCGTACGCCGATGGTGCAGGGCGGCAACGATGGGCGTGACCACCACCCCAATGCCTTTACCATGTGGCTGGCGGGGGGCGGCATCAAGCCCGGCATCACCTTGGGGAGATCGGACGACTTCGGCTTCAATGTCATCGAGGACAAGGTGCATGTCCACGACTTGCACGCCACCATCCTCCGCCTCCTCGGCTTCGATCACACCCGCCTCACCTACCGCTTCCAGGGGCGCGATTACCGCCTCACCGATGTCCACGGCGAGGTGGTGCAGAAGCTGCTCGCCTGAATGGTGGGCTGGGGAGCCGGCCAGGGGGGGCCAGCGCCGTGAGCGCGGCACGGCGCTGGCGGTGCTGCGCAAGCGAGAGGGTCTACTTGGCTGGACGCAGCGTCACGCCATGGATGTAGAGATTGAGGTCGTACTCGTTCTCCTTGTAGGCATCGTTCAGGAAGGCGATGGCCAGCTTGTGCTCGCCTGCTTTGAGCGCGTGCGCCTTGACCACGTACTCGTTCACCTCGATGGTGGTGCAGGTGACCTCAGCTGCGATGACCTGGTCATCGATGGTCACGGAGAACTTCGCCTTCTGGCCGAGGGCCTCGTCACAGGCGGCCTTGATCGCAATGTCGTAGTCTCCATCCGCGGCCAGCTTCAGCGGCAAGGTGATGGCGCCGTTGGACAGCAGGAACAGGCGCCCCAGGTTCTCATCCCAGCCGAAGTTCGCGGCAGCTTCCGTCGGACCGATGCACTTGGTGAGATCGACCGTGACCGGAGCCGGAGCGGGCTTGATGGCAGCGACCACCGGCGCGGCTGCCGCAGGTGCAGCCGCTGCCGGCACTGCGGGAGCGGTCGGTGGAGATGAGGCCGACGCGGTCCGATCCGAATCGGTCATGCAGCCGGCCAGGCAGATCAGCGGGAGCACCAGCAGGGTTAAACGCATCGTGGAATCCCTTTCGTGTGGATGGAAATCGGACTGGCATTTGGCCAGTCGACGGTGAGTGGATGACCGGTCTGGTGCCGCCTACTGCCGAGTCGGGGCCGCCCTGCGGACGACACGTCTTCTTCAGCTCGGCGGCCAGGGCCCTGGAATGCCTGACGTCGTAACATCGCCCGTGGCGGAGTCCATGGCGACATGGCGGTCCTGGTGGATACAGACACCATAAGACAATGGGGCAACGATTATTTTGTGACAGGGACGATGGCAGGTGACGTGGGCTGCTGTGTGCTCACGGTCGCTCCTCCGCGACGTCGTGACTCGCTCCGGTGTGCACGGTCTCGCATGCCGTCTGAGGTGGTCTCTGGTGGTCCTGCTCACAAGTCGGCATCGGACCTGATCGCACACCCGCTTGTGACCACCAGCGCTCGCGAGCTCAACCACCTGGCACGCACGTCGCCAGGGCCTGGCGGATGCCCGTGAGGCTGGTCGGCTTGCAGAGGACGCCGTCAACATACTCCGGCATCTGCCCATCGGCGACCATGCGCGTGCCCCAGCCAGTCAGCAGGATCACAGGGGTGGCAGGCGAGGCTTCCTTGATCATGCTCGCCAGCTGCCGTCCATCCATGTGCGGCATGCCGAGATCGGTCAGCACTGCTGCGAATGGCTCGCCGCGAGCGAGTGCCGCACGGAAGACCTCGATGGCCTGGAGGCTGCTGTGCTCGGCGGTCACCGCATGACCATCGCCCTCGAGCGTATCGCGTAGCGAATGCAGGATGACCGGATCGTCGTCGACGATGAGCAGACGCAGGCGCTGCGGTACCCGCATCTTGGCACTGGGCTGCTGCGGGGAAATGGCGATCGTCGGGATCGGGAAGATCAGCCGCATCACCGTTCCCACTCCGACCGCAGTCTCGATGTCGACTGTCGCGCGGTGCCTGCGTGCGACGCCATAGACCATCGCCAGTCCCAGGCCGGTGCCCCGTTCCCCCTTGGTGGTGAAGAACGGCTCCAAGCATCGATTGCGAGTCTCCTCATTCATGCCGATACCGGTGTCTGCGACTTCTACGACCACCTGGCTTTGCGCATGCGCTGAGGATGAGGTGGCGGGGAATTCGCAGCGATACGTCCTGAATGTCAGGGTGCCGCCTTCCGGCATGGCATCCACCGCATTGAACACCAGGTTGATGATCGCCTCGCGCACCTCGCTGGCCACCCCCAGGATGGCAGGCAGATCCGGCTGCGCCTCGCTGATCATGGTGATGACCACGCCACGCCTCAGCGGCATGTCGCTCCAGCGAACGCGGGTCAGATCGATGACATGCTGCACCACCTTGTTGACATCGACGGAGACCTGGTCGAGCTGATGATCACGTGGTCGGTAGAACTCTCCAAGCCGCGCGATCGTTGCAGCAACATCTTCGACGGCGCGGCTGATGATATCGAGGTATTTCCGCGTCCGCACGCTGAGCCCTGGCTCCTTCTCCAGCAGTGAGCCCGTATAGAGCGCCACCGGTGACAGGGCGTTGTTGATATCATGGGCTATCCCCGCAGCCATCTGCCCCAGCGCCCGCAGCCGTTCCTGCTGCTGCGACGCCCGCTGCGAGGCATGCAGATCATCGTAGGCCCGAACCAGCGACGCATGCAGCTGAGCCTGATGAGCTGCCAGTGCAACATGTTCGCCTACTTGCCGGAGAAACTCGCATTCCCCGCTGCTGAAGCTCTGCTCTTTGCTGCGCGCCGCGATGATCACACCGAAGGCCGTGCTCTCGACTTGCAGGGGGACGGCGATAAGCGCGCGCAAACCACCAGCTGCCAGGCGCTGGGGAAATGGATATGGCACCTGCAGGGTGTCCGGCTCGTAGATCAACCGGCCGTCGAGGCACTGCGCAAGGCCATTCCCGTCGATCGGGATCACCGCCTCCACCTTCAGGGACAAGGCAGCAGCAACGTCACCGCTGTGGGCCCCGAGGTTGGTGACCGTGAGGCAATGCCTCTCCTGGTGGTAGAGGCAGGCGCAGCAGAAATCGATCCGCAGATGGTCCTCAAGGCTATTGATGACTACCTGGAAGATGCTGGGCAGATCCTGCCTCTCCGCGATCGCCCGGGCGATCCGGTTCAGCAGATCGAGGCGCTCCAACTGCACCTGCAGTCTTTTTTCAGATTGCCTGCGCTCGGTGATATCGCGTGCGATCTTCGACGCACCGACCACGATCCCGATTGTATCCCTGATGGGCGAGATGGTGATCGACACCTCGACACGCGACCCATCCTTCCGCAGCCTGACGGTGTCGAAATGATCGATGCTCTCCCCTCTCTTGATTCGCTCAAGGATGTGATCCTCCTCGCCGACACGCTCTGGGGGGATGCAGATGGCCATCGGCTGGCCGATGGCCTCCAGCGCGGTGTAGCCGAACAGCTTCTCGGCACCGGGATTCCACGAGGTGATGACGCCCTGCATGGTCTTGCTGATGATGGCATCGTCGGATGACTCGACGATGGCCGCCAGCTGCAGCCGCTTCTCATCCATCGATCGGAGGGCGTTGTCGCGCATATGCATCGACAGGCCGATGACCTCGCCCGCCGGATCGCGCACACCGATGATGGTCAGCAGCAGGCAGATGTCGCGTCCATCCCGCCGCTGCACGATCCGCTCGTAGGGCTCGATATGCTGGCCACGCCTGATGCGATCGAACAGCACGGTGATAGTATTCGGCACCTGATCGCGGCGGTACGCCGGCGCCAGCACGGCGATCGACTGGCCGAGCATCTCATTCGCGGAATACTGCAAGAGCCGTTCCGCTCCACTGTCCCAGCCCGAGATGATGCCGTTCTCCAAGTAGCAGATGATGCCCTCGTCGACTGGCGCCACCGTATCCGTCTGGCAATGGACGGTCAGCAGGGTCGCCGGGCCCTGGCCGGTCACCAGCGGCTGGGTGGTGACCAGCAGTGTGCAGGGACGGCCATCGGCACGGCGGCACTCCAGGGCATGGGGTCCAGGGGGGTGATCACCCTTGGCTCTCCCAGCGCCGCCTGAGGCAGCCGTGCACAGGGCAGTCCATCCTGGCAAGACCTGCTCGATGTGAGCGCCGATAACGCCCGCCTGCGGGCAGGTGAAAAGGCGCACGATCCCGAGATCGGCCATGAGGATGCGCCCATCCTCGCTGCAGATGATCACCGCGTCGGTGCCTGTCTCTCTGCTGTGGCTGCTGACTGCGGAAAGGTGCGGTTCGTTGAACACGATGATTCCCAGTCTATGGACGAGCTCTGGACGATGCGGGACTGGAAGCGGAGCTCATGCCGGAACGCCAGCGCGCAAAGGTGATCGATGCCATGCGTCTCCTGGCCGGCTAGATGGCGGCGATCGGCTTGGCCGCCATCAGTCTCTCTCAGACGATAGTTATGTCGTGATCGACCAACCGGCATCGCCAGAGCGCCTCGAGCTTAGCTGCTGACCACCGCCAAAGAACTGATATATTTGAGTTTTCCATCAAGGTGCCCCATGGCCCCTGCCGGATAAGCGCTGATGCTGCCGGGTGTGCATGATCGAACGATTGCATTATTGGTCACTAGTCATTATGTGACAGTTTGTTGCGCAATGCCCGGGAGTGGCGTCGTTGACCACCGATCAGCGATCCGCATGGCCCGGTGCCGCCCGGCTATGGGGACGAGCGCACCAAGGGCGACCGATCATCCCCGATCGCCAATGCTGTGCTGGCCCAAGATGCCGCCAGGAATCTTCACGGGCGCTCGCCAGTGGTCCGCTATGCTGCGGGGACGCCGAGCTCCGATGGCATGGGGACACGCGGCGGCAGGCCGACCCATCACGGACGGGCACCCGCCTTCAGGGCCGCCACCACCGTATTCCACGCCGGCTTGGGCATGAGGGCACGGTCGAAGAGCAGCGGGTGGTTGGTGCGTCCCTTGACCGGGAAGTCGTTGAGCCAGGAACGGCCGTCGTGGGTGCCCCAGATGCTGAGCATGGTCACCGACGGGGCTTTGAGGATGGTGGTCACGATGTCGCCATAGCGCTGCGCCAGCCGTCGCTGCAGCTCCGCCGGCAATCCCTGCGGATAGGGATCCGACCCGTGCTCCTGGAGCGCCAGATCGGCGCCGCTGGCGCTGCGCGGCAGGGGATCCACGTCCAGCTCGGTGATCATCACCTGCACCCCCGTGCGCGCGAGCCCGGCGATGCCGCTGGCGATGACATCGGTCGGCGGCCAATCGATCAGCCAGTGGCCCTGGATGCCCACCGCATCGATGCGCCTGCCGGCAGCGCGCAGCGCGGTGATCAGCCGGGTGGTCTTGGCGAGCTTGGCCGGCTGCTCGATGTTGTAGTCGTTGTAGTAGAGCGCGACATCGGGGTCCGCGGCCTGCGCGAAGGCGAAGGCCTGGTCGATGTAGTCCGGTCCGATGGCGCGCAGGGCCGGGGTGTCCTTCAGGTATTCGCCGTCGGCGTCGCTGATGGCCTCATTGACCACATTCCAGGCCTTGATCGCACCCCGATAGTGGCCGACGACCTGGGTGATGTAGCGCTTCAGGTTGGCGAGCGCCGCCGCCCGGGGCAAGGGCTTGCCTGCGGCATCGGCGAACAGCCAGGCGCGGGTGACGAAATGCCAGAGCAGCATATGGCCGTAGACAGGCAGCTGGTGCGCTCGGGCGAAGGCGACGACCTGGTCTCCCGCCTCGAAGGTGTAGGCGCCCCGCTCGTCCACCACCTTCTCGGGCATGAGCTCGTATTCGGGGGTGATGCAGGAGAACTGGCTGGTGATCAGCTGGCTGAGCGCCGGATCACGCAGATCGACGGTCGCCACCGCACAGCCGAACAGCAGGCGGGAGCCGGCCGCTTCGCGCAGGGTGTCGGCAGCCCGCAGGGGCTGGCTGGCAGAGCACGCCAGCAGCAGGAGGAGGGAAGGTAGAGCGGCATGGACAGTCATCCTGGTCGATCCTGCATCAGCCGCGAGAGCAGCGGCTACTGGCGCCCACAGCATCGTCGCCGGGATGCCGCTGGCTACCGCCCACTGCAGCGGGGGGAGGTCGCCCATGACAGGCGGATCATTCCGGCATTGAGTGTGGCTGAGATCACGCATCATGAACGGGTAGCTCCCCCTTCCTGCTCGATCACCACCATCGGCATCGCCATGCACCGCGCCGTGCGCACTGTCCTCCTCGCCCTCCTGGTCGCGGCCGCCACGGCGGACGATTTTCCCAGCTTCGTCGGCAAGCAGCCGGTGCCGTCCAGCGCTCCCTTCGAGGTGCACGGTGGCACGGTGGAATGCTCCCTGGCCTTCACACCCACCTGGATCGCCGATTACGGCCAGCGCTGGCCGCGGGATAAACCGGTGGTGGAGCCAGCGGTCATCCAGGCAGCGCTCACCAACCTCACCATTCCGTTACGCCTCTTCTTCCCCCAGTCGCTCGATGCCGGCCGCCGCTATCCCCTGTTCATCGGCAACTTCACCGAGTTCAAGGACAGTCGCGGTCAGGCCGGGGAGTATGCCCAGCAGGCCCATGCTGCGGGCTATGTGGTCGCGGGCTTCCAGCTCGTCGACGCGATGCTGAATCAGCCCTGGTGCGACGTCAAGTTCCGTGCTGGCATATGCCTGTATGTGGCCTCGACCATCGCCCGCTGGGCGCCCATCGATCCCAACCGCATCTACGTCGGCGGCCATTCCGGCGGATCGAAGATCTCCACCGGCTACCTGTCCTGCTATCCTGCCGATTTTGCCGGCGTCATGGTGCTCGGCTGCAATCAGCTGGTGACCTTCGATGAGAACAAGGCTCTGCCGTCCGCCCTGCTCGGCAAGGGTGTGGCGCTCTTCTGCGGCACCGGCCAGCAGGATACCATCGCACCGCCCGCGGCATCCAAGGCGGTATTCGAGCAGTTGAAGAACTTCAAATTCCCCTATGTCCTGTATGGTGATCATGATGGCGGTCATGCCATAGCGGCGTCGCAGAATCAGCAGGCCTTCGCCTTCTTCTCGGCCTCCTATGCCGACTGGTACGCCAAGACCGAGGCCGAGGCGCTGCGCGTCGGCCTGGCGGCGCTCAAGGCCAAGCGCTACGGCGATGCGCTCTACCCGCTGCTGAAGGTCGCCTCATTCATACCCGACAGCGAGAAGGCCGCCAAGGCGGCTGCCGGGCTCGCGGCCCTCACCCAGGCGCGCAGCGATGCTGAGGCGGCATCGGCGAAAGCCCTCGAGCTGGGCAAGAAGTCGGAGGCCAAGCGCATCCTGCTCGACCTCGCCCGGCATCTGCAGGGCTCCTGGTACCAGTTCGAGGTGCAGGATAGAGCCGCCGCCATAGGCAAGTGACCGGGGCACCCCGCGGGACAGTCGCACTGCTCCCACACCCCACGCCGGAACGGACGGGACCGCCGTTAGCTCACGCCGAGGCGGGGACGCGTAGACGGCGCCCGATTACTTGTCCGGCAGCAGGACTTGAGCGAGATCGAAGTAGTAGCCAGAGGGGTATTTCTTGACGAAGGCCTTGAGCATATGCACGAAGCGCGGGTCCTTGAGCTGATCGGCGGGGAACTCCGCCAGCTTCTGGAACTCCCTGCCCGCCGCAAATGCGGGATCCTTCCTCAGGGTTGCGGCCTGCTCCTGATAGACCTTGGCCGCATCCTGCCCGGCATAGCTGGTCGCCATGCCGGCTGCGAGCTCGGCGGCGGTGAAGATGTCGCCGGCATCCTTCAGGCGGGTGAACTCGGCATCGTTCTGCTCCTTCCAGGTCTGGATGACCATCAGGCTGGCCTTGGCCGCATCGATGATCTTCTGATCCTTGTCAGCGCTGAGCTTCTCCAGGTCCTTGATCCCATAGCCGACCCGGCCCTTGGCAATGCCGTCCTCGAGCCTGGCCACCTTGGCTTCGGCGGATGGCATGGGGAAGGTGGGCGCGAGCCTCATCGGCTCATCCTGCTTGATCTGCTTCTGGCCGCCGATGCGCTCCTTGGTCAGGGCGATGTCGTCGATCCAGGTGACAAAGCCGGTCCCAGCGGCGGACTGGTAATTCTGCCAGCCGAAGGCGAGCGAATCGAACGCTTGCGGGATCTCCGCACCGGCGAAGTTGTTCGCGCCCTTGTGGATGGCCATGTCGGTGAGCTCCTTGCCGTTGACGAAGAAGCGGTAGGTCTGGGTGGCGTAATCGACATACCATTCCGCCAGTGTCCAATTGTCAGTATAATGATTGGCCTGACCGGAGCCGGCCCCGAATTCGGCGCGGCCCTGCAGGGGCTGGACGTTGTAGAGATAGCGGAAGACACCGTCACCGCCGGTGATGGTGCCCATCAACCGCGTTTCAATCTTGTCCTTGGCCGAGGGGCTCTTCGCCGCGCCGACCACCATGGTGGAATGGATGATGCCACTGGCGGGCAGCGGCGAGGGCAGCTGCACGCGATAGAAGAGCCGCCCCCAGTGCTCCCCGCCCATGGCGGCCAGCTGCTCGCCCTTCCAGATGATCTGACGGGCACCGTTGACGGCGGCATTCAGGCGCAGGGAATGCTTGCCGGTATGGGCCACGTCATCCACCACCCCCACCGAACCAACCGAGGTGAAACCCTTGGGGATCTTGCCGACCTCCGTCGACTCGAAATCCTCGAACAGGAAGAAGGTCGCCTTGCTGAGCGGCACGATGGTGGCCGGATCGTTGGCAGCTGGCGGCGCATCCCCCGCCCGCAGCAGTCCGGTGATGGCCACGACCAGCAGGAACACACGTGCGGCCTGCAGGCAGCCGGTCATCTGGGGTCGGGCCATGGCTCCTCCTTCCCGAGGTCAGCGGGAACGCTCTGGAGGAATGGTGGTGCGCAGCCAGACCTGTCAGGGATTTTGCTGCTTCGCCGTGCACAGTTCACCGCTCCACCAGGCAGCAGTACCATGGGCGTCGATGCGATCTGGTGTCCGCAGAAAGGGATATGCCACAGACTGCCAGTCCGCCAGCGACAGTTCCGCGCTCAGCCCGACGCTCCAGGCCGAGCCTGCTTGTGGCGGCGCTGGCCTGCCGGCGACCCGCCGGCCAGTCGTCACGGCGACAGGGAGGGCACGCTGGAGGTTGCGGGTGGAGACGGCTCACCTGGGAGCGTCGATGGATCGATGACCACCCCCGTCTCACGGAAGGCCTGGACCACCGCATGGGCCCAACGGGCATAGAGCCCCTCGGGTCTCTTCTCGGCGAAGCGCTCGAGCTCCTGGGCGCTGGCGGCGGTCCGGTACTTGCGCAACGAGGCGAGCAGGTGCGCGAAGCGCATGCCGAGGGCGACCTGGGTCAGTGCCGGCTCCCGGCGCAGGCGCTCCTCGATCGGCAGGATCAGCGCCGGGCACTGCTCGAGAGCGCCGAACGTCGCGCGGATGTGCTGGACCTCGGTGCTCAGGGCGGCGACATCGCCGCGCCGTTCGAGCACAGCCAAGGCGACGACAGCGGTCTGCAGGCGCGCATCGATCACCTGCATCAGGGCCTCGCCTGCGGTGCGCTCCTCGGCCGACACCGTTGTGCCGGTGCGCAGCGCGGCCAGCAGCCGGATCGCTGTCGGATAGCTCTTGGCGACGATGGCCTGATAGGCTGCCTGGAAACGGCCGCGCAAGGCCTTCACATTCACCCCGGGGACCGACACCTGGGTGCCCTGGATCATCAGGCGCGGATTGCCGAGGCCCAGCGTCAAGGCCATGATCGCGGTCGGGTAGTAGCGCGACGAGATGAAGTAGGAGCCATCGGCGTAGTTGCGCCCGGGCAGGACGACGAACGAGCCATCCGCGCAGCGCATCATGTTGAACAGCGCCTTATGGTAATCCATCATCGTCCGCAGCACGCTGTCGTCCTGCGCCGCGGCTGAACCGAGCAGACCCCAGCAGAATCCCAGCAGCGGATCGGCGTGGCCATCCGGCAGGCTCTTGTAGGCGCTCTTAAGGTAGCGGCGATGCAGCGCGATCGACTGCTCCGCGAGAGCGCATTCGGGACTGAGGGTATGCGCCAGCAGCGCCGCGCCGGCGCGGCCGACATAATCGCTGCCCTCGGTGGACTGCTTCCATTGCAGCGGATCGACTAGGCCGGCATTGAGGGTGAATTCGCCGCCATAGGCGACATAGCCGGCGGCATTGGTGCCGCGATGGATGAAGTCCAGTGCACTGGCGATGCCCGCGCGATCGACCGGAGCGCCGCAGCGAGCCGCCAGCTGCCAGGCGATCACCGCGAGGATGGTGGTGAACTGCATCGGACCACACCCATCCTTGCCCATCCCCGGGATATAGGGAGTGTGGCCGAAGCCGCCGGCGTAGAGCTGCTGCGCGGCATCGACCTTGGCATAATCCAGCCGCTCCAGGTATTTGTCCCCCGTCGGTCCCCAGACCAGGATCGTGCCCGCATACTGGTCCCGTCGCAGCAGGGCGCAGAGGGCGCTGATGGTCGGCAGCACCGCCGCATCATGGCTCAGCAGGTGGTATTCGCTCAGGGCGATCAGCTGGTAGGAGACCGCCCAGGTCCAGGTGTCGGCACTCGGCACGTTGTTCCAGCCCAGGATGATGGTTCTGCCCAGGGCTGCCTGCTCGGGTACGCTGCTGGTCAGGAGCGCCAGGGCGACCGTCGCCCGCACATGCGCTGGCCCCTGCCAAGATTCCGGATGGCTGGCGAGATAGCTGAGCGCGCGGGATTGGAGCAGCGCCGACTTCGCGCACTGCACCGGGAAGGTCGCACTGAAGGCGCCCACGCGCTCCAGCGGCACGGTCACCGCGATCGACCGGCCCGCCCGCTGGACGGTGAAGACCAGCGAGCCGGTGCCTGACTCGGCCCGTTCGATGGCCTCACCGACGCTCATGATCGGCCCCTCGTAGCCATGCGTCGCACCACCGAAGGTATAGGACGGGAACGGTGTGCCGGCGACGCCGGTGATGACGTCGTCGCAGCGGATGCGGCCGTCGGCTGGTGCGCCGGCAAAGACATAGCGGACGATGAAGGTGGTCTCGGTCAGGATAGCGCGCACACCGGTGGGACCCAGATTGACGAGAAAGCCGGGAACGTCCTTATCGGGCCCGCTGGTGGTGGGTGTGGTCCACCGGCCCTGATTGTCCTTGTCGGCTTCCGCCCAGCCACCACCGCTCAGCAGGCTGAGCATGATGGCCACGAGCAGCGTGCGGCACCACGTGCTGGTCCTGGGGCTCATGAGTCCTCCACTGGTTGCAGGTGGTCGAGGGATCGCTGAAGGGCACACCACCAGCATCGCACTGCGGGCAGAGTACTGCTGGGACTCAGTGCTGCCCTTCTGGGACATGGTCTCCGGCCGGGAATGTCCGAAAGAGGCAGCTCTTTGACCGCCTCCGCCGCCGCGTTGGCCCCAGACCTATCCTACCGCTCGGCGGCTACGGCCCAGGAGACCATCGATGATCGACCACCACCTCGCCAGCCTGCTCTGCCTCGGGCTGCTGTTTCATGAGGAGATCGCGGCGGCGGTNNCTGCTGAGCGGCCCCGTCTGCTTGGCCAGCACCAGTGCCGATGAAGACCTGGAGCGCTACTTCCGCGCCTACCTCGACGCAGATTGCCGCGCCCATCCGACCATGGCCACCCAACTCGGCGACCACCGCTTCGACGACCAGCTCGACGATGTCACGGCCAAGGCTCGCGCACGCTGGCTGGAGCAGGTGCGCGCCACCCTCGCCGAGCTGCCGACCCGCATCGCCTATCCCCAGCTCTCGCGCAATGCCCAGATCGACTACGAGATCTTCCGTGACCATCTCGAGCGCACCCTCGCGCTCACCCAGATGGAACACCCCTTCGAGGAGGATCCGCGCGTCTACGTCGACCTGATAACCGACAGCGTGTACCGCCTGTTCATGCAATCGACCGTGCCCCGGGCGACCACCATCCGCAACGCCATCGCCCGCATCAACGCCNNTGGACATCGCCCGGCAGACCCTCACCCATCCGCCCCGGGTGGTGGTGGAGACCGCCAGCCAGCAGAACCGCGGCGCGATCGCCTTCCTGACCACCGATCTCCTTGCGCTGGAGGGGGACACCGACCAGCGCGAGGAGCTGATGGCTGCTTCCGCGCGCCTGGTGATGGCCCTGAGGCAGCATCAGCAGTTCCTCGACCTGGAGCTCATGCCGCGCGCCACCGGCTCGTGGCGCATC
>PLEW01000061.1 GCA_003136555.1 Planctomycetota bacterium | reverse complement strand
GCCACGGACTGACCATCTACCCTCCGGGGGCGACCTTCGGCCCGCGTACGCTGCGCGATTTCGAGTTCGTCTGGATCGTCGATGGGCAGGCGCGCTGCCACTTCGATGGCGTCGAGGTCCCGGCGCCCCCGGGCACGGTGCTGCTCGGCCGACCCGGCATGCGCGACCACTACATCTGGGATCCCCAGCGCCATACCCGCCATGGTTTCGTGCATTTCACCGTCGACCTGCACGGTGCGCAGCTGCCCCCGGAGCGCGAGTGGCCGCTGGCGCGCCAGCTGGGCGCCGGCGACATCATCCGGCCGTTGCTGCGCCACCTGATCTGGCTGCTGAGCCGGCGCGGACCCGACTGGGACGAGCTGGCGCAGGGGGCAATCCGGCAGGTGCTGATGGTCTATCTCAGCGGCGAGGGCAGCGTCGCCGGCGAAGGCGGGGTGGCCGGCTCGCCGATCGTCGAGCGTGTCCTGCTGTTCGTGCAATCCCGCTGGTCGGAAGGTCCGCTGGTCGAACTGACGCTCACCGACCTGGCCCAGGCGGCGGGGGTGACCCAGGGGCACCTGACCCGGATGTTCCGCTCGGCTCTGGCGGTCACGCCCATGGAGGCGCTGCGGCTGCTGCGCCTGGAGCGCGCCGCCACCATGCTCGCGCGCAGCAACCTCTCCATCCAGGAGGTCGCCAGGCAGTGCGGCTTCCAGAGCCCCTTCCACTTCTCCCGCCTCTTCCGCGCCACCTACGGCCATGCGCCGCGCACCTTCCGCAACCGCATCGCGATGGGCATGGACATGCCGTTGACCCGGCTGGCGGTCAGCGAACTGCTCGCCCGGGTGTGGTAGCCGGGCTGCAACGTCATGCCGAGCAGGGCGTAGAAGGTTTCGGTTCATCATCCCCATGGTACCCTGGCCCGCATGCCCGCGCTCACGCTGCTCCTGATCGCCATCGCCGCCTGCCTGCCCCTGGCCGGTGGCGAGCAGCCCGCCGGCCTGCCGCCCGAGGCCGAGAAGCTGGTCGAGGCCTACCAGGCCGAGGTAGCCAAGATCCGCGCGCGCAGCCGCCATGAGGTCGCACAGCAGCGCGACCAGGTGATCGCCGCCCTCAATGCGATCAAGGATGCGCAGACCACCAAGGGCGACCTGCAGGCCGCGCTGACGATCAAGGCCAAGATCGAGGCCCTTGCCAGCCGCCGCGACCCCGAAACCGAACCGCCCGCGACCGATGCCGAGGCTGCCCTCAGCCTCCCCGCCAACACCCTGGCCAAGGAGGCGGCCGAGAAGCTCGGCACCAGCCTCGAGCAGATCACCGAGGCCGACTGGGACCGCCTGGGCGGGGTCCCCTTCGCGGTCGACGCCCATGCGGTCATCGGTGCGGTGGATACCGGCATCGAGCTCAAGCCCGGCATGACGGTGCTGGTGGTGCCCAATGCCAATGACAAATGGCGCTGCGGCACCACGCCATCCGACAACAGCCCGATGAACTTCCTCGGCGATGTCGCCAAGGACCCGCATGGGGTCATCCGCTGGGGCTGCCTATTCGTGCAGGTGGGCGACGCCGTCATGCCGCCCGGGGTGATCAAGGGCAGCGGCCGGATGTGGCTCAAGTGCAACGACGGCAGCACCGCCGACAATCTCGGGGTGATCCGCGTCAAGATCCTGCTGGTCACCCCCTAGGGGAACTGCGCAGGACGGTCACCCACCACTGGCAGAGCTACGGGGAAAACCCTGGAAACCGCCATCTTCCCCCCAGCCTTGCGCCCGCAGGGCGAACAAACGCCCATCAGGAGAACCCATGCCGCTCGCCTCCCCGCTCTTCGCCGCCCTGCTGCTCGCCGTCGGCGCCACCGCGCTGTCCGCCTCCGAGCCGATACCCGATTCCTTCCTCAGCGCCAGCATGGCCGGCATCGATGGCAAGCCCCATCCGATGTCCCAGCACAAGGGCGAAGTGGTGCTGCTGGTCAATGTCGCCTCCAAGTGCGGCAATACCCCGCAATACGCCGCCCTCGAGTCGCTGTATGAGAAGTACAAGGCCGCCGGCCTGGTGGTCATCGGCGTGCCGGCCAACAACTTCGGCCATCAGGAGCCCGGCAGCAACCAGGAGATCGAGCAGTTCTGCACCGCGACCTACAACGTCAAGTTCCCCATGCTCGCCAAGGTCAGCGTCAAGGGCGACGACATCTGCCCGCTCTACGCCTACCTCACCACCAAGAGCCCCAAGCCCGGCGACATCACCTGGAACTTCGCCAAGTTCCTGATCGGCCGCAACGGCACGGTGGTCGACCGCTTCGACCCCAAGACCAAGCCGGATGACCCCAAGGTGGTGGCGGCGATCGAGCAGGCGCTGTCCGCCAAGTAGCCACCGGGCTGCGCGCGGTCACGCCGCAGCGGCGTGACGATGCACCGGCGCAGCAGGCCGAGCTCAGCTCGGCGAGACCCGTTCGACGCGGTAGTCGATGCGCACGCCATCCAGGTCGGCGTCGATCAGGCCGTCCTGGGTGGCGCTGAGCTCGAGCAAGGTCACCGCCAGCACTTCGCCGGCGATGTAGGCGCTGTGCGCGGTGATGGCGGAGGCAGTCGCGGCATCGCTGGCCAGCCAGACGACGCGGATGCGGTCGCTGACCTCCAGCTGCGCCGCCTTGCGCGCCTGCTGCAGCACGCTGACGAACTCGCGCGCCAGCCCCTCCGCGCGCAATGCCTGGTCGAGGGTGGTGTCGAGGGCGACGGTGATCACACCATCGCTGGCCACCACCGCCCCGGCACGGGCGCTGCGCAGGAGCAGCACGTCGGCAAGCGCGATCGCTTCGCCCGCGCAGGCGATGCGCTCGCCGGCCTCCAGGCGCTGGACCTCCTGATGCCCCCAGGTGGCGAGCTGCGCACCGATCTCCTTGAGCTTCGGCCCGCAGCGCTTGCGCAGCTCGGCGAAGTTGGGCTTCACGCTGATGCTGGCGAAGGCTCCCTCATCGGCGCTCTCGAGCACGCGCTTGACGTTCAGCTCGTCGGCGACCAGCGCCTGCGATGCCGCCACCGCCGAACGCACCGCCGGATCGCGGCTGACCACCGTCAGTCCGGCCAGCGGCTGGCGCACGCGCAGACGCTGGTCATTGCGCAGCTTGAGTCCGAGCGAGACCACCCGGCGCACCACCGCCATGCGCGCCTCGAGCTCGCGGTCGACCAGCCTTGCATCCGCCTGGGGATAGTCGCACCAGTGCACCGATGCCGGCGCTGCGGCATCCACCGCGCGCACCAGCACCTGGTGCACCTCCTCGGTGATGAAGGGCATGAAGGGGGCGAGCACCTTGGCGAACTCGCTCAGCACGGTGTAGAGCGTCGCATAGGCGGCGGTCTGGTCGGCACGGTCCTGGTTCATCCAGAAACGCGGGCGCGAGCGGCGGATGTACCAGGTGGTCAGATCGTCGATGAAGGCCACCAGGCGGGGCACCACGTTGTAGAGGCGGTAGGCCTCCATCTCGCGGTTCACCTCGAGGATCAGCGAATGCAGCGTCGAGAATATCCAGCGATCGATCTCGGGACGCTCATGGATGGGTGGTGCCGGCCTCTGCCCAGGGTGGTAGCGGTCGACCGCAGCATAGGTGGTGAAGAACGACAGCGCGTTCCAGTAGGGCAGCACCACCGTGCGCACGATCTCGCGCAGCCCGGCATCGCTGAAGCGCAGCGGCTCGCCGCGCACCACCGGCGAATCGATCAGGTAGGCGCGCAGCGCATCGGCGCCGATTTCATCCAGGACCGCGCTCGGGTCGGGATAGTTCTTCTTGCTCTTCGACATCTTCTGGCCGTCCTCGGCGAGCACCAGGCCGTTGACCACGACATTGCGGAACGCCGGCTTGTCGAACAGCGCGGTGGAGAGCACCAGCAGGGTGTAGAACCAACCGCGGGTCTGATCCAGTCCCTCGGCGATGAACTGGGCCGGGAAGCCGTCCGGCGCAGCGGTGCCCGACGCCCCGCCCATCCAGTGGCGCTGGGCATAGGGCATGGCCCCGGATTCGAACCAGCAGTCGAGCACCTCCGGCGTACGGCGGTAGGTCTTGCCCCCCTTGCGCACCACCACGCCGTCGAGGTGGTGCTTGTGCAGGTCGGTGATGGTCGTGCCGCAGTCGTGCTCGAGCTCGTCTATCGAGCCGTAGCAGATGGCGTCCGCGGGGTCGTCGACATTGATCCAGATCGGCAGGCACGAGCCCCAGAAGCGGTTGCGCGAGATGTTCCAGTCCTTGGCCTCGCGCAGCCAGTTGCCGAAGCGGCCGGAGCCGACCGCCTCCGGCACCCAGCGGATGGTGGCGTTGTTGGCCACCAGCCGGTCGCGCAGGTCCTCGACCCGCACGTACCAGGCGTCGATGGCGCGATAGATCAGCGGGCTGTCGCTGCGCTCGCCATACGGGTAGCTGTGCACGATGGTCGCTTGGCGCACCAGCTTGCCGGCCTCCTTGAGCGCGCGGATGATCGCCTTGTCGGCGTCCTTGCAGAAGGCGCCGGCGTACTCCGGCACCGCAGCGGTGAAGCGGCAGGCCTCGTCGAGGGGGTCGACCAGCGCGATGCCGGCGGCGCGGCAGACGCGGTAGTCGTCCTCGCCGTAAGCGGGCGCCAGGTGCACGATGCCGGTGCCGTCTCCGGTGCTGACGAAGGCGTCGGCGAGGATGCGAAAGGCGCCCGGCTGGTCGGCGAAATGGGAGAACAGCGGCTGGTAGGCCAGGCCGACCAGCTCCGCCCCGGGCAGGCTGGCGAGCAGCTGGTAGTCGTGCTGATCGCGGAAGTGGCTCGCCAGGCGGTCCTCGGCCAGGAGATAGCGGCAGCCATCGCTGGCATCGCGCACCAGGCAGTAGCGGATCTCGGCGCCGACGCACAGCGCCAGGTTCTCGGGCAGCGTCCACGGGGTGGTGGTCCAGGCGAGCACGTAGGTGACGCCCGCGAAGCGGCTCTCGTCCACCAGGCGGAAGCGCACGGTGATCGCCGGATCCTGCACATCCTTGTAGTTGCTCCCGGCCTCGAAGTTCGACAGCGGCGTGCTCAGCACCGGATCGTAGGGCATGATGCGGTGGGATTTGTAGACTCGGCTGCGTCCGCCGGCATCGCGGCTCTCCCACAGGCGCTTGAACACCCACCACACCGATTCCATGAAATCGCGATCCATGGTCTTGTAGTCGCGGTCGAAGTCGACCCAGCGACCCATGCGGGTGACGGTGCGCCGCCATTCCGCCACGTAGGTCTGCACCATCGAGCGGCACTTCTCGTTGAAGGCGGCCACGCCATTGGCGCGGATCTCGGCGGCGCCGGACCAGCCGAGCGCCTGCTGGGCGAGGTTCTCGATCGGCAGCCCATGGCAGNNCCACCAGCGGCGGCGCGCCGGCGGTTTGATTCCTGGAAGGCGTCCAGGCGCTCCCATAATGCCAGAATCGAGACTTCCAGCTGCGGCAGATTGACCGACGAGGGAATCCTGGTGAAGGCAGGCAGGGGGGAGGATTCGCTCATCGGTGTGCAGTTCGGCAGGGAGGGGGGCGACAGTGGCGGGGCAACGGCTTCGGCCTAGGACGGTAAAAGCATGGGTGCAGCCAGCAAGCGTCCTGGTTCTCCCGCCGACAGCTGCTACCCTCTGGCGCATGTGCACGGGAAGACGGACCATGAGCATGCGGCAGCTGGCCCTCGGCCTGNNGCCCAGCCCCTCGAGCGTTCCGGGCATCCGCATCTGGCCTGATCCGGCATTCACCCACTGGCCGGCGATCGCCTATACCGACGAATCGCGCAACATCGCCTTCTCGCTGCCGGTCAAGACCCCGGGGATCAACGGCACCATCGGCTGGTCGGGCGAGAAGGCCCTGCCCTTCACCCTGCCGACCGGCGCGGACAGCATCAGCGGCCTGCTGCCGCTGCCACTGGTCGCTGGGCGCCATGCCGCGAGCGTGGTCCTGGAGGCCAAGGATGCCAAGCCCTTCCCCCTCGAGCTGGTGGTGGCGGACGCACGCGAGCCATGGCCGCTGGCGGACCTGCGCAATGGCTTTCCGGTCGACGCCAAAGGCACCCCGGTGGTGCTGCTCGACCGGCGGCGCGACCTGCGCGAGGAGCGCATCTGGAGCCTGCTGAACGGCAGCGCCGAGCGTCCAAATGGACGCGCCTGGCTGGTCGGCGATGCGCTCGAGGCCCTGGGTGCGAACGTGTGGACCGGGCTGGATGCCGAGGCGCATCCAGCTAGTGATGAGCGCTACCCCCAGCACGCCGTCCTGGTCGCGCTCGCCAAGCTCCCGGACGACCCTAAGGCGCTGCCACGCAGCATCGTCTGGAGCCCGGGCAACCAGGTGCTGTTCGGCGGTGCCTGGTCGGCCGAGGAGGAACGCGTCCTCGGGCTGCTGCGCTCGCGCTGCGAGCATCTGGGGGTCAAGCCGCTGCTCATCCTCGCCCTGCCTCCGCTGCCGGTGGATGAGCTCCTGCGCCCGCTGGCGCAGGAGCGCCGCGAGCTCCTGCTGCGCTCCGCCAACCTCCTCGGCTGGGTGGTGATCGACCTGGGACGTGCGGCAGGCGACCCGGAGCAGGCCAACCTGGTCAGCGCCGGGGTATTCACCCGCTACCCGCTCCATGCCGCGCAGGAGCGCATGCGCGCCGCGCTCAACGAGGCTCTGCAACGCTGAGGCCGGTCCGGGCCCTGATGCCCGAGCTGCCCCCTTGTTTCCGCCGCCATCGGCGCTTAGTGTGTCGCCCATGCGCTACCTCCTCGCCTCCCTGTCGGTTGCCTCCCTCCTCATCGCCGCCGGCTGCGGGGAGGAACGCGTATCGATGATGGTGGTCCCTGACCGCCAGGATCACGCCTATTCGGACAATGGCGCCGCAGGCGTCGGAGTGGGGCTGAATGTCCCGATTGCCGGCGCAGGTGAGCTGTTCATCACCACCGGACCGAAGGACACCCTGACCTCGGTCGCCACCAAGTACCACACCACGGTGGTCTGGCTGATCCATCGCAATGATCTCAAGAATGGCCTGCCTGCCCCAGGCTCCAACCTGATCGTGCCCAATCCCAACTATCAGGCCGGCGCCGCCCCCGCTCCAGCCCCGGCAGCCGGTCCCGCCGGGAAGTAGCCTGGCATGCGTCCCGGCCGGCTGCTGCTCGCCACCGGAAACGCCCACAAACTGCGCGAACTGCGCGAGATCCTCCAGCCCCTGCACATCGCCGTTGCCGCTCCGGACGCGCTCGGCTACGTGCCGGCGGTCGTAGAGGACGGCGCGACCTTCGAAGCCAATGCGATCAAGAAGGCCGATGCCGGCCTGGCTGCCACCGGAGAGTGGACCCTGGCCGATGACTCGGGCATCGAGGCGCGTGCACTCGGCTGGCGACCTGGGGTGCTGAGCGCCCGCTATGCCGGTGAACCGTGCGATGACCAGGCCAACAACCGCAAGCTGGCCGCTGAACTCGCCGGCAAGGCCGATCTGCTGGTGCAGTACCGCTGCGTCATCGCACTCGCCCGTCCCGGGCAGCCCCCGCTCACCTGGGCCGGGACCTTCATCGGAGAGTTCCTCACCCACCCCCGCGGGGCGGGTGGATTCGGCTACGATCCCCACGTCCTGATACCCGAACTCGGCCTGACGGTCGCTGAGCTGCCGAGCGAGGCCAAGCATGCCCGCAGCCACCGCGGCCAGGCGCTGCGCCAGTTCGTCGCCTGGCTGACTGCCGCGCCGGGTGCAACGTCATGATCCCGAGCTAGCGCGCCGGCCGCATGCGCACCCGCGATCGACTGCTGCTGAGCTTCGTCGGCGTGCATATGGTGCTCTCCCTGGCGATGGGGGTGGTGGCCTGGCAGTGGCTCGATGCCTCGCGGCGCGCACAGGCCGAGGACAGCGCCCGTTCACTCGGGCGGGTTATCGCCCAGGGGGGTTTCCCGCTGACCGCCGAAGTGATGGCCAAGCTGCGCGCCCTGACCGGCTACAGCTTCAGCGTCCTGCCGAGCCGCATGCCGGTTGCTCCCGGCACGGTCCAGGTCGAAGTGGAAGGCAAGGTCGTCGAGGTCACCTACCAGACCGAGTCCTACCTCAGCGGCCATCAGGCGATCCTGGTGGGCACCCTGGCGGTCACCATCGCCGGCGCGCTGGGCTTCGGCGTGCTCGCCCTGTGGCTGTCCGGCCAGTTCGCCAAGCCGCTCGAACAGCTCGCGCATGCGGCCCAGACCATCGGCACCGGCGATCTCGAGGCGGGCGTCCAGGCGGTCGGCTCTGGCGAGATCCGCGCCCTCGCCCTGGAGCTCGAGCACATGCGTACGCGCCTACGCGATCTCGATCGCCAGCACCGCCAGGCTGAACGTCTCGCCGCCATCGGCACCTTCACCGCCACCATCGCCCACGAGGTGCGCAATCCGCTCTCGGCGGTGCGGCTGACGGTGCAGATGATGGCCATGCGCCATCCCGGCGCCGATGCCAGCCTGACGCTGATCATGGAGGAGCTCGAGCGCCTGGACCTGATCGTCGATGAGCTGTTGGGCTTCTCCAAGGGCATGACGGTCGAGCCGGTCGACTGCGATCTGCGCAGCGTCGCCGAGAGCGTCGTGCGCCTGCTGCGCCGCCAGGCCGAGCATGCCGGCATCGCGCTGAGCATCACCGGCGATGCGCGCGTGCATGCCGATCCTGCGCGGCTGCGCCAGCTGCTGATGAATCTGCTGCTCAATGCCATCCAGGCCCAGCATGCCGGCAGCGGCGGCGAGTCCGCTGAGGGCTACTCGTGCAGCCGCGGAGCGGCGCGCATCGAGCTGGCGGCCGATGGCTTCAGCGTCAGCGACGATGGGCCCGGCGTCGCCGAGGCGCTGCAGCCGCAGCTGTTCGAGCCCTTTTCCAGCAGCCGCGCGCACGGCGCGGGCCTGGGTCTGCACCTCGCACGTGCGATCGCCGACGCCCATGGCGGACGGCTCGCCTACCGCCGCCTTGAACGCGGGGCGTGCTTCGTGCTCAGCGGCCTGCCCCCGGCACGAGGCACGGGAGCCTAGAATGGCGGCTGATCGGAGAACGTTGCCCCCTTGGCGCTGCCGGCACTCCGCGCGACGGCGGCCGGGACGGGATCCTCGGTGGTCGCTGCTGCCTCGCTGAGCTTGGCCTTGGGCTTGCCGAGGAACTGCACCGAGTCGGCGACCACCTTCAGGCGGCTGCGCTTGGCACCCTCCTTGTCCTCCCACGCATCGAGCTTGAGCCGTCCCTCGACATAGCAGCCGCTGCCCTTCTGCAGGTACTGTCCGACGAGTTCGGCGGTGCGCCCCCAGGCTTCGCAATCGACGAAGGTGCTGTCCTCCTTGATCTCGCCATCGGCGCCCTTGAAGCGGCGATTGATCGCCAGGCTGAACGACACGACGGTCTTGTCCTGGGGGAGGGAACGAAGCTGGGGGTCGCGGGTCAGGTGGCCGGCGAGCATCACGGTGTTGAGGTTCAGGGACATGGCATGCTCCTATGGGTTGTAAATGACCCTATCAGCCCGCGGGCCCGGGCAAGGCTTTTATGGGTCCATATGCATCCCCATCGATGCGGGCCTGGCATTCGCAGTCAGACACCCGCCCGGCAGGCGCCACCTACCGGTCTGGGCGCCTCGCCGAGCCGATCTACGGCAGTTCCTGCGCCAACGCCTGATCAAGGGTGCCGGCGCCGAAGCGGAAGCCGAGACGCTCCAGCACCGCCGGACGCACGCGCACGCCATCCAGCAGCAGGGCCTGGCCCATCTCGCCGAGGAGCAGCCGCACCAGCGGGGCCGGCAGGGGCAGGACCGCTGGTCGCCGGAGCACCCTCGCCAGGATGGCGGTGAAGGCGGCGTTGGTGCAGGGGGCGGGCGAGACGATGTTCACCGCGCCGTGGATGTCCTCGGTGAACAGCAGGCGGTGGATGGCGCCGATGGCATCGTCGATGGCGATCCAGCTCAGCCATTGCCGACCGCTGCCGAGACGACCGGCGAGTCCGAGCCGAAATGGCGTCAGCAGGGCCGCCAAGGCGCCGCCATCACCGGAGAGCACGGTGCCGAAGCGCAGGTTGACCACCCGGATGCCTGCGCGTCGGGCTGGCTCGGTCGCCTGCTCCCAGGCGGCGCACACGTCACTCAGGAAACCGCTCCCGGCAGCGGCTGACTCGTCGACCAGCTGGTCGCCGCGATCGCCATACCAGCCGATCGCCGAGGCGCACAGCAGCACGCGCGGCGGCTCGGGCATGCTGGCGAGAGCCACGCATAGACGCCGGGTAGCGTCGATACGGCTGGAACGGATCAGTTCCTTGAAGGCCGGGCGCCAGCGCGCCTGGGTCAGCGGGCAGCCAGCCAGATGGATCATCGCCGTGCATCCGGCGAGCGCCTGGGTGTCGAGCCTCCCGGAGAGGGGATCCCACGAGATCGCCTGCCCCTGCCCCCGCCCCTGCATCCCACCGCGGACCACCGCATGCACTTGGTGCCCACCCGAGCCCAGGAAAGCGGTGAGGGCGGAGCCGATCAGGCCGCAGCTGCCGCTGATGGCGATGCGCCAGCGTCCCCGATCGCGCTCGGCCTGATGGCGGACCAGGTCGGAGACAGTGCGGCGCTGGCGGTGGGCGAACAGGCGGTTCAGCCGCCGCTCGATCATCCCGCCGGCGAGCCAGCGGCCCATGGCACCCCACGGCAGCTGGTAATCGATGCGGTCCTCGAGGTCGCAGCTGTGCGCGCCGGTGGCGCGGAAGCGGTGGGTGTGCAGCCAGCGCGTGAAGGGTCCGCGCTCCTGCTCGTCGGAGAACTGCTCGCCAGGTCGCACATCCCGGTGCCGGGCGGTCCAGCGCAGGTGCAGCGGCCCCCACGGCACCGACAGCTCCAGCCGCTCGTCCTCGCGCAGCGCGCCGGTGCCTACGAGCACCCGCACGCCGCCGCCCGGCGGGCACAGCCGTGCGAAGGCCCCTGGGCGCTCATGCCAGGCATAGGCCTCGGCGGCGCTGACCGGCAGCGGCACGGTCGCAGTGAAGATGGTCATGGGGCGTACCGCGCGAGGTAGCTGGCCAGGTGGAGCTTCCGCCTGGTGCTGTCCGAGCTCATATAGCGGATGCGGCCGAAGATCGGCCGCTCAGGCGCCCATGGACGGTCGAAGCGGCCGAGGCACCAGCTGATGCCACTCGACGAATTCGGGTCGCGCCCATCAAGGGCGTAGCGGTTGTTGAGCTCGCTCATGATCGCCAGGGCATGGCGCGGGCTCGCGCTCCATTCGAGGATCTTCTTGCCCCACAGCATACGCAGGTAGTTGTGCATCACGCCGTCACGGCGCAGCTGGGCCTGGGCGGCATTCCACAGCGGATCGTGGGTGGCCCCGGCGGCGAATGCTGGGAGATCGTAGCAGAAGGCCCGCCGGTCGCCGGCATGGGTATCCATGGTGGCACGCGCCCAGGCGGGCAGCGATTCGTATGTTTCGTGGTCGGGACGCAGCTGGGCAAAGGCGTAGCCGAGCTCCCGCCAGGTGACCAGCTGATCGAGGAAGGCCTCGCTGGAGGGATCGACCCCCCACCATCCGCTCCTGCTTCCGCTGGTGCTGGCGGACAGGGCGGACGGCGACCAGGCGGCACGCGTCAGCACGCCGGCGACCGCCTGGTGCGCCGAGAGGTGGCCGAAGTGGAGGTAGGGCGACAGGCCGCTTGCCGCGCCATCATCGATGTCGTTGCGGCTCTCGGCATAGCGCTCCAGGCATTGGGCGAGGAAGCGCGAGAGCACCCTGCCCCCCGCCAGCGATCCGCCTCGCAAGGCGCCAGGCTGGACGGAGTGGTCGATCGCCAGCCCCGCCAGGGCGGTAGGCACGCCGGCGAGCAGTCCCTGGGCTGCTGCCGGCCACTGCCGCGATAAGCCGGCCGGCAGCCGGCGCAGCGGCGGCAGCGCGACCTGCGCCAGCGGTGCGGGATGGGGAAATGCGCCCAGCAGTGGCGGCAGGGTGCGTTGGAGGAAGCGCCTGAAGACATGGGCGCTGGGAGGCGGGGTGGCGATCAGCGAGAGGGGCAGCAGGCCGTTGCTGTCGACCGTTTCGAAGCGCACCGGCATGCCGACAGCCGCGGCCGCCATCATGCGTGGCAGGAATGACACCGGCGCGTCATCGCCGATCACCACGCAGGCCTCGCGCGCGAGCGCCGCGAGCAGGCCGCGGGCGGCGCCGGGAGAAGGCTCGACATAGGGCAGGTAGCGGATGCCCGCCTGGGCGAAGTCCCTGGCCTGGTCGGCCATACCATCGATGACGAAGCGGTGCAGGCGCGCGCTGGCCCAGGGATAGTCGAGCCGCAACGCCTCGAATACCAGCAGCGGGCGCTTGAGCTCGGCGGCCCAGTGCAGGGCGCGCTCGAGGGCGAAATTCCAGCTGCTGCGCCGGTTGGCGGTCATCCAGTAGAGGACGTACGCGCCGTCGCCTGCCGGCGGATGCGGACAGCGGCAGGTGATGCGATGCGAAGGTACTGCGCCCAGCGGCTGGAATCGTGTCCTCACCAGCACCATCCGGTGACGGTGGCATCGCCGGGCAGGAGGATCTGGCCATCGGGGGCCAGGCATAGGGCGGCCACCTTGCGCACCCCGAGGACATCGGCATTGAGGTGGGCAACCAGCGCGGGGGGATGGCTGCGCGTATCGAGCACCTGGATGTCGTTGCGCTTGCTGTCTGCGAGGTAGAGCAGGCCAAGGCGGTCGCAGCCCAGCGCCACCAGGTGCTGGAACTGCCCCGGCCCGGTCCCCTTGCTGACGATGGTGCCGACAAGCTGCGCGCGCTGGCGCTCGGGATTGAGTGCGAACTGCTTGATCGAACCGCTCTCCTCGTCGTAGACGAAGGCGGCGCCGCCTTCCGGATAGACGGCCATCAGCCGTGGTGCGCGCAGGCTGTCGCCGCCGTCGCCGCGATCGGCGCGGCCGAAGGCGTAGCTGAACAGGCCGTGGGCGTCGTAGACCACCACGCGGTGCAGGCTGGCATCGAGCACGTAGGTGGCGCCGCTGTCATCCATCGCCAGGGCGACCGGGCTCTCGAGCTGACCGATGCCCACGCCACGCCCGGCGAAGATGCGCGGCTGGGGGGTATCGGCCGAGAAGCGCTGCACCTGGCGGGTGTCGCCATCGAGCACCGCGGCGGCCATGCCGTCCGGGGTGAGCGCGACCAGCTGAGGGTCCTTGAAGGTGCCGCCCTGCTTGAGCGGGCCGCCGAAGCGCCGGATGCTGAACCCGGACTGATCGATGAGGTAGAGCCAGGGTTGAGTCGCCTCGAGCGGCAGCCAGTGCTCGCCCGGATCGATGATCGCGAAGCGCCCCTGGCCATCCGCTGCCAGCAGGCGCTGCCCCCACAGCCGATGCAGGCGCATGCCGGTCAGCTGGCCGTGCGCTGATGAGCGGACGATGAGCTCATGGTCCTCGTAGGCGACCAGGCGCGTACCGTCTACATCCAGGCACAGTCCTGATGGGATGCCCAGGGTGTCGACCACCGCCGCGCTGGTGGTTCCCAGCTGGGCCATCGTCGGCGCCAGGGAGAGCCCGGCGCCGAGGCCCTGGGCGGTCTCGCTGAGGTCGCGTATCTCACCGGTCTCCAATAGCACCAGCACGCCGTGTGCGGTCGCCGCCAGATCGACCGGGGCATCACCCGCTGCCAGCTGCAAGGCTGGCAGCGGATTCAGGCCGCGGTCGAAGCGCACCACCTGGTGGGCACCGCCATCGAGGGCATAGAGCGTCCCGTCAGGGCCGATGCTCAGCCGGCCGAGGTGGCTGAAGCCCCCCCCTGGCTGGGCCGTGCGCACCAGGATCTGGCGCTGCCCCGAGGGAAGCAAGGCGACGATGCCGCCCGCCTTCTGGTCGGCGATCAGGAGCGTCCCATCGCCCGCGATGGCGAGATCGGTGGGATGCTCGAAGGCGCCCAAGCGGTTGGCGACCGCGGAGCCGCTGAACTGCCAGACGCTGCGGGTGTCGCCGTCCAGGACGTACAGCCCGGTGCGGCGGGCGACCAAGGCGATCGGCTTCTTGGCCATGATCGGCGGCTGGAGGCGCTGCGCCATCATCCAGTTCGCCGACAGATGGGTGATGGTGCCGTGCTCCACGCTCAGCCCCCACCAGGAGCCATCGGGGTCGTGGGCGAGGCGGCCGCATGGCGCCTCGTCCTCCCCGCCAATGCGCACGAATGGCGAGAGCGAGCGCGGCCGCCCGCTCTGCGAGGCGGTGATGCGCACCGGCAGGCTGACCGCCCGTCCGCCCTCCACCGTCTGGGCATGGAGGATGAGGTCGGCCGGCAGTCCTGCAGTGGACCATGAAAGGCGCGGGATAGTGGTCAGCAGGCCATCGAGGCGGCCGGAGCGTCCCACCGGGCCTTCGAGCGACCAGCGGATGCCGTGCTCGGATTCTGCCGGCGTGAAGGGAACCTCGATGCGGATGGTGCTCTCCGCCACCGCCTGGTACGTCACGTCATGCACCGGCTCGTTTGCCGGCGCATCGGCTGGTGGCGGGATGGGTGCGGTAGTCACGCTCGCTGGCGCGGCCGGGGCTGGCGCGACTGCCACCGGCGGCAGGGGGGAGCTCGGCGGTGCGGCGGCCGGCGGTGCGGCGGCCGGCGGTGCGGCGGCCGGCGGTGCGGCGGCCGGCGGTGCAGCTGGTGCGGCGTCCAGGTGGGCGGCAACGGCCACCGGGGGAGGCGCCGGCGCGACCAGCTGGGGGACGCCCGCGGGGCTGGCTGGCGGCTCCGGTTCATGCGCGACCGGGACGCTCACCGGCGCTGCTGCAGGGGTGGCCTGGGCGACTGGTTCCGGCTGAACATGCACTGCAGGGGCGGCGGCTGGCGGCGGCGGAAGCTCCGGTGGCGGCGGCGGAAGCGCTGCAAGGTGGCTGCTGGCCTGCGCCGGGGTCGGTGTCGCCACTGGCGGCGGCGCGGCCGGCAGGGATGGGGCAGCATGGGGCTCCACCGGCGCCAGCGGGGCGGCTCGGGTGCTCGCTGGGGCTGCGGGGGGAGGGCGCTGGCCACCGCCAGCCAAGTGTTCGTGGACGATCACCAGCGTCCCGGCCACCACGATCACTGCCGCCACCGCCAGCCAGAGCCAGCGAGATGGTGCACCTGGCGTCACCGCGCCGGCCGATGCCGCGACGGGCAGCTGGCCGGCGCGGATGCGCTCGAGGTCGGCGAGCAGATCGGCGGCGTGCTGATAGCGCAGCGCCGGGTCCTTCTCCAGGCAGCGCATCACCACCGACTGGAACGGCTCGGCGATGCCCGGCACCAACTCCCTGGGCGGCCGCGGGGGCACATGCAGGTGCTGATAGATGACCGAGGTGGGATTGTCGCCGGTGAAGGGCAGCTTGCCGGTCAGCAGCTCGTAGAAGACCACGCCGATGGCATAGATGTCGGTCCGCTGGTCGCAGGCGCCGCCGCGGCCCTGTTCTGGGCTGAAATAGCTCACCGTGCCCATCACCATGCCGGTCTGAGTCAGTCCATGGCTCTCGCTGGAGAACTTCACCAGGCCGAAATCCATCAGCTTGAGCTGGCCCTTGCCGGTGAGCATGAAGTTGCCCGGCTTGATGTCGCGATGGACGATGCGGTGATCGGCGAGCGCCACCAGGCCGCGGGTGGCCTGGATCACCAGCTCGAGCGCCTCGGTCTGGTTCGGCCGGTAGCCATCCTTGAGCTTGCGCGCCAGATCGACGCCATCGACGTACTCCATGGCGAAATAGTGATGCCGGCCCTGTTCGCCGGCGAAATGCACCTGCACCACATAGGGCGAGTTGACGCGCGCCGAGGCGCGCGCTTCGAGCAGGAAGCGTTTGCGGAAATCGCTGCTGTCGGTGAGGTGAGCCGAGAGCACCTTGATCGCCACTGGCCGGTCGAGGCTGAGCTGGCGGCCGCGGTAGACCGCCCCCATGCCGCCCCGGCCGATCAGCTCCTCAAGCTGGAAGTCCCCCCAGATCTCGCCGACGAAGCCCTCGTCGGGGCCGGCGCGGAGGAGGCGGCCCTGGCCATCGGCGAGCGGGCGGGTGGCATCGGTGTCGACCCGGCCGTTGAGCAGGGTCGGTGCGCTGCCGGCGGCCGCTGCCGAGGTGGCGCGCGTATCGTCCTGCCCGGCTGGCGCTCCGGCGGGGCTGCCGGCCGCCGGCACGGTGGCGGCAGTGGACTCGCCTGCCGCAGTCCCTGGAGAGGCCGCGGCAGGCTTCGTGGCACGGGTGACCGCGTCGTCGTGGGTACTCATGAGGCCCGCGCTCTGGTTGCGGTGGCAGTGATGCGGCGCGATTGTCTGCCGCTTCGCAGGCGGGTCAATCTCCGCGAGAAGCGCGCCTGCGGCCTCCTGGCCAAGGCGCTACGCTCAGGACCTGCGCGCGCTCGGCATCGCCACCCGCACCTGCGGCTTGGGCGCCTGCATGAAGCGCCCGGTCTGGGGCTCATCACCGGTCTTCAGACGGATGCCGACCATGGTGAGATCCTCGGTGATCGGGCCGGTGTAGCCCCGCTTGGCCTCCTCGACCACCTGGCCGAGCAGCTGCACGAAGGGCCGATCGGCATTCGACAGGCAGCTACCCATGACCGCCAGGCGACCGGAGGCGACATCGCGCGCATTGTGTCCCCGTGCCAGCCCGTCGGTGGAGAGCACCACCAGGTCGCCCGGGCGCAGCTGGATGGAGATCGGCCGCAGGGTGTCGCGGAAGCGCTGGCCATGCACCTTGCCGATGGTGGCGCCATCGGAGCAGATCTGCTGCAGGCTCAGCTCGCGCCGGGGATTGATCAGCGCCGCTGGGCTGAAGCCGAGGCTCAGGCAGGTCAGGCTGTTGAAGGGCAGGTTCAGTACCGCGGCGAAGAGCGTCAGCGAGCTGCCGTGGACGAGATCGAGCCGCAGTTCGTCATTCAGGCTCGCCACCAGGTCGATGAGCTCGGCACGCATCCCTCCCAGCCGGCGCAGCGTGCGCATGGTCTGGGCGGCCATCAGCGCCGCCCCCGGCCCCTGTCCGGTATAGTCGCCGATGACGATCAGCAGGCGGTTGCGATCCAGCGAGATGAAGTCGTAGAAATTGCGCGGGATGACCGAATACGGTTCATAGTGCATCACCAGCTGGTAGCCCTCGAGGCGTGGCGGTCGAGACAGCATCTTGACGAACTGGCGCTTGACGTGATGGAAGTCGGTGCGATCCCGCGTGGGCTTGCCCGGTTTGGCCACCGGCGACGGGGCGATGCCGTCAGCTCCCGTGCCGACCTTCGCTTCCGGACCGGCGGCGATGAGGATGTCGATGCGGAAGCGCTCGATCATCTTGCCCGACTGCGCCTCCGGGCAGGCGCCCAGCACCCGCGCCAGGTCATCGATGGTCTTGTGGGTGATCTGGTTGTCAGTCAGGGTGATGCCATCGACCCAGACGCCGGTATACGGATTCAACCATTTGCCGTGCTTGAAGATGCGCAGGTTTTCGATGAATTCCAGGTGGTGGCGCAGGTAATGCCGCCAGCGGATGCTCAACAGCTCGGCGAGCGGCTTGGGCTTGAGCGTCAGCCAGGGAGTGTGCGCAAGCAGGTGTTTGAGCGCCACCTCGTGGTGGCCGAACGGAGCCGGGATGGCATCGCCGCTGTAGGGGTCCAGCCAGCCCACGCCATCCATGGTCAGGACACGGAAGGCCGGGTCGCCGGCGAGCATCTCCTCGAGCCATTTCAGGGTCTTGTCCGGGCTTGGGGTGGTCATGGCGGTGGCCTATCCGGGATGGCGAGGTCGATGACGCGCATCGTAGCGGCTCAAAGCCGAATTTCACAAGTGAAATTGCCGTCAGCCCCTCACAGCGTGGCACCATCCGCTCCCACCTGCACGCCGCTGGCGTCGCTCGGGGGGATGGGCGGCAGCAGGACCACCACCTGATGCTCCAGGCGGTCGTCCCGCAGCGGGATCCAGCCATCGCCGAGCAGCGCACCATCGAGGGTGCAGCCCGGCTTGCCGGCGGCGGCGTCCCTGGTGATGGTGATATGGTAGACGGTCTCGAGGAAGCGGTAGTGGATGGTGCACACCGGCCACGCTGCCGGCAGGCGAGCCCTGATGCGCAGGCGTTGGCCTTCACGGATCACGCCGAGCAGCGATTCGACCAGCAGGCGGTACATCCAGCCGGCCGAGCCGGTGTACCAGGTCCAGCCGCCGCGGCCGCTGTGCGGCGGGCAGGCGTAGACGTCGGCGGCGACCACATAGGGCTCGACGGCGTAGGTGCGCATCTTCTCGGCGCTGTCGCTCTTGAGCAGCGGGTTGATCAGCCGCATCAGATCCCATGCCGTCTCGGTATCGCCGCGTTCGGCGAAGGCCATGATCGTCCACACCGCCGCATGGGTATACTGGCCGCCATTCTCGCGCACTCCGGGCAGGTAGCCCTTGATGTAGCCGGG
>PLEW01000004.1 GCA_003136555.1 Planctomycetota bacterium | reverse complement strand
GTCCATTGCCACACCAAGCCCCATGGCACTTCGCGCTGCGAACGAGGTGCATGACGCCACCACGTCCTGTGCCGACGCACTCCGCGACCTGCTGGGCGCATTCGACTCCCAAGGGCGCACCTCCAACCTGGTCGGTGCCATCACGGAGATCCTCGTCGAGCACCAGGATCTCAGACCCGAGGATGCCTGGCAGGAAGCGCAATCCATCGCCGATCAGGCCAGGGCAGCGTTGAACCGCTGGAATACGGCGTCCGAGACCTTCCTCACGGTACTCGCGACAGCCGAATAAGTCCCACAGGGACAGTACGCCTCACGGTCGGCCCCGCGTCAGCGCGGAGGACCGACCATGAAGCTCCGTGCCATACCCAGTGAATGGGAATTACCTGACACCAGCCGAATCCCAGGGGTCCTGACCTGCATTGGTCGGGATAGCCTTGGTCCTTTGATCGAAGCTGAAACACAGAACGAAGCGGACGCTGACAGCATTGCCGAGCTGTTCGCCATGATTGGCCTCTCCGTGATCGCTGCCAGCATCCCAACCGTGCATGCCCAAACCCAGGTGTTTGGACAGCGCAAGGGCACCGATAATCCCTTCGTCCCGTGTTCAAAATGTTTCGGGAACGGGGTCATCGCCGCATTCGCCCACATCCGCAATGGAACCTGCTTCGGCTGCGCAGGCATCGGATTNNACGTTCGAGGCCCTGACGGCCAGTCGGACCATCATCCAGCAGCACAACCTGCTCTCGACCGCTCCGCTCAGCGACCTCATGCAGACGATCAGCCGCTTGCTCGTCTGGTCGAATGGGATCCGCCTGCGCGCCCTGGGCAAGGCGACCGGCAACGACAGCTGGCAGCGCAACGATCGGATCACCCAGGAGATCGAACAGCGTTTGGCGATCTGCAATGTGCTGCGGGATGTGCACGGTCAGCGCCCGGAGGACCGGGCGAAAGAGAGCCATGCGGTCCAGCTCTCCATGGCCCTCCAGGCCCCGATGTACCACAAAGGTCGCTATGTTGGCACGCTCTATGACCCGGAGTTCAACATCGCCATCGTCACGATGGCGGTGCCGCTGCTGCACAGTGGTCCTGTCCTGACCACCTTCTACTTCACCCCAGCATGGTGTGACAGCGACCGCGGCACCGTGACCTGGGACGGCAAGTACCGGATTCGCGGCACCACCATGGCCTAGCGCCTCGGCGCCGGTCAGCCCCGCCTGGAGCGGTTCAGGTACCGATCCAGGTGGGGCTTCCCCTCACACCACGTCACATCCATACGGAGTTTCCATGAAAACGCCCACGTCATCTCTGATCTCCATCAAGGTGAGCGACATCGCACCCAATGCGTTCAATCCGCGTCCGGAGGCGCAGCTCGAGCGCTCCAATCCGATCATGCAGGAGCTGGTGCGCAGCATCACCGCGCACGGACTCCTTCAGCCGATCACCGTGCGCCCGTCGCAGGGCGCCACCAAGTACGAGATCGTCGTCGGCGAACGCCGCTGGACGGCCCATCTCATCGCGGAATTGCCCACCATCGAAGCCGTGGTGCGCGAGCGCACCGACATGGAGCTCAAGGACGACCTCCTGATCGAGAACCTCCAGCGTGCGGACATTCCGCCCGTCGAGGAGGCGCGTTTCATCGCCAGTCTCCTAGACGAGGGCCGGGACATCGCCACCATCGCCTCGAAGCTCGGCAAGAGCACGGCGTGGACGGCCAAGCGTGCCCGCATCGCCAAACTCAGCAGCACATGGCTGGAATTCATCGAGAAGAAGCTGCCTGCGTGGACCATCGATCATATCACCCTCATCGCCCGCTACGAGGAGGACACCCAGCTCGATATCCTCAAGGACCTCGCGGANNCCACGACGTGGAGCGGACGCCCTGGAAGAAGGACGACGCCGATCTCCTGCCGGCAGCGGGTGCCTGAACGGACTGCACCAAGCGGACTAGCTGCCAGGCCCTCATTTTCTCGGACGAGAAGATCCCCGCCAAGAAGGGACACGATCGGTGCACGGATCACCTGTGCTGGAACCGCAAGCTCGCAGCCCATTTCGAGCAGCGCCAGGCCAAGCTCCGGGAAGAGCATCCCGAACTGCTCAAGATCAGCACCTCGAGCTGGTCCACCAACGACGACGTCCTCGGTTTGAACACCTACGAGACGTGCAAGAAGTCCGACAAGGACGCGCGCCCAGCGATCTCGATGGATGGCGCATCCCCCGGCAAGCTCACCTGGATCAAGGCCAAGACCCCNNGCCAAACGGGTCGCCGTGCTGCCCGGCGACGATCGGCCGTTGCCGAGCATCGAGGAGAAGCGCGCCGGATTGGACCGTCGCCGTACCATCCTCGCCTTCACCGTGCTCCTGGGAGCACTCAACGCGATCACACCCGATCGCGCGGAGGACGGGGAAGTGGACATCTCGGGCCATGACGGTGATGCCTCCGACGAGGAGACCGTCGTGATCGAAGACGATCATGATGACGCGGAGGGGGGCGACAGCGAGGACCTCTACAAGGGAATCACCCTTCCCAAAGGGTCCTGCCCGAATCTCGGCCGCCTGGTGGCATGGATCAACCGCTACGGGTGCCGTGACCACATGGTGTAATACGCCATGAACGAGGAAACCGACAACGATCCCTTCACCCTCTTCGAGGAGAAGGCTGCATCCAACAAGGATGGCTTGGTCGGACTGCTCTGGCAGGTGGCCCATCCCCGCATGGTCGAGAACCTCAAGCAGGTCATCGCCATCAAACAGATGGAATCCCCGGTGCCCCGCATCGTCGCTTCCATGATAGACGTGGACCTCGAGGCCCTGGTCCAGCACGCGACGGCCGCCATCGCAGAGCCGAAGGCGTGGCGTACGCAGTACCCGGATGCCTATCTCCCTAACGGCGAGCCGAAGCCGGCGAGCAAGGGGAAGGCCGCCAAGAAGAAGGGGGACGCGAAGTCCAAAGACTCGGACGCAGCGTAAGACGGATCNNAGGAGAAACGAGGCCGGGGTTCCCCGGCCTCGTTTTTGATGGAGTGCTGCAACCCGGTGGCCGACGCCCTGGGTGAGTCGGCCAACGGGCCATACAGGAGATCCCAATGACCACATACCACCGTCGCTTCACGACGACCATCAAGCACTGGACCCGCGCTCTGCATCAGACTGGCGCTGATCATCCTGCACTAGTCGCCAATACGGATCGGCGTCATCTCGGCATCCGCCTGGTCCACTATGGCCTGCCAGTAGAGATCATCACCGACGACCAGGGGGCCCTGGCCGTGACCTACCCCACGGCGTCAAACGCCTAGATCTCTTCTC
>PLEW01000182.1 GCA_003136555.1 Planctomycetota bacterium | reverse complement strand
AGGTTGGTCCCGGTGATCGTCACCTTCGTGCCGCCATTGACCGTGCCGCTGATCGGGGACAGCGGGGGGGCGATGGTAGGTGCCCCCTGGTAGGTGAAGGCTCCGGTATCGGTCACCGACACCAGCGGTGTCGCCACGGTCACATTGGCCGGTCCTGCTGAGCCTGGCGGGGTGGTGCAGACCACCGAGGTCGCCGAGACGCTGACCAGCGTCGCAGCCGAGCCTCCGACCGTCACGCCGGTGGTGGAACCGAGATTGCTGCCGGTGATCGTCAGGGTGGTTCCACCAGTCAGGGCACCGACCGTGGGCGATAGGCTGGCGATCTGCGGTCCGGAGCTGATGGTCATGGTCGCCACGGGATCACCAGGGACGTTGTCGTTGATGAACCAGTAGCTGGTGCTCGGCTGCAGGGTGATGGTCACCAGCTTCCCCGCCGCCGTGGCCTTGGGGATGATATTGAGCAGCACCGGCGACGGCGAGCCGACGCTGGCCAGCAGCGAACTGCTGGTGGGCGTGCTCAGCAAGGTGCCGGTCGAGGAGGTCACGGTCATGGTATAATCGGTGCCAAGCTGAGCCGATCCCGAGACGGTGAATGGGACGCTCAACGGAGTGCCCGCATAGTTGGTGGGGGTCAGCAGGAAGGAACCCGTCACCCCCGGCACCAGTGCGGCGGTCGCCGCCGAGGTGGTGATCGCCAAGGTCGGGGCCTGGTTGATCAGCCAGACGGTCTGCGGTGCCGTGCCGGCGATGGTGTAGCCAGGCCCTGAGGTCAGCGTCAGGGTGACCGGCAGCGGCTGGTGCGCGCTGTTGTCGTCGAGCGGGACGACGGCGAGCGTGACCGAGTTCGCACCGGCGGGGATGATGACGGAGCCCGTCAGGGTGGCATTGTTCATCACCACTGTCGATTCGGCAGGTGGATTGACCGATTGGTTGAGCTGGACGATCTGGTAGTTGGTCCCGGCCACCGCATAGCCGGCACCGCCGGAGGCGATGAAGTTCACGTCGACCGGCCCGTTCACCCCATTGGGCAGGGAAACGGTGATCAGGCCGTCATCCGAGACGAAGTGATCCACTGGCGAGGTCACCAGCGCATAGCCCAGGGGCGGCTGGGTGACCGCCGGATAGCCCAGGGTGCCGAGCTGGGAGGGGATCTGCACCAGCGGGGCGCCCGCCACCGTACCGCTGATGCTGGCGCTGGTGGTGAAGGTCAGCGGATATGCCGTCGCCGGCAGGGTGATGGACAGGGTGGCCGAGGTCGTCGTCGACAAGGTGTAGGTATTGCTGCCGCTCGTCAGCAGGGTGAGGATCACGGTTTTGGTGCCGAGTTCGTCGATCAGCGGCGTAACCACCACCGGGCTGCCCTGCGAAGATCCGATCTGCACGGTGGTCGAACTGCCGGTATTGGTGGTCACCGAATAGTCGGTGCCCAGGACGGCGGTGCCGCTCAGCGCGAAGTTCACCACATAGGGCGTGCCGTTGTAGAACGGCGCGCCGCTGGCATTGGTCGGCACGATGGTGAAGGACCCGCTGGTCGAGGGAACGACCGCATTGGTGGTCGCGCCCAGGGTGATGATCGGCGCATCGCTGATGATCTGGCCAGAGGCGGAGGTGGTCAGGGGAAGCGCAGTGACCGAAGAGACGACTGGAGCCGCCGGTAGCGCATAGTATCCATAGGTGGAGGACTGGAGGGTCAGCGACACCGGGAGCGGCGCATGCGAGGTTGCCTGCTCGATCGGGACCAGGCGGATGAATACCGACGTCGAACCGCTGGTGCTCGGCGGCAGGACGATCGTTCCCGTGGTGCTGGTCGGGGAGGTCAGCAGCGAGTTGCCGTTGATGTCGGTGATGTCGTAGTTCACTCCCGGGAGAGCGGCCGGGGTCCCGCTCGAAACCACGAACGGGATGGTCACCGGGACGGTGGTGGTCGTGGCAGCGGAGGAGTTGGCCAGGGTGGTGAGCGATACCTGGAAGAGGCCGTCGTCGGTGGTGGCGACGAAGTTGGCCGGCGAGGCCTCGGTGGCGGTCGTCGGCGTGCCAGCAGGCGAGGTCGCGGTGGTGGTGTTGGGGGTGATGGCGACGATGCTCGCGTAACCCTGCGGTGCTGGCTGGCTGATGGTCATCGACGCCGTGTTCGCGGGATTGCTCAACGGGATCGAGGGGGCGGCAGTGGTCACCAGGTAGCCGGAGTTGGCGCCGCTGGTGAGGGACACCGTCACGGTTTTGGGATAGGTGGTGGACGCGGTGCTCGGCAGCGGCGTGATCGAGATCGTTGCGGTCGGGGTCACGCTGCTGAGGTTCACGGTGTTGGTCGCGGGGGAGACGCTGTAATCGACCCCCAGGACCGCAGAACCGCCGAGGGTGAAGCTGATCGGCACCGATCCGGGAAGGTTCTCTGGGAAGGTGGCGCTGACGGTGAAGACGTAGGAGGTCACCGGCAGCAGCGGGATGACGGCCGGCTGGGCCAGGGCTGCGACGCTGACCACCGGCGAATTGGGGCTGATCGCCACGATGGCGCTGTCCGGGGTGTTCGGCGGATTGAGGGAATAGCCGATGCCCTGGGTCAGGGTGACGGTGACATCGAGGGCGGCCGACTGGGCGACGGTGCGACTGAGGGGCACGACGGCGAGCAGCACCGAGGGGTTGACGCCAGCCGGGATGGTGACCGTGCCGGTCGAGCCGTTGCCGGTGATGAGGGATGCCGTGCCTTCGACACCGCCGATGAAGCTCACCAGGTTGTAGTCCACGCCCGGCTGGGCATTGCCGGTGACCGAGAAGCCCACCAACAGGGGGACAGTGGTGGTCGGGGCGCCGGGGAGGGAGACGGTGAAGACGCCATCATTGCCGACGACATGGGGGTTGTCGACCGCTGCCGTTGGAGTGGTCGCGATGATCTGCACCAGGCCCTGGTTGGGGAGGATGCTCAGGCTCGCGGTCGGATTGGCGCTCGCATCCTGGGTGGTCGCGAGCAGGTAGTCCAGCGATGCCTGCAGCACCACTGTCACCGGCACCGCGCTCGCGGGCGGCGATGACTGGGTGATCGGGATGACCGTGATCAGCGCGCTCGATTGGCCGGCCGGGATGGTGACCGAGCCGAGGTACTGCGTGCCCACGGTGTTGACATTGTTGATGGTGTAGAAGGTGCCTAAACCGGGGGTCTCCACGGCGAACGGCACGGAAATGTCCTTGGAGAAGGTTACTCCCGATTGGAAGCTCACCTTGAAGGTGCCATCCTGGCCACCATTGCCGTTGCTGGCCGGGAAGGTCGCGTTCCCCACTGTCGTAACGTCGGCAACCGCCGCTGCATCCGCGATGGTGACGGTGCCCGCGCCGGGTGTGACGGTGCCGTAGTCGACACTGGATTCTAGGCTGATGGTCGCGGTCGTGGCGCCGGACGGGGCATTCAGGATCGGATCGACGGTGATCTGCACCTGCGTCGACTCCGCTGGGACAGGGATAAGGTTCGACAGCGAGTTGGTGACGGTCACTGGGAACAAGGTGCTCACATTCTCATCATTCGAAGTGGTGATAGCCACGTCTAGTCCAGCTCCGGTGGTGCTCGCGTAGTATGGGCGAAATGAGACGATCGGGTACACGGCGCTGAGATTGCTGGCCGTCACCACATAATAGGCTGGGTCGTTGCTCAACTGGAATACGTCGCCGACGGTGAATCCGCCGCCGCCGCCCCAGAACTTAAGCTGGCCGCTGTAGTACAATGCATACGGCCCCGACCCGGTGCCGACGGCGGAGTATCCGGTGGCCGGTGTAGCGGGCGCAGTATAGGTCGAAAGATCTATGATGGCCTCACCCACCTCAACGGGATACTGCAATGCAGGGGACACTGTAATCATGGATGAGCCCGACACGGGAGAGATCGAATAGGTGAATTGCGGTGAATTCGCGAATGAGATGAGACTCGGGGTACCGGACGCCAAGGTTTCGGTCACCGGTCCGGAGACCCATAGGGTGGTGTCGCCGCCGACACCCGCATAGACCCCATAGCCCAAACCGGCACTGAGGCCACTGCCGCCCACCTTCCAGGAACTGCTGTAGTCGGTGCCTTGGACCGCGGTGCCGGAAAACTGGGCGGTCAGGTAGACGTTGCCCTCATTCGAGCGCTGGGTGCTGGAGGGGGATGGGAGCGCCGCATTGGTGGCGAAATTCACTTGGACGATGCCCCGCCGATTGCTGTCTGGATCGTCGGTGAGGCCTGGGATGTTCTGTTTGGTCGCATTCGGGCGGGGCACGCTCGCACTGGCGGTCAAATTGCCTTCTGAGAGCTGCACCATCGCACTGCTCTGGCCCTGAATGATGAGGGTTGGATTGGTTGCCGCGGAGATGGTGAACACCAGCTGGCGCGTATCCATGCTGTAGAGCCTCGGCGTGGTATCCAAGGCATTGATATTCACCGAGTAGGTTTGAGTATTCGCAGGGATGGAGATGGATGCCGTCACCGTGTGGCCGGCCTGGGCTCCGGTGGCCAGTCCGGTGAGGTTGAAGTCGGTTCCCATCGTCAGCAAGGTGCTGACGGTGAAGTTGACCACCTGGGCTGCGCTCGGATTGGGAGCGCTCAGGGTGAAGGTGACCTGGCCCGGCTGCTGGACGCCAGTGGGGTCGGTGGGCAGCTGCACGGCGACCGGGACCGTGGCGACCACACTGACCTCGATGCTGTCGCTGGCATTCAGCATCCCCGTGACCATGGCCAGCTGCGCCACCATCAGCAGACACAGCGCTACGGCATTCGCAGGTTGGCGGTTGAAGCGGGCAACGAGGTATCGGGGGGTATTCATAGGACCTTGCAGGGGATGTTGACGCGGACGCCAATGACGACGGGCCACCTCGGGACGGCGGGTGAGGCTGACGGCAGGAAGGACTGCACGGTGCTCAGGAGGGCCGTGCATCAGTCATCACAGGGGCTTGATAGCAGCAGCACGTCGTCCCCCAACCGCACCCCGATGCCGGAAGACGCTCTAACACGATACCAGGCTGAAGCGTCGTTCGCAAGTAGCGTCTTGCTGGCGGTAGAGTGCTGGTCCAGCGTTTGCACTCCTCAAATGGCTGCGGCGCATCCGGTTGGGGAACAGCGTGCTGGTGCTTGCCGCCCGGCCCCCTCAGCATGGAGCCCACACCCAGGCATTGCGATCACGCGACTGACGGTGCCCACCTCCACCCGTGGCGCCGCCACCTGCACTCCTGCTGGCTGATGCATGCACGGGTCCGCTTCCTCGGCATGGCCGGTCCATCACAGGAGGCCGCGCTCACAGGCGGATCGCTCCACCGCTTCCGGCTGACGTCCAACGGCTATGAGTCCGGACCACCCGGTCACCAGCTGGCTCCTGGTGATTGCTTAATCCGCATCTACGGTTGCCGGGACTGGGGCGCCGCACATCCATGACCTGGTCGGAAATCCTGCTGTGGATGTCAGGGATGTGCTGGCTGATCGCCATCGGTCGGGCCATCGGCATGGCGCGCCGGGGCGACCTGGCGCTGCTCCGCTACCTGGCCGTGAGCGCGCTGGTCGCAGCGCCGCTCATCCTCGCCTTCCCCACGGCGATCGGCTGGATACTGAGTCTGCTCTGGATGGGAACCATGATGGCTCCCGGGCTGATCCTGCGCCTGGTCAGCCACCTGATCCTGCATCGGCGGCTGGTCCTGGCTGCCACCCTCTGCCGTACGGTCCCCGTCCTGCAACCCGTCGGCCCCCATCAAGCCACCGCCCGGCTGTTGCGCTACCAGTGCCTGCTCGAGCTGGGCAGGACGGGTGATGCCGAACGCCTGGCCGCCGCATCGGCGTCCCGCCCTGGTCAGGAGCACCGGCAGATGCAGATCATCGCCCTGCGCATCGCGCAGCGCTGGCCGGAGATCATGGCGCTCACCCATGCCTCGACCGCGGTGGGCGACCGTGCGCTGTACCTGCGGGCGCTCGGCGAGACCGGCGATGTGCCCGGCATGCTCACCGCATACGCCGAGCTCGCCGCCGAGCTCCAGGGACAGCCGCAGCAGCTCCTCCTGGCGCTGCGCATCATGCTCGCCTTCGGCGGCCGCAACGAGGCGCTGCAGCGGCTGCTGCACGGGACGGACCCCGCCGTCAGCACGTATTGGCAGGCGACCGCGTTGATGGCGGGCGGTGATCGGGCGCACGCCGAGGCTCTGCTCGAGAGCCTGCACGATCCCGCCAAGCCCAGCCAGGAGGCAGCCATCGCCTGGCGGCTGGCGCATCCGCCGACGGTGATCGCCAGCACCGATGCCGCCATCACCGCGCAGTTCGATCAGCTAAGTAAGCTGGCTGGGCACCTCGTCCAGGCATCGACCGGCCGGCCGTGGGCGACCTGGACGATCCTCGGCATCTGCATCGCGCTGTTCGCCTACACGCAATCGGCCAACAGCACCAACGAGGCGCTGTGGTCGGCGGGAGCCCTCGATACGGCCCTGGGGTGGGCGGGGAACTGGTGGCGGCTGGTGGCCGCCTCGTTCCTCCATGCCAGCCCGCTGCACCTCCTGATGAATGGGCTCGGCCTGCTGCTGTTCGCACCGACGCTCGAGCGCGCCTTGCGCCGGCCGCGCTTCCTGCTCCTGTATCTGGGTGCCGGCGTCGGCGGCATGGCCCTGGTCCTCCTGCTGTCCGCCGCCGACCCCGGCCACCGCACCATCCTGGTCGGCGCCTCCGCCAGCCTCATGGGGCTGATCGGTGCCGAGCTGATCCGCATCATCCGTGCGCGCATCGTCCAGCAGCACTGGTGGCAGAACCCGCAGGTCCGCCTCATCGCCCTGATCATCGCCATCCAGGAGGTCTTCGACTGCAGCCATCCGGAAGTCAGCCAGGCCGGCCACCTCGGCGGGCTGATCGTCGGCATCCTCCTCGGCCTGATGCTGGTGCCGCGGCGGCCGGCTCCGTCATCCGCCTCCGTCCCGCGCTGAACAGGGCATCGCCAATCCCGCGCATCATCCAGCCCAGTGGGACAACAGGAGATCGCGCATTAACAGGCCGGGCCGCCGAACCAGGAGGCGGAGCCATGCCGTCGCCGGTCCATCAGGTCGGACGCTTGCATGCTCTCGTGCCATGCGTGACGCTTCGGATCAGATGGCACGCACGAGATGATGGCACGCAATCCGGTCGAGCATTCCCGGCAACCTCCGCAGGGCGATGCGCTGGGGCACTCGCCGCCTGCCCGTGCCAGGGGGCGTGGCGCAGCTCATGCCGTCATGAACAGGTCTGCATGGCTGTCCCACGCACGCTGATCCTCCTTGCCGTCGTCGGGCTGGTGTCACTGGCAGCAGTCGACGCAGGAGAGGTCATCGACATCGCCCAGGTGCGGGTGTTCACCGTCAATGAGCAGGTGATCGACAAGGACTCCCTCGACCTGGCGCTCAGCGTCCCGTCGCAGCTGTGGGTGCGGCCATGGTTCCGCTGGCGCCAGGCGCGCGACTACCAGAAGGATGCCTGGGTCATCGCCCCGTGCCACCAGCGCGGCATCTCCTTCGGCGGCGGATTGACCCTGTCCGCCCTCTACCAGGGGGAGAACGGCCTGGACGAGCGGACCGTCCACGACTTCCTCACCTGCGATCCCTGGGGCAAGCCCTACCCCGCCTTCGGCAATGCCGCGAGCGGCTACTGGCATGGCTCGCTGGCCAACCACCGCTACCTCGACTATGCGCTGTCGTGGGGCATCAAGCAGATCGACGCCGGCGTCGACAGCCTGTTCCTCGACGAGGTCGATGGCGCCTATTCGATCCACGAGGGCTTCGATGATCAGGGCCTGGCGGGCTTCCGCGCCTGGCTGACGCGCCGCTATTGCCAGGGCGAACACTGGTCGTCGAACGATGCGCGCTGGATCTCCCGCTTCCACATCGACCTGACCGACAGCGCGATCTGCCCGGACGCCGGGATCGGCTCGTTCAATTACCGCGTCTATCTGCAGAAGCACGGCTGGGCGGATCAGCCGGACCATCCAGAGAACCCGTTGCGCGACGAGTGGGGCTCGCCTGGCGATCTGCGCCTCGGTGCGAGCTACTGCAGCGAATGCCGCGAGCAGGCCCTGCTCTACCAGGTCGATGCCCTGCGCGCCCATGCCCGCTCCGCGGGACGGACGGTGCTGCTCGCCGCCAACGGCCTCAACCGCCATGTCGACTTCCAGATCCAGGGCCTGTGGGAGGACTGCCTGCCGCAGATCGGCGGCCATCTCGACGTCTCGAAATCCTACGCCACGCGCTGGCGGACCGCCCTGGCGCGCAGCCGCCAGCTCATGGGCCGCGAGGTGCCGGTGATGTTCTTCCACGACTGGGGCGATGGCTTCCCGTATTGGCAGCACCTGGACGGCGAGGGGCATCGCAGCTGGATGCGCCTCTATGCGCCCGAGATCTACGCCGCCGGCGGCTTCTTCGCCTTCCCCGTCATGGGCCCGTTCGGCTGCGATGCCCGCACCGACGGCTCCCTGGCGACGATCCGGACCCTGGCGACCTTCTTCGACCGCAATGCCGAACTCTACCGCAACACCATCTGGATGGCGGAACGGATGGTGGTCGTCGACCGCCCTGGGCCCACCTGCATCGCCAAGGCCCAGCCGGAGCGCCATCGCCTGCTGCTGCACCTCTTCACCCACGCGTCCCAGCCGGACTCGGGCGCGCTCGCCACGCTCACCGATGTCACCCTCCGCTTCCCCCGGCTGGGCACCATCCGCCGTGCGGTCGTGCTGTCGCCGGATGCCCCGGAGAGCCTGCCGCTGCCGACGCGCATCGAGCAGGGCCAGGTCGTCATCACCATCCCGTCGCTGTGCGCCTATGCCGTGGTGGTCATCGACCATGATGATTTCGATCCGCATCCCATGGCGGCGGATGTCGCCATCCCCCTCGCCGCCGCATGGGCCCGTCCGCTGCAGCAGTCCTTCACCATCGCCGCCGATGGCCTGGGCGCGGAGAGCGAGGTGCCCAATGCCTTCATCCAGGGCCGACTGCATCCACAGCTCAGCAACAACCCCGAGTTCGTGGTCGACTTCCCCGGCCCCGGCTCCCTGATCATCAGCATCGAGGCGGTGGCCGACCAGGGCGCCCGGCTGGAGGTCCTGGTCGACGGCCATCCGGCCACCACGGTCGAGCTCGCCGGCAAGGGCGCGCCGCCGCCAGCCATCCCCATCGCCATCCCCATACCGGCAGGCACGCACCGCATCGCGATCGACAACCATGGCCCCGACTGGCTGCGCCTCGGCGCCCTCACCCTGAGCGGCTATGGCCGCTGAGCCGCGCCAGTCCGCGAGCTGCGGGTGAACGCGGCGGAAAGCGGCTGCGCGCCCACGCGTGCGGGGTTCGTGCCGGCGATGTCACGCGCCGCCCGCCTCCTGGACCTGATGCAGGTGCGGCGTCGGCACCGCACGGCGATCCCGACCCCCGCCGCTTGCGGGTGATGTCCCTGCCGAATGAGGTGCCCGCTAGCGGCGATCGCTACCACCAGTCGGCCCAGTCCGGCGGCACGGCCGGTCTGGGCATTGGCGACAGGGACCGCATCTTGCCGCCAGCCCGGTTTGACGCCCACCTGGCATTCCTATGGTAGGACCCTCCATGGCAGCGCCCGCATCCACCTCTCCAGCGCCGCTGGGCGCCGCCAGCGTGCCAGCGCCGCCGATCGCCTTCACGCGCTACCAGATCTTCGTGGTGGCGGTCCTGGCCTTCCTGCAATTCACCATCATCCTCGACTTCCTCATCCTCTCGCCCCTGGGCGCGATCCTGATCCGCGATCTGCATGTGACGACCGCGCAGTTCGGCTGGGTGGTCTCCGCCTATGCTTTCAGCGCCGGGGCCTCCGGCATCCTGACTGCGGGCTTCGCCGACTCGTTCGACCGCAAGAAGCTGCTGCTGGTCTTCTATGCCGGCTTCGTCCTGGGCACCGTGCTGTGCGGCATGGTCTCGACATACAACCTGCTGCTGGTCGCCCGCATCATCACCGGCCTCTTCGGCGGCGTCATCGGCTCGATCAGCATGGCCATCGTCGCCGACCTCTTCCCCCTGGAGATGCGCGGGCGGGTGATGGGCATCGTCCAGACCGCCTTCGCCGTCAGCCAGGTGGCGGGCCTGCCGATCGGGCTGTACCTGTGCACCATCTGGGACTGGCATGCCCCTTTCCTCATGATCGCCGGCCTGGCGGCTGCGGCGGGCGTCATCATCGCCGCCGGCCTGAAGCCGATCGTCGGGCATCTGGCCGTCGCCAGGCGCCAGAGCCCCTGGCGCCATCTGCTGGCGACCGCCTCGCGGCCGATGTACCTCAAGGGCTTCGCCGCCACCGTCCTGCTCGCCACCGGCGGCTTCATGCTCATGCCCTTCGGCTCCACCTTCACCGTCAACAACCTCGGCGTCCCGGTCGAGCAGCTGCCGCTGGTCTACCTGATCACCGGCCTCAGCGCCATCATCGCCGGTCCGCTGATCGGACGCCTGAGCGATCGCATGAGCAAATACCTGGTCTTCTGCTGCGGCACCGTGCTGGGGATCATCATGGTGGCGATCAACTGCCAGATGGGGGTGTCGCCGCTGTGGCTGGTGATCCTGGTCAGCGTGCTGCTCTTCGTCGCGATCTCGGCGCGCATGATCTCGACTTCGGCCCTGATCTCCGCGGTGCCTGATCTCCCTGACCGGGGCGCGTTCATGTCGATCAACGCCGCCATCCAGCAGTGCTCCGGCGGCATCGCCGCCGCGCTCGCTGGGCTGATCGTGGTGCAGACGCCTTCAGGCATGCTGCTGCACTACGACATCCTCGGCTATGTGGTCATCACCGCGATGCTCATCACCATCGTGCTCATGCATGGCATCCACACCCTGGTCGCCGCCAAGCAGGCGGCCGCACGCGTCGCCACTGCCAGCGCAAGCGCTGCTGTGAGCTGACCAGGCGATCCCCGCACCATCTCAGACCAGGATGCCGGTGACCACCTCGCCATGCACGTCGGTGAGGCGGAAGTCGCGGCCCTGGAAGCGGTAGGTCAGGCGCGTGTGCTCGATCCCCAGGAGATGCAGGATGGTGGCGTTGAGGTCGTGGATGTGCGCCTTGGCATCGGGCGTGATGATGTTGTAGCTGAAATCGTCGGTCGCGCCGAAGACCGTCCCGGCCTTGATGCCGCCGCCGGCCAGCCAGATCGAGAAGCAGCGGGGATGGTGGTCGCGGCCGTAGTTGGTGGCGGTCAGCTCGCCCTGCGAATAGACCGTGCGGCCGAACTCGCCGCCCCAGATGATCAGGGTGTCGTCGAACATCCCGCGCCGCTTGAGGTCCCGGATCAGCGCCGCCGACGGCTGGTCGGTGTCGAGGCACTGGCCCTTGATGTCATGCGGCAGGTTGGCGTGGTGGTCCCAGCCGCGGTGGTAGAGCTGGACGAAGCGCACCCCGCGCTCGAGCAGGCGCCGGCCGAGCAGGCAGTTGGCGGCATAGGTGCCGGGCCTGCGCGCATCCGGTCCGTAGCTGTCGATCACCTCCGCCGGCTCGGACGACAGATTGGCCAGATCCGGCACCGCCGCCTGCATGCGGAATGCCAGTTCGTACTGGGCGATGCGCGTGGCGATCTCCGGATCGCCGCTGTCGCGCTGGGCCAGGCGGTCGAGGCGGCCGATATCATCGAGCATGTCGCGGCGCATGCTGCGGTCGATGCCCGGCGGATCGTTGAGGTACAGCACCGGATCGCCGGCGTTGCGGAACTTGACCCCCTGGAAGCGGCTGGGCANNGCGATCGTAGAGCGGCTGGTCGTCCTTGCGCCCGCTGCCGTTGGAGGTGAGCACCACGAATGCCGGAAGGTCGCGGTTCTCGCTGCCCAGGGCGTAGGCCACCCACGATCCGAGGCTCGGCCGGCCGGCGATCTGCGATCCGGTCTGGCAGAAGGTGATGGCGGGGTCGTGG
>PLEW01000115.1 GCA_003136555.1 Planctomycetota bacterium | reverse complement strand
CCGGGTGCGGCAAGACCACCCTCGCACGCCTGCTCAGCCAGCGCCTGCACCTGCGCTTCGCGCCCTTCAGCGCCGTGCTCGGCGGGGTCGCGGAACTGCGCGCGCTCATAGATGAGGCCGCTGCGATGGCCCGGCTGGGCGAGCGCACCCTGCTGTTCATCGATGAGATCCANNGAGATCCACCGCTTCAACAAGGCGCAGCAGGACGCCCTGCTGCCCCATGTCGAGGCCGGGACCGTGCTCCTAGTCGGCGCGACCACCGAGAACCCGAGCTTCTCGGTCAATCGCGCCCTGCTCTCGCGCGTCAGGGTGTTCCCGCTGCACGCGCTCGACGACCAGGGCCTGCGCGCCCTCATCGCCCGCGTCCAGCGCCATCCACAGGGCATCCCCGATCTGAGGATCGACGACCAGGCCTATGATCCCCTGCTGCGCCTGAGCAGCGGGGATGGCCGCCGCCTGCTGATGCTGGTCGAGGCTGCGCATGCGCTCGCCAAGGGCACCGCGATCTCGTCCGCCTTGGTCGCGCAGGTCGCCGCCAGCCCGGTGAGCGACCACGATCGCGCCGGCGAGAACCACTACGATGTCGCCAGCGCCTTCATCAAGAGCATGCGCGCCAGCGATGTGCAGGCGGCGCTCTACTATCTGGCGCGCCAGCTGGAGGGCGGTGAGGATCCGCGCTTCGTCGCCCGGCGTCTGGTGATCTTCGCGAGCGAGGATGTCGGACTGGCCGACCCGCAGGTGCTGCTGGTCGCCACGGCGGCGCTGAACGCGGTGGAGGGCATCGGCATGCCCGAGGCGGTCTATCCCCTCAGCCAAGCCACCATCAGCTGCGCCACCGCCCCCAAATCCAATTCCACCAAAGCCTATTTCGCGGCGGCTGCGGCGGTGAACAAGCATCCCGGGGCCCAGGTGCCGCTATTCCTGCGCAATGCCCCGACCGCGCTCATGCGGGAACTCGGCTACAAGCAGGGATACCGCTACGACCACGACGAGCCGGATCATTTCGCCGGCCAGGCCTGCCTGCCCGAGGAGCTGCTCGGCTCGACCTTCTATACGCCGGGCGCGTTCGGCTTCGAGAAGGAGATCGCCAAGAGGCTCGACTGGTGGGAAGCCCGGCGGAAGGCTCGGCCATGAGCCGGCGAGCGCTGCTCGCGGGTCTGGTCGCCCTCTGCGCCGGTGCACGCACCTGGGCCGACCAGGCGGCGATCACCGTCGCCGTACCGGCGGACCTGGCGGTATTCTCGGTGGGCCAGTTCGAGATCGGCTTCGCGGGCGAGCTCGCCGCCTTCGCGGCGCTCCCCGACGATCAGGTCAATGATGCCTACGATGCCGACCGCAACGGCGTCTTCCTGCGCATGCGCATCGATTTCACCCCGCCCGGAGGAGGGCCCGCTCTGCGCGTGCCGGCCTTCGCCATGCGCGACCAGCCTCAGGGCCCCTGGCGCTGGCGGGTGCGCTTCTCGCCCACCAGGCCAGGCACCTGGCATGCCACCCTGCGCCTCGATGGCGCGGCGACGAGCGGAGCCACCGTCCACCGCGAGGTGGTCGTGGAGCAGGCGCTCAACGTGGCTGACCGGCCGTCTGCCGAGGGCCCGCTGATAGCCGGCAGCCCGTGGCTGCGCGAATTGCGCGCGGATGGGACCAGCGTGCCGCGCCTGCTGTTCGGGGCCTGCCGCGCCTGGGTGGTGGACAGCGATGCCGCAGGCGACGGCTGGGCGCCGTTCGAGGGGATCGACCGTGAGCACGACCTGTTCCCGGTGCTGCGCGCCAACGGTTACAACCTCCTCAACCAATGGATGGCGCCGTGGGAATACCAGCTCGTCCACCGCGATCGTGCGGAATATTGGCGCAACCAGGCGGGGAGCTGGCAGCGCCATGAGCTCAGGGCCACGGATGCCTGGACGCCCTGGGCCTGCTACGACCAGGGGCGCGCGCAGGCCTTCGACGAGCTGATGCGGCAGTGCGAAGGCGGCCCCGGGCAGTCGACCATCCGCCTGCTGCTCGCGCCCTTCCCCCATCGCCTGGTGGAGATGGCCGGGCCGGGCGATCCCGGGCCATCGAGCAACTGGCGCGCGCCCGCCGAAGGCGGAGGCCAGGCGGCGATGAAGCTGTGCGGCTTCAGCGCCTTCAGGCCCGACATGGATGCCTGGGATTTCTTCGCCGCCGATCCGCTCGGTCAGCACGATGACTGGCGCGCCCGCCTGTTCGATGCCCAGGCGAACTATTTCCGCTACCTGGTTGCGCGCTGGAGCGCATCGCGGGCGATCGGGCTGTGGGTGCTGATGGACGAGATCGATGCGGTGGGCGACCAGTTCGGCATCATGGCGCATGGCAACGGCTGGTTCGCGCACCAGGAATGCAGCGCCTGGCTGGCCAACCTCGCGTCCCTCATGCGCGGCGAGCTGAAGCGCGCCGACGGGCTGGTCTACGACGGCGATCCCTATCATCACCCCCTGCATGCGGCCACCACCTCCATCGGCAGCGAATTCCTGCCTGGCGCCAACCTCGAATGGCGCTGGCGGGCGGGCGAGGACGCGGCCGCCAATGCGCTGCAGGTGGTGGGCTGGCATTGGTACCCGCGCTTCCACAGCGGCATGACCTACGATGACGCCTGGCGCTACACCGTGGATGGCATCGCGGCCTTCTCCGCGCGCAGCCAGCTCGACCATCAGGCGCGGCTGATCGCCGAATTCGGCGCACCCGATCGGCAGACACCTGAGGACGAGCCGAGCACCCTCTATCCGACCCTGTACCACATGGGCATCTGGGCTGCGATCTTCAGCGGCCAGGCGGGCACGGTGATGGATTGGGATGACGGCAAGGAGTTCGGCGAAATCCATTGGCGCAGCCAGCCGGGGGTCTTCGACCACGAGCATTATCCGGTCGACAACGCCGGCCAGGTCAAGGCGCTGCGCGCCATCGTCGACCGCCTCGACATGGAGCACCTGCGTCCGCTCGCCGCCGAAGGCCCGCTGCATAGCGCAGGACCTGTCGGCGGCCGTGCCCTGGTGCTCGTCGATGCGAGGACCAATGCGCTGCATGGCTGGGTCCTGGCGCCTCATGGCGGCACCATCGCCCTCACCGGCTTGGCCGCGGGAACCTATGACCTGACCTTCGACGACCCCTGGCTGGGCACGGCGCTGCCATCGGCGGCCAGCAGGATCACGGTGGCTGCCGACGGCAGCGCCGTCGTCGCCTTGGAGGCCGCCCTGGAGGCCATGCGCCCGGATCAGCAGTTCCCGCGCCAGGGCCGTCTCGATCGCGGCAAGGACGTGGTCGTCCACCTCTCCCCGAGCGCTCGGTGAACAGCAGGAGGGGGGCGGTGTCGCTGGGGATGGCGCTGTGCCTGCTGGCGTCGGCAGCGCTGTGCGGTGTCGATGCCGGCGGCCTGGCGGTGCCCACTCCGCACGCCGACGCCATGCGGCACTGGGAGGGTGCACCGCGGTGGTGCGGTCCGCTGATCGCCGCCGCCGGTTCGATCCCGCTGTTCTATGGCTGGCGGCTGATCCGCTGGAGCATGGCCCTCGCCGCTGCGGGCGTGGCCTCGGGCGCCGTCCTCAGCCTCACCCTGCCGGTCTGGGATGCCTCGCTGGCATGGACGGCGGCGTGCGCCTCGGCGATCATCTGCGGCGTGCTCGGCTTCTTCCTCTACCAGGCGCTGATCGCCATCCAGCTCGCCATCTGCCTGGGCCTGATCCTGTCGACCCTGGTGCTCTGGTGCATCCCCCACTTCACCACCGGCGCGCTGGCGATGGGCGCCGTCGGCGCCCTGGTGGGCGGCATCATCGGCTGGCGCATCGCGCCGCTGCTCGGCATCTTCGAGACGGTGGTCTATGGCGTGCTGCTGGTGATCGAGGGCATGGCGATCCTGATCCGCGTCGACAGCGATGGCGAGCTGCTGCTCCTGGCAGGCGTGGTGGCGGTGGTGACGGTCATCCCAGGCGTGCTGGTGCAGCTGCGTGCCCATCGTCGCGAGGAGTGACACCGGCGACCCTCAGCCCGCGGCGCAAACGCCGCGCTGCAGGCTCAATGCGCCGGCGACGAGCCCAGCGGCCTGGCCGTGCCGCGCCCGGATGGCGCGGCACCCGGCTGGAGGGCAGGCGGGCTGGTGGCGGCCGGAGCGCTTGCGCCGGCGGGAGCGGCTGAAGGCGCAGGTGCGCTGGTCGGCTCCGACGCTGCATCGGCGTGCGCCACCGGGCGCGAGCCGCTGGTGAGGATTGCCAGCATCAGCAGCATGCCGGCGAGGATGCTGACGGCGATGGTCAGGATCAGCAGCGGCCACTGCTTCGTCCACGCTGGGCCGCGGTGGCGCGACGGTGCGCCGGCGCTCTGAGTCGCCCCGGGCGCCTTCCGGCCCGCCGTCTGACCGGGTGCGGCCGGCTTGGCCGGAGAGATGGTCTCGGAGCTTGGATGATGGGCCGGCCGGGGATGGGGTCGCGCGGCGGGCGTCAGCGCCTTCGGCGTCTCGCCGCGCAGGTGGCGCAGCACGTCGTCGAGCGCCTCGCTGGGGGTGGCGTAGCGCAGCTGGCGGTCCTTGGCCATGAGCTTCTTGATGATCGCCGCGCAGCCCGGGGTGAGGGCAGGATTGATCGATTCCGGCGGCGGCATCTGCTTGGTCAGGTGCTGGTTCATCAACAGGCCCGCCGAAGAGCCAGCGAAGGGCGTGCGTCCGGTGACGCTATGGTAGAGGGTGGCGCCGAGCGCGTAGAGATCGGCGCGGATGTCGATCGGCTGCCCACGCGCCTGCTCGGGCGCCATGTAATGGGGTGTGCCCACCGTCGTACCGGCGGTCATGAAGGCAGGATCGGGCTCTGCGGCCTTGACCAGGCCGAAATCGCTGAGCTTCGATTTGCCTTCGCGGTCGAAGAGGATGTTCGACGGCTTGATGTCGCGGTGCACCAGGGCCTTCTCGTGCGCGTACTGGAGTGCGCCGAGCAGATCCCGGACGATCTTCAACGCCGTGCGCTCGGGGACGGTGCGGTGCACCTGCAGATGCTGGTCGAGGGTGCCTCCCTCGACCACTTCCATGGCGAGGTAGAAGACGCCCTTGTCCTCGCCGAAATCGACCGTGCGCACGATGTGCGGATGGTGCAGCTCCATGCCGATATTGGCTTCGCGGCGGAAGCGGGCGAGGAAGTTGGGATCGTTCGAGAGCTCCTTGGGCAGGAGCTTGAGGGCGACATCGACACCGGTGTCGGGTATGGTGGCGCGATAGACCGCACCCATGCCACCCTGGCCGAGCTTGTCGAGGATGCGGTAGGGTCCGATGACGATCTCCTTGATCGCCCGGCGCTGCTCGGCCATCGCGGTCTCGAGCTGCTTGGCGGTGAGGAGGCCCATCTCGACCATGATCTCTCCGAGCCCACGGCGGCTCTTGCCGACCTCGACCTCGGCGGCCTGCAGCCGTTGGCACTGCTCGATCTGGTCGCCAGAGGCGAGCTGCATCTCGAGGATGATCTTGGTGAAGACAGATTGGTCGGTCGTAGTCATGCGACTGCAGTCTCAAAGCCCTGTGCAAGCATACATCGTGCCCGTCGAGAGCGCAGGAGGCGGTCGCGGCTCGGCGGGTGGTCGGACGGTCTCCAGCGTCCTGACCGCGCGCTGACGTGCAATCCCCGCTGCGCCCTTGGCAGCCAGGTTGGTAATGGCACCATGGTCGAGGAGGGCCGGTGTGGGGTTAGCCAGCCTGTTCGCACATCGCTTCTGGATAACCGCTTACGCCTGCCTGGCACTGGGTTTCTGGCTCCCTGGCGATTACCGCTGCGGACGCCCTCTGATCCCCTACCTGCTCGGCGGCATCCTCTATTTCTCCTGCCTGAAGGTGGGCATGCGGGAGGTTGCCATGAGCGCCCGCGACGCCCGCCTGCTGCTGCGGGTGCTCGCTCTGAGCCTGGTCAAGCTCCTGGTCCTGCCCCTGGTCACCTACCTGGCGATGCGGCTGCTGGCACCGGCCTGGGCATCTGGCGCGATGCTGGTGGCGATGATGCCGGCCGGGCTCTCGAGCCTGGCCTTCGCCGATCTCTTCGGCGGCAGCCGGATGGCCGCCCTGGCGCTCACCATCATCACCAGCCTGCTGTGCCCGATCAGCATCCCGTTCCTGCTCGACTGGGCGGTGCCCAGCACCAGCGATGGCATGCGCGGGATGATCAGTGAGCGCGCCGGCTTCATCACCCTGTTGCTGATCACCCCGTTCGTGCTCGCGCAGCTGACCCGCCTGGCCGTGCCCGGTCTGATCGCCGCCCATCACCGGCGCTGGGGCTATGGCTCGATCGTCTGCATCTGCCTGCTGATCTTCCTCTCGGTGGCCGCCAACCGCCATCATTGGGCGTCGATGGGCGGGAGCGATCTGCTGGTGGCGCTAGGCGCCACCAGCGTCGCGAGCCTGGTCGGCGCACTGACCGCATGGCCGTTCGCCGCCTGGCTGCCGCGGACCGAGGCCATCTCATTCGCCTGCTCGGCGGTCTACATGAACAATGGCCTGGCGGTGGCGCTGGCGGTGGGGTTCTATCAGGGCGATGCGCGCCTGCTGCTGCCTGCCATCCTGGTCCAGATCCCGATGACCGCCGGGGTCGCCATCATCGGCGCCCGCTGTGCCCCGCCGCGGGCGCTGCCGGCGGCCTGAGGGCGTTTCAGTGCTTGATGGCGGTGAGCAGGGCCATCATGCGCCGGCCCTCCTGGCGCGGCTCCTGCTCCATCTTGGCGACATCGGCGAGCATGGCGGCGAACTTCTTGATCTGCTCGATGCCGATTTCCTTGTGGCTCATCTCGCGACCGCGGAACTGCAGCAGGATCGCGACCTTATGCCCTTCGTTGAGGAATTCGCGAGCGTGCTTGGCCTTGATCTCGATGTCGCCCATGCCGGTACCTGGGCGCAGCCGCACCTCCTTGGTGTCGACCTTGTGGGCGTTGGCCTTGGCCTGGCGCTCCTTCTTCTGCAGCTCGAAGAGGAATTTGCTGTAATCCTGGATGCGGCAGACCGGAGGCTTGGCATCCGCCGAGACCTCGACGAGATCGAGGCCAGCGGTCTGGGCCTTCATCATGGCATCGGCGATCGCGACAATGCCGACCTGGGCCCCGTTCTCATCAATCAGGCGGACGGACGGAACTCGAATCTTATCATTGATGCGCGCCCGGTTTGCAGTTTCGGGTAGGGGGAGCGGCATCCGGCTGCGGCGTCGACCGATCAATCAGCGATCTCCAAGGGTGGGAAACGGGACGGATGCAGGAGGAATCCCGGCGTCCGGCGCCTTTACGGCTGGGATACTATGCCAGAGGCGGCCCCCAACACAAGCAGGGGCGGCATTCAGGCATGGGGAGCAGATGGGCTGACGGCGCCGCTGGCGGCCGGGACCGCAGCACCATCCTCGGGCGGCAGCGTAGCGAGCAGAGCGCCCTTGCGGGTGAAGGTCATGAGCAGGGGCGCGGAGACGAACACCGAGGAGTAGGTGCCGAGCACCAGGCCGATCAGCAGCGTCGCGGTGAACGGGGTCAGCGCATCGCCGCCGAACAGCAGCAGGATGGCGGCGGTGATGATCACCGTACCCGAGGTCAGCACCGTCCGCTGCATGGTCTGGGCGATCGAGATGTCGATCACCTCCGCCAGGCTGAGCCGCAGCTTGGGGATGTTCTCGCGGATACGGTCGAAGGTCACGATCGTGCCGTTGATCGAGTACCCGATGATGGTGAGGATGGCCGCGATCACCGTCAGGTCGATGCGGATGTGGAATATCGAGATCAGGCCCACGGTCAGGACGACGTCGTGCACCAGCGCCACCACCGCGCCGATGCCGAAGCGGAACTCGAAGCGGGCGGCCACGTAGGCGAGGATGGCGATGAAGCTGAGCACCACCGCGAGCAGGGCGAGGAGCTTCATCCGGCCCGCCACCTGGCCCGAGAAGTGCTCGGACGAGGGGAAGGGCTTGGCCACGGTCACGCGCTCCTTGCCGGCCTGGGTGGCGGCGGCGTTGTACAGCTCGAAGGCGGCCCGCGCTTCGCCCCTGGCGAGGTCCTGCGCGCTGCCGGCGGCGGTGAACAGCTGCTCCAGCCGGTTGAGCACCGGATCGGACTCCTCCAAGGCGATCGCCGGCGAGGGCTTCTGGCGGTAGGTGGCGGTGATCTCGACGCCCGGCACCGGCACGGTGAGGGCCGAGACGGTGCAGCTCGCCAGCTCATCGCGCTTGGCGAGCACCGCTGCGAGATGCTGGACCTGCTCGGTCTCGGGCGGCTGGAGCGTCGCCACGCGCAAGGTCAGGCGCGTGTCCTGCCAGGTGGCCGAGAGCACTTCGTCTCCTTCCTTGGCCAGCTGTCCCGGGAACGCGGCGGCGATCTGCTGCTTGAAGGCGGCGGTGCGGGCGGAGATCTTGGTCTGCAGCACCTGGAGGATCTTGGAGACCGCATCCGCCTTCTTGTCGAGCTCGCGGGCATCGGCCTCCTTGGGCACCGGCAGGTTGCGCAGATCGTTGGCCTCCTTCTGCAACGCCGAGCGGTTCTCCTCCTTGATGTCGCGTTCGGCCTCGAGGCGGGAGCCTTCCTCATCGCGACCGCGGAACACCCATTGGCGGCTGCGCGAGGCATCATCGCCGATATTGGCCACATACGGCTGCATGCGCAGCTCGTCGAGCAGGTTGAGCTCGGTGGGCTTCTCCCCATGAGCCTGCTTGATGGCATGCTCGACGTCGGACAGGGTCTTGGGCTCCTTGAAGATCACCTGCACCATGTTGCCGCCGGTGAAATCGATGTCGAAATTGCGTTCGAAGCTGTCATGCATGATCAGGTGGCCGAAGGCGAACCAGCCGGCACCCAGGACGCCGGTGATGATCGAGAAGGCGTAGCCGATGTGGCGCCAGCCGACATAGGGGAGGCGCAGGGCCGGAACCCAGCTCGCCAGGCTGAGCGTCTGGCGTCCGCGGCACAGCCAATCGGTGAACAGCCGGCCGACATAGATGCCGCTGAAGAGGTTGATTGCGATGCCGATCATCAGCGACAGGCCGAAGCCCTTCACCGGGCCGGAACCGATGTAGTAGAGGATCAGGGCGGTGATGAAGGTGGTCAGATGCGCGTCGACGATGGTGAGGAAGGCGCGGTCGTAGCCATGCTCGATGGCGTACTGCAGGCCTTTTTCCTCGCGCAGCTCCTCGCGTATGCGCTCGAACACAAGGATGTTGGTGTCGACCGCCATGCCGATGGTGAGCACCAGGCCTGCCAGGCCGGGCAGGGTGATGGTGGCATCGAATACCGACAGCGTGGCGTAGATGAGCACCGCGGTGACCACCAGGCAGAGATTCGCCACCATGCCGAGGCGGCGGTAGTAGACGGCCATGAACAGCACGATGAGCACGAACGACGCGCCCATGGAGACCATCGCGCGGTTGACGGTCTCGGCGCCCAGGGTGGCGCCCACCACGCGCTCGGAGAGCACCTGCGGCTTGACCGCCAGCGAGCCGGCCTGCAGCGAAGTCCGCAGGCGATCGATCTCATCCTGGGTGAAGCGTCCATGGATGGAGCACTGGGCCGAGCTCGGGCTCTCGACATAGGGAGCGGACTGGACCACGCCGTCGAAGAGGATGGCCAGGCAGCCGGTGCCGGTCTTGTTGCCATGCTGCGGCCCGGTCTGGTACAGCCGCGAGGTGAAGGCCTCGTTGCGCGTGGAGCCGATGGCATTGAATGAGATCGCCACTGCCGGTTCGCCCTGCTCGAGCTGCTGGGAGGCGTCGGCGACGTCCTTGCCGGTGAGCTCGGCCTTGCCGAGGCGGTAGAACTGCGTGGGCGTGAAGCCGGGGTCGACGCGCTTGGGCGCCACGACATCGGAGCGGTTGTGGTAGACGCCGGGCGCGAAGTCGTAGCCGCCATTGGCGCGTTCCACCACCTTGGCGTCCGGCTGGCCGAGGGCGACGTATTCGTAATCCTCGAGCACTTCGCGGAATTCCAGGCGTCCAGTATCTTCGAGCACCTTGCGCGTGCGCGCGGCATCCGCCACCGTGCCGCCAGGGATGACCACCTGGACGTCGCCATTCGACAGCTTGGTCACTACCGGCTCGGTCAAGCCGCGGGTATCGAGGCGCTTGCGCAGCACATGCATGACCTCGTCGTTGGCCGGAACACGCTGGCCATTCTCGTTGCGCAGCTCGCAGATGAATTCCACGCCGCCGCTGATATCGATGCCCAGGCCGAGGTGGAACAGGCTGCGCGGCGGATTCGAGCGCTTGAAGGGGACGCCCTGGAGGCGGTGCTTGAGATCGCTGTCGCTGACCTTGGGTCCGGTGGTCAGTGACAGCGCATGGTCGGAGGTGATCTCGCTGACGTTCACCAGCAGCGGCTCGACACCGTGATGGCCCGCCAAGCGGGCGATCACCTGGTCGCGCTCGTAGCTGGTGGTCGGCACGCCGTTGCCGCCGAGATCGGAGAACACCAGCTTGTAGGTGTGCCCGGCATCGTTCGGGGCATTCGGCTTGTCCTCGAGCTGAAGCTGGGCCTGCAGCTCCTGTTCGCCCACCAGCACCTTGTTCTGGAGGAACAGCAGCACCAGGGCGATGACCAGGACGACCGTGAAGACGATCAGACGACGCAGCATGGGGAGCCTCGGACGGGGGACGGCGGACTGGGAAATGGGCCGGGACAGGCTACTTGGGCGCGGGGGCGTTGGCGGCGATGGCAGTGACGTTGGTGGCGATGGCGCTCTTGTTGAAGGTCAGCACAAGTCCCTGGCGTTCATCGTTGACCCGGACCTCGACGGTGGTCTCGCCCACCGCGGTGACTTCGCCATGGATGCCGCCGATGGTGATGACCTTATGGCCAGGCTTCATGCTGGCGATCAGCTCCTGGCGCTTCTTCTCCTCCTTCTTCTGCGGTCGGATGAGGAATAGCCAGAAGAACAGGCCCAAGCCGCCGAACATCAGCACCGTCATCGGGTTGAACAGGCCATCCTGCGGATGAGCCCCGCCCGGCAGCGGAGCCCCCGTGCCAGAGGTTGTTGCGGGAACCGCCTCGGGACCACCGCTCTCAGCGGCGAAGGAGGTGACGAGGGCGGTCATGAGCAGGAGGATGCGGTACATACAGGGGCTTTCGGGTTGGCCCCGTGGGTGGGGCTATGAAGGAGGTGACGTGATCATCCGGCCTCGCCCCACGATACGGCGTGGTGGCGGCACTGGATGCCACAAGCGCTTTTATAGCAAGCTTTTAGGGGGCCCTTGGGCCACCCGCGCTACCTTGGCGCTGGGTGGGTGCGCTCAGGGTGCCGGCGCTGTCACAGGGTGGCCGCTGGCGCGCAAGATGGACCCATGCCGCGCCGCTGGCGCGAACGCATGCCGCCTGGGTGGCCGCTGCGGGAGAATCGAGGCCGCCGAGCGCCTGCTCGGCGGTGCTCAGCGCCGCGACCAGCGCCGGCTCCTCGTCGAGTCCACCCAGGCGGTCAAGGCCGAAACGGATGCCACCGACCGCCGACAGCAGCAGCGCCAGGACCGCGACGAAGGCCCTGGACAGGCTTCGTGTCGGATATCCAGAAGGCCGAGACAGCGGAAACATGGGCCGGCAGTGTATGGTGGCCGGGGCGTTGGCAAGCCTGGCGCTCATGTCCAGCCGGCTGGCTGGCGCCCAGGCACCAGCAGTGCGCCAGCGCTCACTCGAGCTCCCGTGCGGCGCGGAAGTCCTGGTAATTGCCCTTCCAGTCGGTCAGCACCGGGCGGCCGGCGGGACCATCTTCCATGACCATGGTCCTGGTGCCGACGGCATCGATGAACTCGCGATCATGGCTGACGAACACCAGGGTGCC
>PLEW01000094.1:2062-23178 GCA_003136555.1 Planctomycetota bacterium | reverse complement strand
CCCACTTCCCCAGCCTCCCCACCATGTCCCCCTCCTCCACGCGCACCCGCCTGCTGATCGCCGCCCTGGTGGCGGTGAATATGGCGTGGCTGGCCTATGCGTGGCTGAGCTTCCTGCCGACGCATGTGCTCGAACCGGTCGCCACCCCCGGTCCCGCCGTCCAGGGCCATGCAGCGCTATGCTTTGCCTTCAATCTCGACCTCGTCGACGATGATGCGCTGAAGGCCGCCCCGGCTGCCGTCCCGATCCTGACACCGCCGGTGACCGGCAGGTGGTCATGGCGCGATAGGCGCACCCTGCAATTCGCTCCCAGCTCGGACCTGCCGCTGGCGACTGCCATCCATGTCCACCTCGGCAAGGACGACCTGCGCAGCTCATCCGGCTTCCGCCTGGCCAACGATCTCGACCTGGAGCTGCGCACACCGGCCCTGGACATCCTCGAAGCGCGCGTCGAAACCTATGCCCCTGACGGCCAAGCGATCATCGTCCTCGACTTCAACCAGGCCGTCGACCAGCAGCAGATCGCTCGCCAGCTCGCGGTGAGCGATGGCGATGAGCATGAGAACCACCCGCACGCGACCATCGCGGTCACCGCCCTCGACAACGCGCCCAGCGCACGCGTGCGCCTGTCCATCGCCAGCAGCGACCACCACGAGCTCGGACCGGCGCAGCTCGGCCTGCCGCAGGGAACCTCCGGCATCGCCGGCCTGCTGGGCCTGGCGAGCGCCTGGTCAACCCATCTCGACCTCGGGCATGTCCTGGCGGTCCAGGGGATCAGCGCCCTCGCCCCCGCGCACGGCGATGTCACCCTCCACCTGGAGACCGGCAGCGCTGCCATCCCGCTGACCCTGCTCGCCGAAGCGATCACCATCACCCCGGCGGTGGCGTACACCGTCCATCCGGACGGCCACGGGCTTGCACTGGCGGGAGCCTTCGTCCCAGGCCAGGAGTACCGCATCGACATCGCCGAGCGCTGGCCGGAGGCGGCGCCACAGCATCCCCTGGCTGCCTATCCCGGAGCCGGGACGCTTTCGATCACCATCCCCGATCGACAACCTGGGGTGTGGCTGGACGAAACGGCATTGCGCGATGGCCATGTGCAGCTGGCAGCCCAGGAGATCGACCAGGCGACCGTGGAGGTGATCGGAGCCGATGCCGATCAGCCGCTGGTCAGCCAGGAGGTGCTCTTCAGTGAAGGCGAGGAGTTCGACTCCTTCGGCGCCACGCTCGATGCCGATGAGCTGTTCGGCCGCCTGCCGAGCGGTTCCTACCGCCTGCGCATCCGCTCCGGCGACGGTCCGATGCCGCTCCTGGAGACCACCCTGGTCATCCAAGAGCTGCCCGTCCGTCCAGCCGCGCTGGCGACCGCGCTCGTGCGTTGGTGCGCTGCGGGCATCGACGCCCACGGCAGCGCCGATGTCAAGGTACGCATCCACCACCTCTCCGAGTGAACGGTTGGCGGTCAGTGGGCGATGGCGGCCCAGACGGGTGCGAGCGTCTTGCGCTCAGGGAATGACGGTCATGCGCCGCAGGCCGACATTGACCTTCGCCCCCACGGCGGCGAGAGCCTTCTCCACGGCGACATCCAGGGGGATGAAGCCGATGTGATGCTCGCTGGTCGCCTCGACGGTCTCGTACTCGAAGCACCAGCGGTTCGAGCGCGAACGGTTCCAGTGGCCCTCGACCTTCAGATAGCGGCTGTTGGGCACCTGGGTGGCGAAGGTCGCCGAGTTGGGGATCAGCCGGGCGGCGGCGAGATCCCGTTCGCGGATGAGGACGATCGGGCAGCTCCCTGGCCGATCGACCTGCGCATGCCGCATCGCCCAATAGGCCAGTCCAACCGGGACGATCAGCGCCCCGGTCGAGGTGCGCAGACCATGGACGTCAGAGGCGAACCGGACCGGGCCGTTGTCCAGTTCATGCACGATGCCGTGCCGCAACTCGCCGCGGATGCTGGAAACGCTCTTCTGCCCGCCTGAGATGCGCTGGGTCGCGGTCGAGCTCACCGCTTCTTCAGGTGGAGATGACCGCTGTTGAACACGGCGCTTGATGATGGCAGCGGTCTGGCGGTCCATTCGTTGATCCTGCCCGGCCAGCATCCCTGTCAAGGCCATCGGGGAAGGTCTCGCGGCCTGAGCGCTTGGTCACCAGGCTGGATCAGCGGTGGATACCCAAGCGCGCCTTGCCTGCCGCCGCTGTGGCAATCACGGTGCTGAAGCATCCATGCGCTATTTGACACCTGATGGGCCAATGCATAGGGTCGCATCATACTCCGCTGGCACCTGCACACAGATGAGGATCCACACCATGCGCGTCCCCACCCTCGCCTGCCTGCTGCTGGTAATGGCCTCCCAGACATGGAGCGCGGACGAGGCGAAGCCTCCCGTTCCTGCACCGTCCGAGCCCGCCGCCACCGCCCCGCCCGCTCCGGCACCTGCGGCGGCCACGCCACCGGGATCGGCCACCGAGGCTGGCAAGCCCAAGACCGGGCTCCATTACCTCGGCGGGAAGGTGACGATCGGCGACAATCTCGCGACCATAGAACTGCCGGAGGGCTACCACTACCTGCAGAGCCAGGAAGCCCGCTTCGTGGTCGAGAAGGTGTGGGGCAATCCGCCCGACCAGGGCGTCCTCGGGCTGGTCGTCCCGCCCAAGCAGGAGGATGCCTTCGATTGGGCGATTGTGGTGACCTTTGACCCCACCGGCTACGTCAAGGATGACGACGCCAAGTCGAACGACTACACCAAGATCCTCGGCGACATGCAGGAGAGCCTCAAGCAGGAGAATCCCGAGCGCAAGAAGCAGGGCTACCCCACCATCGAGCTGCTGGGATGGGCCGAGGCGCCGCAGTACGATTCCCAGACCCACAAGCTGTTCTGGGCGAGGCGCATGCAGTTCGAGGGTGCCAAGGGCATCACCCTCAACTACGATATCCGCGTCCTCGGCCGCAAAGGCGTGCTCATCCTGCGTGCGGTCGCCGACGATGCGCAGCTCAAGATGGTCGCCGAGAACAGCAAGTCGGTGCTCGCCAAGACCGCCTTCACCTCCGGCAACCGTTACGAGGATTTCAGCTCGTCGAGCGGCGACAAGGTCGCCGAATACGGCATCGCCGGCCTGATCACCGGCGCGGTGCTGCTGAAGACCGGCCTGCTCAAACTGCTGATCAAGCCCCTGATCATCGGCGGTGCGGTGCTGCTGACGGTGGTGCGCAAGTTCCTCAACCGCAGCAAGCCCGCCGCCGGGACCGACGTCGCCAAGCGCTGATCCGTCGTACCGGCTGCAGCCCCGGCCAGAACGCCGAGCGCTGCGCACGCCTCCGCCCCCGGCCTGCCCAGGGGGCCGAGGTGCCTAGCGAGGTCACTTCCCCTGGCACGCCCCCGCGATCGCCGCAGGGTCGACCTTCCAGACCGCGCGATCGTAGCTCAGCATGCCATTGCACTCGTTCTCGAGATCGTAGAGCTGGACCTTGAAATTGCCGCTGACCCCGGTGCGCTGCCCATCTCTGGGCAGGAAACGGTAGAAGTCCACCAGCTCCTTGGTGTACCATCGCTTGGCCTTGTCATCGAGGGGATAGAGCGCGTCATAGTCGCCCTTGGTCATGCCATCCGTGATCGGGTCGTAGGTGCCGGTGGCCCACCCCTTCCCCGGCCAGGAGTGCCCGGGAACGGCGAGTCCGAAGCCGCAGGTTTCGCTGTCGATGCTGATGCGTCTGGCGTCCCGTGGCGGTATGCCGCCATGGCAATCGAGAACATCACCGCCGCCATGCCGCGGAAATCCGCTCGCCTCGTCGATCAGCCGGGTGGGATCGAGCTGCTTGGCCCACGCTGCCTGGCGGATGGTGTCGTACTGCCCCCATCCCTCGTTGAACATCGCCCAGCAGATGATCGATGGATGGTTCCAGCGTTGCTGGAGCAGGATGCGCCGCTCCATCTCGCACTCGCTCGCCGCCTCCGGCATGGTCGGCATGTCGGTGAAGGAGTCGCCGTCGCCACCGCTTGGGAAATCCTGGATGACCATCAATCCCAACCGGTCGCACCAGTAGTAGAAGCGCTCCGGCTCGATCTTGATGTGCTTCCTGATGGTGTTGAGGCCGAGTTTCCTCGCCGCCTCGACGTCGAATCTGAGCGCCCCGTCGGTGGGTGCGGTATAGATGCCGTCTGGCCAGAATCCCTGCTCGAGCGCGCCTTGGAGGAGGATCGGCTTGCCGTTGAGCACCGGCACGGTGTTCCCGCCCTCATGCCCGACGGCGATCGAGCGCATCGCCGCATAGCTCTGCACCGCATCGAGGATCTTGCCCGAGCCATCCCTGAGCTCGACCGTCAGGCCGTAGAGGAATGGGCTGTCGGGCGACCAGGTCTTCGCCTGGCTGACGGGCAGGTCGATGACCACCTGGTTCCATACCTCCTTGGCCTTGTACCAGGCGAGGTTCTCCTTGATGTCGCCACGGATCTCGGCGTTCATCGCCGCCTCACCGCTGGCGACTGCGGTGTTGCCGTCCGACAGCCTGGCCGAGATGGTCATGGGCTCGGGTGTGGTACGTGCGCTAACGGTCAGATGCAGCACGCCGGCAGCGGCATCGGCGACCGGATGCAGGCAATCGATGGCGGAATGCGGCACCGGCTCCAGCCACACCGTCTGCCAGATGCCGGAGGTCGCGGTATAGAAGGCACCGCCTGGATGCAGCGACTGCTTGCCGCGCAACTGCCAGCCGGTGTCGTTCGGATCGCTCACCGAGACCACCAGCTCGTGCGCCCCGCTGCCATGCAGGGCGCGGCCAAGGTCGAAGGAGAAGGCATCGTACCCGCCACGGTGGGTGCCCAGCGATTTCCCGTCGACGAAGACCTCGGTGCTCCAGTCGACGGCGCCGAAATGCAGCACGATGCGGTCCTCAAGCCACGCGGCGGGGATGGCAAATTGCCGCCTGTACCACAGCCGCTGATCCGGCAGCAGCGGCTTCATCACCCCGGACAGGGCTGATTCGATGCAGAAGGGGACCATGATGCGCCCTGCATAGGCGTCAGGGCGCCGCGTCTGCGCGAGCGGGGTGATGGCGTAGTCCCATAGCCCATTGAGGCATTGCCAGAGAGGACGCACCAGGGTCGGCCGCGGATACTCGCTGAGCACATGCTCCGGAGTGACCTCCTTCGTCCACCCGGTCAGCAGCGGCCCATCCGCCGGATGCCAGCTGTCAGACGCATTTGCCGACTGGATCAGGACCACGATCGCCGCCCAGGACGCCAGGATGGACACGGATCGTGTGTGGATGGGCATGGGAGCTTCCGTGGATGTGAGCCGGTGAATGCGGCTGGGGAATAGCACCGACCATAGGCGCTCGGGAGCGATGGCCATGGAGCGCGCGATTGTCCAGGTGGACGGATCGCCTACACTGGACCGATGCCTCCTGCCCTGTCCCTGGACATCACCGCCGGCCCCATCGGGGTCAATGCCCGGCATGGCGCCGAGTTCCGCATCGATCGGCCTCAGGGTTCGGGGGATTGGCTGCTGCTGCACTTCCCACTGCCGATGCGCCTGCGCGACTGCCGCGGCGAACAGCTCACCCGCCCCGACGCCTGCATCCTCTTCGCACCTGGCCACCCGCAGCATTTCCGCGGCAACGCGGATCGCATGCTCAACCATTACTCCCACCTGCGCGGCAGCGGCATGGCGGCGCTGGTTGCCCAGCTCGATCTGCCGGTCAATCAGGTGGTCTATCCGCGGCCGGTGGAATTCATCGCCGAACACCTGCGCGGCATGAGCCGCGAACGCATGCGCGACGATCCCGAGGCAGGCATCCTCTTCGCGGCCCTGGCGGTCCGGCTGATGGCCACGCTGGCGCGCTGCCTTGCGCGCGGGAACGAGGTGACGACACCCCGCCTGCGCTCCGCCCAGGAGCGCGTCGGTGATGTGCGGGCACGCATGCGCAGCGAACCGTGTCTGGTCTGGAGCATCGCAGGGATGGCGCGCATCGCCGGGTTGAGCGTCTCGCGCTTCCGCGCCGTCTACCGCGACTTGTCGGGCGCATCCCCGCAGGAGGAGCTGATCACCGCCCGCCTGGAGCGCGCACGCACGCTCCTCACCGATTCGCCGTCCCTGGTCAGCGAGGTCGCACAGGCCTGCGGCTTCTCCGATCCGCATTACTTCAGCCGACTGTTCAGCAAGCGCATCGGGGTGGCGCCGAGCGCATATTACCGCTCGCTGCTGAAGAAGAGCTGACGCGATCGGACTCCATGGTCACCGGGAAAGACTACTTGGAACCTTCAAGAAACGTGCGCCGTCATTCCGCAATCGCCCGGCGCTCGCCTGCCTGCAGTACCTCATCGTCATAGCGAGCATCCCGGCCTTCTTTGCATTCGTCAGCTTCACTAGCGCCATCACCCCCACGCATGCCGGGAATCCGGGCATGCCTGCAGGCTGGGAAGCCGGGGTCATGAACCACGGGAGATAGTACCGGTGGTACCTCGCAGAGAATCACCAGCTATGGTATTGGTCGTCCGCGTCCGTCCTCGCCGTCGGTGCGTTGATGGTCCTGCACGCTCTCTGTCATTCTCGTAAGGCCAAGAGCTGAACGCGGAGTGGATCTGCTAGACCGATCGCAGTGCAGCCAGTAGGGCACACCTTCCCTTGCGCTCCCGCTCGCGTATCGGGGCGACTTTGTCCACTCATCGATACCCCATGATTCTCGATTGCGGGGCGTTAGCTGAGACGACTATGCCGAAAGCTTAGGAAATTAGCTGCCAGCCTGTTGCTCTCCGGCTGATAATGCAGTCCTAAGTACAGTACTCCCAACGAGAATGAACGTAGCCAGACGAAAGTGGCTGCAATTCCATATCCTCCCAGCTCTTGCTTGGCTACATTTCGGCCAAAACGGCATTTTCTACCGTAGCCAGACGAGGCCAGGCCGGCGACATCAGTCGGGAATAGGGTCAAGCATCTTCTCCTAGACGATGCGGATATAAATGTTATACATTTATCATGCGCTTTGTCTGGCAGTCCTGGAATCTGGAGCATTGTGCTCTGCATGGCGTGACGAGGGAAATTGCGGAAGCGGTGATTCTGGCATCGGATTTTGAAGCAGAACCACAATCAGGCGGCCTTCGTGCAGTCGGGTTCGGAACTGTCAACGGCCGCCATTACCGAGCCGTAATCCAGCTAGCGGAACCGGATGAAGTGTATGTCATAACTTGCCATCCTGCCGACCGGGGCGGACGCAAACAACGGAGGAAAAAGCGATGAAACTGCATGCCCTATCCAAGCGGCTCAAGTCGGCGCCGATTCCTTCTTCAGCCGCGGAGTACCGTGAGTTGCTCAACGCTGCCGCCTCAGCGATCACGGGGACTGCTCCGGGCGATCCTTCTCACGAAGCGATCGTGAATCCTCGCCGTGGTCGTCCCGTAAAAGGCCATAGCAGGGCCAGCGTCTTGACGGCTGTCAGATTGCCTGCGGCTGTAGCTGCAGCTGCTCGCCGCAAAGCAAAGCGGCAGCATCGCACCTTACATGCTGCTATTCGCGAAGCCGTTACCGCATGGGCGCTCGCCTGAACTGAATCGAGGGTATAATGAGCAGTAGTTTTTTCCCGAAAACACTGGCCGGTTGGACTGTAATTGCAGCAATATTTCTATTGCTCACGGCAATGCTGTTGCCCATCTTCTCTGTTGTCCGCGGCTCAAGAGCATATCCCTACGGTCCATATATAGAAAAAGCGACGGAGCTGATTCTTAAGGAATACCCGAATGCGATTGATGAAAGGACACGCGTCAGACCGCGAGCTTGGAAGAACGGCTCTAATATCATCGTGTATTGGGGAGCTAATTCCGAATTACAAAATCCAGGCGACATGCGTGTGGAATTTGATGAAAATGATTTAAACAGCGGGAAGGTCATTCGCAGGAATTAAATGCATTGGTGCTGCCCACGCTCGGCCCACCCGGTCAATCCGGAATTCCATCAGCGCTTGATGTATGCGCTTCTTCTGAGCGTGAAGATTCCATACCAATCGTCTAAAGGTAGCAGCCAGCCATGCCCATGGCGTTGGATTATATGGGAGTGAATAGCTGTGGCAGGACACTGGATATCTTCACAACGCCCGTACAGCGGCATAATCATAAGTATAGTAAATACAGGTACTTATGATAAATACTCCCAACGAGATTCGAACTCGTGTCGCCAGAATGAAAATCTGGTGTCCTAGGCCTCTAGACGATGGGAGCCCAGTATCAGTCGGGCGGAACTGTGCAGATGAGGACGGGACGTGCAAGCCGGAAGGACGTTCCGCATGCCTGCTTGATGGGGCTGCCGAGCAGTAGCACGACCGCTGCAAGCCGCTGTCCTCACGTGGGCGCAGCGATGCGCAGCAGCTCCTCCTCCGCCGCCTTGCTCCAGCAGCCATTGGTCAGCAGCGGCCCGATGCTCGGATATCTGACCACCAGTTCATCCAGCTCCAAGAGCGGGAAATCGCCGAGCGCGGGATAGACCACGATCTTGCCGGCGATGGTGCGGTTCTTCACCGCATTGAGCCCATCGATAGCACCGGCCATGCCGCTGACCGCACCCACCGAGAGGTTGGTATCGAGCTGATCCGTCACCACCTTGCCGAGTACCACGCGCATGTCCTCCATGGTGCTGCCCGAGGTGCCAATGAAGTAGAGCTGCTTGCGCGCATAGTCGTCGAGATCGATGGCGCAGGGTACATCTGCGCCGATGCCGGCGAAGACGTTGATGATTCCCTTCGCCGCGGCATCGCCGATCGCCTCCTGTACCAGGGCGGGCACTGGCGCCATCAGGAAGCAGTAGTCGACCGGACCACGGGGCCGCTCCTGCTCAGGATTGAACAACCGCACATCGACCGAACGGGCGCGCGCGAGGGGCGCCACCCGCTCCTGCAGCGCGCGCGCGCGCTCGGGGTTGCGCACCCCTCCCTCCACCAGGGCAAGCGGCTTGGACGAGGCGATGGCGCGCACCATCGCCATCACCCCCATCGGCCCGCCCGCGCCGACGACATTGACGTGATCCTGCTCACGCAGTTCCCCGCTGGCGGGGATCGCCTGCAGGCAGCGCGCAAAATCATCAGAGGTGGTCGCGGCGATGCGGATATTGCCGTAATGGACCCGACCTACAGGGACGTTGACCGGGCGTCCAAAGCGAGCGCCGCAGGTGGCGATCAGCACCAGGCCGTTCTTCGCCACCAGGGGGAAGAGGCGCTCCAGCGCGCCGGCATCATGCCCCGCGAAGAGCAGATCGTCCACCGACTGGGCGGCCAGCGCCGACAGCTCGACGGTGGTCATCCCTGGGCGCGGGCTCACGCTGAGCCGCCGGGCGGAGATTCCCACATCGATGCCCTCCAGTCGCCCCGCCCCGACCACCAGCACCGTCCCGCCGGGGAGCAGCCCCTGGCGCTCATGGGTCAGAAAAGCGTCCTCGACGCAGGCCCAGGGCTCGACCAGGGCGAGCTGGCTGGCTGATTTGTCCTCTGGCACGGGGAGCAGGTAGCTCTCGCCGCTGGCGGCCACCGTCACCCGCTCATCGAGCAGGACGTATTGCTGCAGCCCACCCTCGAAGTTGTATCCGAAAGCGCCATTCGAATTCTGGGTCTTGAGGTCGCGGAAATCAGCCTGCACCAAATAGCGGCCACCTACCACCACACTGGTCACCGCAGATCCCGCCGCGATTACGCGGAGCACGACTTCATGTCCGGGAACGGTCGGGCGGGCTTCGGGGACATAGCTCGGGATGTCCCCCAGGATCGCGGCATTCAGGTGCGCCAGGACCGGCGTCTTGCGCGGATGCTGGCTGAATTGATGCAGCAGCTTCATATCCGAGAAGCACAGACCAACGCATTCGACGCGTCCGAGGATCTGGGTCGGACCCGGGGTCGGGACGGCCTTCTGGGTGGTGAGATGGAGCTCATCGGGGCCGATGAGCTGGACGGCAGTCTGCCGGGTAGGAAGCATGCCTGATGATCGACGGTGCTCAGGGCAAGGCAAGGCTGGCAACCGGCCATCAGTCGGCCACTTGGGCTGATCGCCGGGGGAACATTGACCGCCCTGGGGTGGATCCTATGGTTCATCATCTCGGAGGGTGGCTGGCATGGCGAAGATCACGGTGATGTTCGGGTCTGATCCCCAAGGCGAGTTCACCTTGGACAAGGACGAGATGCGCGTCGGTCGGGCGACAGACTGCGAGATCGTCGTCGATAACCTCGGTGTTTCCCGTCACCACTGCTCGGTCGTCAGGGATGGCGATAACTGGGCCGTAGTCGACAAGGGATCGAATAACGGCACCTTCGTCAGCGGCCAGCGGGTCACCCGGCACATCCTCAAGGACAAGGATCGCGTGGTGATGGGCAAGCACAGCCTGATCTACGACGCGCACGGGGTGGCCGAGAGCAACGACAAGAAGAAGACCGTGGTCGGCATGGGCGGCGAAATGACCATGTTCGTCGACCAATCGGCGCTGGCCAAGGCGATGGCATCCGATCCCGGCCAGAAGCGCATGGCCATCGGCCTCGATCAGGGCGGCCGCCAAGTGACCGTGCCGCTGAACAAGGAGGAGACCACCCTCGGCTCAGGCGCGGCGGACATCCCCGCCAAAGGCTTCCTGGTCAAGCCCATCCAGGCCAAGATCGTCAAGGCCAGCGGCGGGCACCACCTCATCAACACCGGGGGCTGGCGGGCGGTGAAGGTCAATGGCGTCAAGGTCACCGATACCATGCTCAAAGCCGGGGACGTCATCACCATCGCCGGCTCCATCTTCACCTATCGCCAGGCGTGATGACCAGGACTCCCCGCCGGCTGGCCCTGGTGCTCGTCCTCGGATCGGCGCTCCACCTGATGACCGGCTGCGGCGAATCCCCGGCACGTGATCCCATCAAGCCACCCCCTCCGGCCGCCTTCCTGCCGGAGCAGTTCCCCGACATCCCGCTGCCGCCCAACAGCTACATGCTGTCGCCAGACGCCGATCAGCTGGCGATCTCGCTCGCCGGTGGCTCGGTGCGACGCTTCGATGTCCAGCTCGAACGCCGACCCACGGTCTCGCCCCAATCCGCCAAGGTCCTGCTCGCCTTCGTCAAACGCGATCTCGAGGAACGGGAGTGGCACCTGGTCAGCTCTGATGACACCTCCCAGCACTGGCATAAAGGGAATGAGGATCTCCTGGTTGAGACTGGACGCACGGACTCCCGCACTACCATCCGCTACCGCCTGCGACCGGCACCCCTGCCGGCCCCCTGAGCCTGCGTCCCTAATGCTGCCCTGCTGAGAGCCCCATGCCCCCCCTGCCTGACACCACCGGCCCGACCACCAGCTATTCTGACCCCATCTACGATCGCCTGGAATCGGTCGCCCAGCGCCTGGCCCGCAGGCTGGCCCTGGTGATCCTGGCCCTGGTGGTCGGCATCGTCATCGCCGTGGTCATCCATTCGCGCTTGCAGAACAGCCCGGATGCCGCGAGCGCCAATGCCTTCGTCAAGGCCGAGAACCAGATGGAGGAGGCGTCGCACGATCGCGATCCGACCGGCAGCAAGCCCACCACTCCGTCACCCGCCGTCACAGCCGCCCTGACCGCTATGCAGAACGTCGCCGCCGACGCCACCATCACCCCCTTCTTCCGCAGTCGCGCATTCATCGACCTCGTCCAGCACGATCTGGAAGCCGATTCCGTCAGCGATGCCAAGGCGCATGCCGCCAAGGCGGTCGAGCTCGCGCGCACCAGCGGAGATGCCGACCTCCTGCTCAAGGCCAGCCTCAGTGGCGCTGCGGTGCAGCTCCAGACCAAGGACTACGCCGAGGCCGAGAAGGCCTATCTGCAGCTCGAGCGGCAGGCCGGTGCCAGAGCGGCTGACAGCCAGATCGTCGCCGTCCTGGGAGCCGCAAAGGCGATGGAAATGCAGGGCCGGCTCGAAGACGCGGCCACTAAGCTCGAATCCATCACCTCACGCATGGATTCTTCCGCCCAGCAGCTGGTGCAGCTGGCTCGCCAGCAATACTGGCGCCTCAAGCGCCAGATCAGCGAGAAGGCCAACCCCAGCGCAGCCACCGCTCCCACAGCGGTAGCCGCACCTGCAGCGCCAGCCGCCCCTGCCGTGGCGCCGGCTGCGCCAGCAGTCGCGCCGGCGCCGGCGGCGCATGCCACGCCAGCTCCAGCAGCGCCTACCCAAGCCCCAGCGACCAAGTAGCCCCCAGACGCATGCGCCTCGAGCGGGTCACTCGACCCGCCCGGAGCCATTTGGCCTGCTCCCGCAGGGAGCAGCCATCCCGGCAACCTGAACGCAAGCAGCCCACGTCGAACGACGTGGGCTGCCAGCGCAATCAGCGATCAGCGTGAGTTCAGGCCTTGGCCGGAGCCGCCTTGGTCGACTTGAATTCCTTCCAGAAATGCTCGGGCATGTCGAGGGCGACCTTGAGCGCGCCGTTCGAACCGGCGAATTCAGGCTCCTCGACCGTGCGCACCTTACCGCCACCATATTCCTCGAGCGCCTTCTCGATCGCCAGGCCGAGCCCGCGGATGCGGCAGCCGCCTCCGCCCAGGAGGATGTTGTTGCGCATCTTCTGCTGGAATTCCGGATCGTAGGTGGCGATCAGGTCCTGCAGCGCGGCGATGGTCGGGGGGATCAGGGTATAGCAGGCCTTGTAGACCAGTTCCGTGAGATCGAACTTGGTCGGCTTGCCGGCGACCGGCAGGGTCTCGATGACCTCATCCATGCGAGGAGAGACCGACGCATGGCGCTCCTTGATGTCGCGCACCATGTTGATGGAGAACTGGGCCTCCGGGTGCTTCTCCTTGATCAGGTTGGCCAGGGTGGTGTCGATGGCGTCGCCCGCCACGGTGTGGGTGCGCTGGTCCTCGGGATCGGGCATCTTGCCGTGCACGCGGCAGAGGTCGGTGGTTCCCGCGCCGATGTCGATCACCAGGGTGTCATCGAGGAAGTCGAGGCCATAGGCGACCGCGAACGGCTCGGAGGTGACGATCACCGAATCGATGCAATTGGATGCCGCTTCGAGGATGGTCGCCTTGCCTTCCACGCTCGCCTCGGCGGGAGCGCCGATCACCGAGTAGATGGTGGCGCCCTTGGGCGCCTTGGCGAGGCTGACCACATGCTCGAGGAGATCCTTGACCGCCTTCTTGGTCTCATTGGTATCCTTGGCGCCCTTGACCTTGATCGAACCGCCAGCCAGGGGGCGGTGCAGGTTCAGCGCGAGACGATTATCGAGCGCCTCCTTGCCGTAGATGATGTCGCGCCCGCCCATCTTCTTCTTGGCAACGTGATCCTTGGGGTAACCGACATACGACCAAACCGTGGTCCGGATGCCGGTCGAGGAGGTGATTGAGGTTCGGCTCGTGCCAAGGTCGATGCCGAGGTAGATAATTTCAGACATGTGCGTGCTCCTGATGAAGCTTGGTGAGGCTGGCCATTGGTGGACAACCGAGGTTATGGTGGGTATGGGGATGTACAGTGATACTCGATAAGATGGGGGATAACAAGCGGGACTGGACCATTCTCATTTCCCACCGCCGGACTTCCCCCGCTCCAACGGCGGTGCGCTCGAGGGCGAGACCGGGATGCTGATGCGCTTGATGCCGGTGACGGTTGCGCCCGGACCGGGGTCGGCCAGCGGCTTGAACTCCCACGGTTCGTCATCCGGGTTGGTCTCGGGGACGGCCTCTTCGGCCGCGCCACCGCTGTCCTCTGCCGCCGGCTCCTCGGGGGGGGCGAGTTCGGCCGCGGATTGCTTGAGATCCTGGACGTCCTGCTTGACCTCGCGCCGGAACTTCTCGGTGTCGGTGGTGCCGCGGCCGATGGGTGTGGTGGTGGCCTCGGTGGGGACCGGTGCGATGGTGGTATCGGGGGCATTGGGATCGGCCAGTGATATCCCCAAGCTCTGGCGCAGCATGCGGTTCTCGTCGAGGATCTTCTTCATCAGCTCGAGCTTCTTGCCCTTGTTGGGGTCTTCATCCTTGAGCCCGGCGGTGAAGACGTTGCGCAGCGCGCCACCGCCCTGGGATTCGAGGAAGGCGGCGAAGCGCTGCGCCTCGTCGCGNNCCGCGAACCGCTGCGCCTCGTCGCGCTGGCGCTCGGTCTCTTCCAGCGTCCCCGCCAGGCGTCCGACCTTCTTCTCGAGCAGGGCGATCTTGGCATTCTGCGCCTCGAGCTCGCGCTCGCGGATCTTGTCGCGCTCGCTGTCGAGGATGTGGGCGATGAGCGTGCGCAGCTGCTCCTCGAGCTCCGGCGCGATCCCGCCTTCGGTGATCGAACGGTTGAGCAGGCGCTTGAAGCGGTCCTCGATCTCGCCCAGGCCCTCGGCCGAGACCGTGAACTGGTCCGCCTTGATGGTGCGCTTGCGCTCCTCGTCGAGCAGCCGGCGCGCGGCTTCGAGCTGCTCAGTCAGGCGCTTGGTCTTCTGCTCGGCGCCTTCCTTCTCGGCCTGGAAGGCCTTGAGCCGTTCCTGGAAGCCCTCTTCGGCCTCCTCGAGCAGGCGCTTGCGCTCCGATTCGTTGAGCGAGCGGGTGAGGTGGGCGGCCGCCTCCTCCACCGCCTCCTGGATCAGGCTCTTGATCGTGCCCATGTTGAGCACGCGCACGCGGTCATGGCGGGCGGCGAGTTCTGAGGCACGCACGGTCTTGGCATGGCTGCGGATGGAGGCGCCGATGTCCATGCGCCCGTCGCGGCCGATGATGGTGGTCTTGGCCGCCACCGCCGGAGCGGCTGCAGGCTCAGATGCACCGGCAGGGCCGTCGCTGGGCGCCAGGGCATGCCCACCGCTCTCCTCACCGGGCGAGGGCGCCTGGGCGGCTGGCGCATGGCCCTCGGGAGCGGGCGGGGCCGGCCGCTCGGCCGGGGCGGACGCGGCCTTGGCCACCGGCTTGCCGCTATCGATGCCGACATCGATCAGCTTCTCGAAGCGATCGGTGGTCTCGATGACGACCTGGTGGGTGCGCGAATCCTCGCCGATCCCGCTGCGCGACTCCTCTCCCGGAGCCGTGGGAGACTTGGGGACATCCGCAAAGGGCGTCAGGGCCTGCTGGCTGGGGCGCACCACGCGCCTGGTGCCGATCCGGCCCGCCTCCCCGGCCGCCATCGGCGAGGCATCGCTGAAGGGGGTGATGGCGGTGGCGCTCGGCCTGACCAGGCGGCGCGTTCCCGAGCCGGCGGTGCTGCCGGGCATCTCCGTCACCGGAGCGCTATCGCCGGACTCCGTCCGCGGCTTGACTACCCGTCGGGTGCCCCCTCCGGGCACAGCCGGCGCACCCTCCTTGACGTTCTTGCTCGCCTGGCCAGCTGGGCCGGCCGGGCCTGCCAATGCGCCCTGGTTGCGGGCATAGGTCTCCAGCAGCGACCGCAGCTTGCCTTCCTCGCCCGGATCGAAATGCAGCCAGCGCAGGCGCAACCCCTCGGGACCGCAGCTGACCACATGGGCGAACAGCTGGCGGGGCGCCAGGTTGCGCAACACCAAGGTGATATCGATGTAGGCGTTGGTCTCGATCTGGACCTGGGTCGAGAGCAGCGCTCCTTGCAGGCCTATCTCGGTGACCAGCGCATTGAGCGTTCCCCCGTTGGGGTCCGCCAAACGGCAATGGGACTGCCCGTCATTGATTCGCGTCACATCGGCGGGCACAGAGCATCTCCGGATTCGTTCAGCGCATCGCTTGGGCGCAGGACCATCACGTTCGGACCATCCCCTGGACTGCGGGCGGGGTTCGCACGCTAGTGTATAAGGGCTGGTTTCCCCTGGATCAAGTCAGGTCGCCAGGTCGTTAATCGAGCACCACACACCGGCTTGTGCACAATCGCAGCAGATTCCGGTCGGAGGCGCTCACCAACTTACCCCTTGCGGCACCCCGGACACGTTCCAGAATCCGCCCCCTCATTGGTCGAGCCATGGGCGATTAGCTCAGCTGGCTAGAGCGCCTCCTTTACACGGAGGATGTCGGGGGTTCAAATCCCTCATCGCCTACCATGGGCGATCTTTGACACCTGGCCTGGTAGCTCAGTTGGTTAGAGCGCCGCCCTGTCACGGCGGAGGTCGTGGGTTCAAGTCCCATCCAGGTCGCCACGTGAAACCCCGGTGAAAGCCGGGGTTTTCCCGTTCCTACCCTGCCCTACGCCGTGCCCCTGCGCGCCTGGCGAGCACCGCCGGCCATGCCGCCCCTGCCGCTTCGCCACCGGCCTGGCTTCCCATCCGGACCTGCTGCCGGCCGAAGACCCTGCGATCCGGCCGCCTCCCGGCTGCCGCCGGACCTCAGCCAGGCTCCCGGACATGCGGCGAATACCCGTTTCCCGCCTGCGCCGTACTGGTAAGAGTCCCCCCCAATGCGACCATCGACGCGATTGACGCCGCTCGTGCTGCTGCTCGTCCTCCTGGCGGCGGGCTGCACCAGGGAGGCCCCGGTCACCAGCGTCACCCTCGAGGTCGACAACAGCGCCGGGGCCTTGACCGAGCGGGCAATCGACCTCAAGCATGCACTGGCCGAAGACATCAACCGCGAGATCAACCGCTACGAGAGGTCCGTCGCCCAGGAGGTCACGGAGCACGATGGCGAGGCGGTGCAGCTGGCCATCCTGACCAGCAGCATCGAGAACGTCACGAATTGGTTCCTGGGCGATGGGCAGATCCGCACCCTCACCTGCACCTACCGCTTCCGCGGCGCGCTCGAGCACCTGACGGTGTCCAAGTCCTATCGCACCGGAGGTGCGCTGAACTGGCTGTCGGTCAACTCCGTCGGTGTCGAGGCGCAACCGACGCAGATCGCCATCGCCAGCGATGACGAGGACATCCTCAACGAACTCGCCGTGCAGCTGTACCGGTACATCTTCTGATGGCCGCGTTGCTTTGATACCGCCGATGACAGGGGTTGAGCCATCGCCGCTGGCGCCGATACTCGCCGCGCCGTCCCGCCGCACCGCCGCACCTCCAGGAGCACTCCGTGATACGCCGAAATCCCTCGGGTGACCTGCCGGTCGTCCCGTCATCAGCATTCATCGATCCGACTGCGATCATCTGCGGCAAGGTGGTGATCGGGGAGAACGTCTTCATCGGCCCCTACGCGGTGATCCGCGCCGATGAGAGCAATGCCGACGGGCAGATGGAGGCGATCACCATCGGTTCGAACTCCAACATCCAGGATGGCGTGGTGATCCACTCCAAGGCCGGGGGGCGGGTAACCGTGGGCGAATACTCCTCGATCGCCCACCGGGCGATCGTGCATGGGCCCTGCGAGATCGGCGATCGCGTCTTCCTCGGCTTCAACAGCGTGGTCTTCAACTGCACCATCGGCGCCGGATCGGTGATCCGCCACAACAGCGTGGTGGAGAACTGCCACGTACCGCCCAACTTCCACGTGCCTTCGACCTCGAACATCCACAACAACGAGGAGCTGGCGAAGGTGCCGCTGGTCAGCCCCGACATCTCGAGCTTCTCGGAGAGCGTCGCCTTCACCAATCTGGAACTGGTGCGCGGCTACAAGCGCATCCAGAACGAATTCTAAGCCAATCAGCCGCACCAGGCTACGCCCGTGGGCTGCAGGCCCAGCCCACGACTTCGAGGTCCACATGCCCAAGCACCCCCTCCTGGCCGGGCCGTTCGCACTGCTCATCGCGGGCCTGGCCTGCGGCGCCGATTCCCCATCCCTGCCCGCGGCCGGCTCCCTCATGGGTCTGGGAGTGAACATCCACTTCACCGACGCGCGGGCGGGCGAGCTCGAGCAGCTGGCTGCCGGGGGCTACCGCATCGCACGCATGGATTTCGGCTGGGATGGCATGGAGCAGCAGCAGGGCCTCTATGATTTCAGCGCCTACGACCGCCTGACCGCGGCTCTCGAGCGCCAGCACATCCGCCCCTATTACATCCTCGACTACCACAACCGCTTCTACGACCAGGGCGAGTCCCCCCACAGCGACGCCGGACGCGACGCCTTCTGCGCCTGGGTCGCCGCGGCGCTGAAGCACTTCGCCGGACACAACATCATCTGGGAGATGTACAACGAGCCGAACATCGGCTTCTGGAAGCCCAGGCCCAAGGTCGAGGACTACGCCAAGCTCTGCCTCGCGGTCGGCGCCACCATCCGGGCCATCGCCCCGCACGAGATCTTCGTCGGCCCGGCGGTCTCCGAGATCGACCTGCACTTCCTCGAACAGTGCTTCGCCGCTGGCTGCCTGCGCTACTGGGATGCGGTCAGCGTCCACCCCTACCGGCATCGGCCGCCGGAGACCGCCGCCGCCGACTACCGCATCGTGCGCGAGATGATCGCCCGCTATGCGCCGAGCCGTCCCGACGGCACACCCACCCCCATCCCCCTGATCGCCGGCGAGTGGGGCTACAGCTCGGGCGGCTGGGGCGAGGGCTACGATGAGGCGCTGCAAGGGCGCTACCTGCCGCGCCTGTGGCTGACCAACCTCGCCAACGACATCCGGATCTCCATCTGGTACGACTGGCACGAGGACGGCACCGATGCCAAGGAAGGAGAGCACCATTTCGGCAGCGTGCGCTTCCCCTACCTGGACGGCCACCCCGAGGTCTACCAGCCCAAGCCGGCATACCTGGCGGCGCGCACGCTCACCAGCACCCTGCGCTCCCTGCCCTTCAGCAAGGCCCTCGCCCTGGGCCCGGATGAGCATGTGCTGCTGTTCGGCACCGATGCCGAGCAGCGCCTGGTCGCCTGGAGCAGCGCGGCGGCGGCAAGCACGGTGACGATCCCGGCAAGCGCTGGCCGCTTCGCCGTCCTCGGCCATCTCGGCGAACCGCTGCCCGCCATCGACGCCGATCGCACCGGCCTCCATCTGCTGCTGAGCGCGCAGCCGGTCTATCTGATACCGGACCAGCCCAACCAGTCCCTGCGCCTGGCGGTGGCATGGCAGCGCCTGCCGCTGGACCTGCCGGTCGAGGCCCCCGGAGAGGCGGTCGCGACCGCCGCCTTCACCAATCCGCTGGACCGCCCCCTGCAGGTGTCCTTCGGTGGGGCTGCGACCACCGTCGCGCCCGCCGCCTCGGCCAGCGCCCGTATAGCGGTGGCGGTCGGCGAGCGCCAGGCCAGCGTTGCAATTGCGCACTTGGACATCGATGGCGCAGCGGTGTGGACGCAGTCGACCCAGGTGCTGATCCGCAATCCGCTCGAGGCGTCGCTGGCAGCCGTGCTGTCGTCCGCCGCCGGCAGCGAACTGGACATCCAGCTGGAGAATCCCTCCGGCCGTCCCTTCCAGGGCACCCTTGCACTGACCGATGTCGCCGGCGTGCAGCTGGGTGCATCGACCATCAGCGTGACCCTGGCGGCTGACCAGCGCCAGGCGCTGCTGCGCCTGCCCCTGGCAGCCGACCCGGGGGCGGACTACCTGGCCGGCATCATGGTGCGCGATCTCAGCGGCGCGTCCTGGCGCACCGTGCCGCTGCACCGCTGCCATCGCCTCGCCACCTTCGACGCTGGCGCCGCCAGCGGACCAGCCGCGTGGAAAGCCCTCCCCGACGGCGATCCCAAGGTGGGGGCGACCTGGAGCCTGGGCTCGATCACCGCCGCCCCGAGCAGCGGCATCGCCTGCGGCGCCCTGAGCCTGACCTACCACCTGGAGAAGGGGTGGAAGTTCCTGCGCCTGGTCGGCGCCGATGCCGCAACGCTGCCGGGCTCGCCAACCGCCATCGGCATGTGGGTGCATGCGGATGGCAGCGACAATGTCATCTGCCTGCGCCTCACCGATGCCAGCGGCCAGACCTTCCAGTGCCGCGGCGGCCGGCTCCATGACAGCGCCTGGCACTGGACGATCTTCCCGCTCGAGGCCGCAAGCGGCGCCTTCTGGGGCGGGGCCAAGGATGGCGTGGTCCACTATCCGGTGCGCCTGGACACCCTGCTGATCGTCGACCATGGCAACCCGTCCGAGCCCAGCAGCGGCATGATCGAGATCTGCGCCCCGACGCTCATCGAGTAATGGGCCGGGCTCCCCAAACGGGTGCTCGGCGCGCGGATGCCGCTGGCGCTCAGCGGTAGATGTCGACCAGGTAGACGACCGCATCGGCCTTGCCGGCGTTGACGATCGCATGCGCCACGTCGGCCCTGAAGGCGGCCGAATCGCCGGCCTCCAGGGTCTCGCTGTCGGCACCCGACTCGATGCGCACCACGCCACGCGAGACCACCATCAGTTCGCGCGTGCCCTCGACANNGCTCGCCGCCGGCCGGCAGCGCGATCTCGTAGAATTCGATGTTCTTGTCGAGGTTCAGCGGTGAGAGGGTGCGCACGTGATGCTGCTTGTCGCTGCGCAGGATCTGGCCGCGTTCATGCGACCTGACGGTCTGGATGCCGGGGGTTGTGCCCGGAGACTCCACCAGCTCTCCCAGCGACATGCTGAAGGCGTGGGCGATGCGATAGGCGACCATCAGGGTCGGGTTGGCCTTGTTGCGCTCGATCTCGCTGNNGATCGGGTCCGGTTCGCGGCGCTTGGCGGCTCTCTTCATGATCCGGAATCTCCGCAGGGGGCGGCGCGTGGACGCGGCGAGGCGCCAGGCTGCCGCCAGGCGCACGCAGCGCGGGGTGGGCGTGGGGCGAGGGTAGCAGAGCGATGCGCCGGTAAAAGCCCGACCACGCCCGGGTAGGCGTGCACGCCGCCTGACCGCCCAGCCGGGCGCGGTCACTGGAGGGTGATCGCGAAGCCGGCCTGGCGGACGGCGGTGACCAGCTCAGCGGCATGGGCGTGGTCGCGCGTCTCGCTGATGATGGTGACGTTCACCCGCGCGAGGTTGCCGCCGTGAAACAGGCGGTCATGGGTCACCTCCTTGACGCTCGAACCGGTCTGCGCGATGACCGCCAGCAGCCGGGCCAGCGAGCCCGGGCGGTCATCGATGGTGACCACCAGGCGGCACAGCCGCCCGCTGTGGACCAGNNCCGCGGCCAGGGCCGCTGCCCCGGCACCCTCGACCACCGTGCGCTCGACTTCCATCATGGTGAGGATGGCGGTGGCGATCTCGGTCTCATCGACCGCGACCACCTGATCGACGACCCGGCGCGCCAGGGCGAAGCTGCGCTCCCCCATGGCGCTGACCGCGAGGCCGTCGGCCAAGGTCGCCTCCGGGGTCACCCTAAGCGGGCCGCCGTGCATCAGCGCCTGGCTGATGGTCGGGGCATGCAGCGCCTCGACCGCGAT
>PLEW01000094.1:0-2046 GCA_003136555.1 Planctomycetota bacterium | reverse complement strand
CGCTCACCGCGCTGAGCGCCAGCGCCGCCAGGCGCGCCTCGTCGTAGGTATCCCCCTGGAGGATGACCTCGGCGCCAAAGGAGCGGCAGCGCGACGACTTCACCAACGGCGCCCAGCGCGGCATCACCACCGTCACTGGGATGCCCATCAGCTGGCCATGGTAGGCGAGCCCGAGGGCGTGATTGCCCGCCGAGGCCGCGACCACGCCCTGGGCGCGCTGAGCCGGGCTCAGCTGCGCCAGCTTGTTGCGTGCGCCGCGCTCCTTGAAGCTGCCGGTCACTTGCAGGTGGTCCTGGGTGACATGCACCCGTCGACCGCATATCCGGCTGAGACCTGGCGACCACAGGCAGGGCGTCTGGCGGAGGTGGCCCCGCAGACGCTCACGAGCGGCAATGATGTCGGCCAGTTCAACAGCCATGTTCCCGTCATCCTCCTGAGTGTGCGAGAGCGGGGTCGAGCCCCATCCGGGCGCGCCATGACCGCAGCACACGCGCGCGACGGTGCACCCCCGATGCTGGTCGCCAGGTGGACCCCCAGCAAGCACCATTCCAGCAGGGCGCTGGACCGACCACGCCAGGAGGCAGGCATGGGCGGCAAGGCGGCAAGGCAGGCGACAAGGCAGGAAAGTCGCTCAGCTTCGCCTCGCGCATCCGTCCTTCGACCAGCAGCCGCCCGGTGCCGCGACCGGGCGCCGAGTGAGGCGCCAGAATCCCTGTAACGCCTTCGTCCAACCGGTACTTTAGACGCAGCACTCCTGAGGCCGTCCCGCCGGCCATCGACCACCTCAGCGACCCCGGACCAACCACCNNCCCGCCGCACCCCCCTTTTGATCCCGCAAGCCCTGGAGCACAACCCATCATGTCCATCCGCACCATTGCCCTCACCCTGAGCGCGACCCTCGCCCTGATCAGCGCTCCCCTGACCGCCCCATCGGCCATGGCGGAGGACGCGGCCCCCGCCGCCGCGACTGCCGCAGCGTTCGACGACTCCACCCCGGAGGCGCTGATCGCCAGCGCCGTCAAGGCCCTGAAGGGCAATGACGTGGCGGCATTCTGGCGCCGCCTGCCGGCAGCCGACCAGCAACGCATCCAGGACGGCTGGTCGCGCACGACCGGCAACCAGTTCTTCAGCGGCATGATCGAGCGGCGCCTGGCCCAGCTGACCGGCGACCAGCTGACCAGCGCCGTGGTCCCGGCCCTCACCGGTACGGATGCCGCTGTCCTCAGCGCCCGACTGCGGCAGTTCGCCACCAATATCGAGCCCGCCGCACCCGCCGCACCCGNNCGCGGCGGGCCTGGGCCGGGCGGTCCCCTGATGCCCTGGTTCGAAAGCGTCGACAACGAACTGATCACCCTGACCCTCGCGGGCGGCTTCGAGACCGACCAGACCGAGACCCTGACCGCGCTCTTCTCGGCCATGGCCGACTGGGCGGCGCAGGTCCCCTTCTCCGACAAGGACAAGGCCACCGCCTTCACCACCGAGCTGAGTGCCGCCATCGACGCACCCGGGCTGAAGACCGCCGCCGACGTCACCGGCATCACCGTCAGCGATCTGATGGCCAAATTGAACGAGACCGCCCATCACCTCAAGTCGGCCCTGGCGGTCTATGACCTGAAGATCGATGCGGCCCTGGACAGCGTCAAGTTGAGCGATCTCAAGCCGATCGCCGGCTCCACCGACGCGGTTGCCGGCAAGCTGCACGTCAGCGCCTTCGGGGCTGATCGCTCCCTGACGCTGAAGTTCACCAAGAAGGATGGACACTGGTCGGTGAGCGCGGATTCGCCGCTGCTGAGCTGGCTGCGCAATCGCGGTCCCGGCCTCGTCCAGCTGCTGACCTTCGGTGGTGGCGGCCGAGGCGGTCCTGGCGGGCCCGGCGGCGGAGGCCGCAACCGCGGCCAGCGCCCCGGTGGCCAGGGCGGACAGGGCGGACAGGGCGCTCCAGCCGGGCAGAATGCCGACCCGGCGGCCCCCAAGCCGAATCCCGGCTTCTGAGCCCTTGAGGAACCGCATGTCGACACGCCTACTGTGTGCGACCTGGTTGGCGGG
>PLEW01000007.1 GCA_003136555.1 Planctomycetota bacterium | reverse complement strand
ATGCACGTACTGCTCGATCGAGATGAGCGGATCCGCGGCGTCCAGCTGTGCCCGCATCCCCTCAGCAAAGGCGCGTGCCGCCACGACATCCGGCGTGAAGTCCGTGCCCACGAACTCGTGCACGTCCTTCCCTCCACCGGCCTGGAGATACCGGATCAAGCGAACGACCTGGGCGCGCGACAGCGTCTGCGGGATTGCACGAACGACCGTGGTCTGCTGTCGGGCCGCCGGTCCGGGTATGGTGGACGAGGACATGGCTAGGGTCTCCGCACGGGGGTGATGGTGATGCTGACGCCGCTCAAGCGGGCGTATTCGTCGAGCGAGAGCGGCTTGCCCTTGCCGACGACCTCGCCCTGCGCCTTCCGCAATTCCCAGACCAGGCCGAGGGCCTGGATCAATCGCTCCAATGGCAGCAAATGCGCTCCTTTGGTCGTACGTGTGCCGATGCCGAGCAGCTGCCGGACTGCACCGAGTGACATGCCTGCACGCCGGGCGACGTCGGACAGCCGGAGTTCGCGCGTGGCAGCGTGCTGACGCAGCATTTCCAGCATAGAGCTCGACGTGGGTTGCGTGCTAGTGGTGGTCCGGATTGGAAGGCGAGCCATGGCCTGAGTGTATGTCAAATGAACATTTTTCAATGCTCATTTGCACAAGGTCTGGTTTCAGGCATGTACGAGCCGCGAATCCCCTACAGAATCGCGGCTCTGGACGTCTGGACCTTGCTGCCGGAGAGCGTGCATGAAGATCGCCGACATTCGACCGCCGAAAGCCAATGAGTTGGCGCACCTGCTCATCGAAAAAGCCACGGCCTTGGGGATGACCAATNNTCGACCAGGATTCCGTTGACCGCATCCTCACCACGATGGCGAAGCCGAACGGGCGAACCGTCTCGCGCTATGCGCAATTCCTGCATCCCAAGCCGTACCCCTACCAGCCGGGGGGAAAGCCGCACGGAGGTGGAGCGGTGGCGCACGCCACGCCGGTGACCAACGGCGCGCAGCGCCGTCCGTCGACGTCGCCAGAGCTCCTCCCGTCCCGTACCGCTGGGCTCGCCACCGTCCTGCAGCAGATCCGGGAACGCTTGGAGCCGATCGGCTCCCTGCTGCCAACCCTGTATGCCTGGGAGCTTCAGCTGCGGTCCCACGACCTCGATCAGATCATCCAGCAGCTCATCACGGCGCCCGACGAAACGCGCGCGTTCGTACGAACGCTGCTGAGCCAAGGTCTCCCAGTGCCGCCTGCGCCTACAACCGCGCCACCAGCAATGCGGCATCGCACCACGAAGCCGACCCGTGCTCCTGCTCGAGCACGCCAGGGGACGACCCGGTCCAAGGGAAAGGTTGGTCGGAAGCGAAGGACCACCAGGGCAGGATGACGATGCACCTAAGCTCAGCACCTAGTTCATCGTCGGGACGCGAGGAGATCGATGAGAAGCCCATGTGCCTGCACGAGATCGAGTCTTGGCTTGTCGTGACGCGATGCGCTCAGCGCGTGCGATTCCACCAGGGCGCTGCCACCTGATAGTCGAGGACCTGGTGATCACGACCACCGCAGCAGGCATGGTCGCTGCGTCATGCTGCAGAGGGAATGCACGGGGGAAGGCAGGGAAGGTGTCCATGGGCAATAACACCCTGGTGGATCGCACCGACCAGGTCGACGATGGTGGTCGATCCCGGCGAGCTCACCTGGTACCACCCATGATCCGTCCACGGTACTGACACATCTGCGGTGAGGGCCATCTCGACCAGGTGGCGCTGGTCGTCCGCAGTCCTGACCGCCATGACCGGCCCACGTGTCCCCGCACGCTGGACCATCCACAGGGCACAGCGCAGCAGGCCTTCGATGGTGCAGGGGAATGATTCGTGGTTCATCCCCGCTCCCTGGGCATCGACCGTGGCAACGAGCAAGGTGCCCTGCTGACGGAGGAGGGCGATCACCACGCGCCCGGAGGCATCGAGAAGAGAATCGTCCTGGAAGCGCCAGCGCGCCACCGGGGTGGACTGGGAGGGGCGATGAAAATATCCGGCTGCATAGAGCCCGGGGATGTGCTGGCGCTCGATGCGCGAATGCAGCGTCCCCAGCCAGCGCACGCGGATGGATTCGCACCAGCCATTGGGAGCCTGGTAGAACATCTTGGGAGCGACCGCGGTCTTGATGACGCCACTGACCTTCTTGAGGCGTTCGGTGCTCATGGTACCGCCGGACAGCGCGAGGCGGACATCGTAATCAGTCTTGAGCTTTCCGGCGAACAGGGTGTTGAAGAAATTGAAGCTGCGGCCATCGATGTCGGACGGTGCCTGGGTCCCAGCGAGCAGACCAAGCCCCCAATGGCGGCCCTTGCGCAGCACATGGCGAATGGCGGTTCCCGAGGAGGAGTTGTAGGTGAGCTTGGGCAGCAGCGCGTTGCGGCCGCCTTCGCCGGCGAGTTCGTCGATCAGCAGGGCGATGCGCGGCCTGCCCGGGGTCGGGGGTTGGATCGAGCACCAGCTGGCCAGGCTCGACACCACCTGGCTGACGATCCAGGGGTGCTGTTCCTTGGGGAGATGCTCCAAGGCGACGATGATGAGCNNGTCATCAGTCCCACCTCGAACTTGGCTTGCTGATTGATGGGCATGCGTTTGTCGAAGCTCGCCTTCGCCAGATCGAGGAAGCGCATAATCCCCTCGAGACCCTCCATATCGATGGACTCCTGCCACATCGCCAGGATCACTTCATAGATCAGGCCGCGGACCAGCTCTGGTTCGCCACCGGCACCGTCCTTCGGCTGGCGCAGACCGATCTTGCCCATCAAGGACCAGGCGCCGGCACTGGCCAGGAGCTCCATCTCGTCGCGATCGGTGCGGAGCTGCTCGGCGAAGTTGCGCGGTCGCAGGGGCAGCGGGGATATCGCCAGCCGCTCGCCGATGTCCGAGCACGGCGTGAGGTACCGCGCATGGATCATGCGGGACAACCGCTCGGCGACGGTCTTGCCCAGGGCCCATTCCTCGGGTCCGATGCCGAGTGGCTCGGGGAGATGGAAGTGCCGGTAGACGTCGGGGCTGCCGGCCGGGATGNNACGTCGAGCGCGACGATCGGGATGCCGCGCGCCAGGAGGGATTCCGCTACCACCTTCAAGCATACGGATTTTCCGCTGCCCGTGGTACCGCAGGCCAGGACATGCTTCGGGATGGCCTCGAGATCGATCTTGTGGGGCTCGCCGGCTTTGGCGCCGAAGTCACCATGGCCGATGAGCAGCTCGGACTTGATGGGGGGAGAGGCCGCCGCGGCTGCGGATTTCGTTGGGGGCATACAAACCTCAGGCGTGGGAGGGGCTGGGCTGGGCCAGCAGCTCGGTGATGTACGGGAGTCCCTCGAACATCCACCCGGCGATCTGCGAGATGGTCGCCCCTCCCGCCTGGAGCGTCCGGCAGGCGGTGACGCGCAGGCCTCGCCGGACGATGCGATGAG
>PLEW01000137.1 GCA_003136555.1 Planctomycetota bacterium | reverse complement strand
GGTGATCGCCGCGCTCGCGGCCGGTTCGCCGGCCAGCAGCGCTCCCAGGTCGATGGCTCGCCAGTAGCCGCAGGCCGCCGGGTGGAAGGCGGTGCCGAGGGCGAATTGCAGCTGCAGCTGCGCGGGGATGAAGACCATCGCCTGGGCATTGAGCGTATCGAGATAGCTCGCGGTCAGCGACTGGCGCATCGCGGCATCGTCCACCGGCAGGGTGCGGAGATGATCGCCGAGCGCGACCAGCCGCTGGCCGCGGCTATCGACCGGCAGCCCATGCCGCCGCTGGCCATTGGAGGCCGCCAGCCAGCCATCGGTGGGATCGTCGCGGTGCATGCCATGCTCATCCCACCACACCACCGCGGCTCCCTGCGCATCGGCGAGCAGGAGGTAATGGCTGGAGGCGACGCAGCAGCGGGAGAAGCGCTCGACCGCCTGGTCGAGGGTGGTGCAGTTCTCCAGCAGGTCGCGGATGCAGAAGCAGATCGGCATGCCGGAACGCATCAGGTGGTTGCGGTTCAGCAGGACGCAGGCGGTCAAGCCGCTGTCGTTCATGCCGCTGGTCACCCCGGCGAAGCCCGGCCAGCCGAGCGATGCGACCGCATGCTTGCCGTCGGCTCGCACCACCCGCACCACCGTTCGCGGCCCGACCACCGAAGCGGGGAAGAAATCGAGGTTGCGCGCCACGCGCAGGGGCTCGCCTGCACGTGCCGGGCTGACCAGGGCCGAGCACTGGCTGTCGACCAGGACGTTGGCGGCCAGCAACGTGCTCTCGTCGATGCCAGCCGAGCGGGCGCAGGCGGCGATCTCCTCCCGGTAGGCGCTGGGGATGGCCTGGATGAATCCCTCAAGCCGCCGCCCATGCAGCAGACGCACCGGGATGCTGCGCAGCCAGGCGAGACGGAGCATGGCCCGCATGTTGTCCGCTTCCGCGGCTCCCAGCTGCTTCCCGATCTCGCCGGGCGAGCCCGAGACCACCACCACCGGCGGCAGCGGCGGGGTGGCCACCGGGCGGGATGGCGGATCCGCCGGGGGCATGCCATCGCCGGCCAGGGCCGGGTCGTAGCTGGCCAGCACAGCCAGGAGGAGGGTGGTCAGGCCAGCACGCCGGCGACGGGAGGAATGGCTGGGGAGCATGATAATTAGATAACGTTTACTAACTTAAAGTCAAGCACGCGCTCCGCGCCCGGGCGGGACCCGGGTCCGGGCTCAGCGGCCGGCGGCGTTGGCGCGGAAGGCGCTCGGCGTCTGGCCGACCTTCTTCTTGAACACCACGCTGAGGTATTCGACATGGGCGAAGCCGCTGCGTTCGGCGATCTCCGACAGCGTCAGCGAGCTGCCGAGCAGCAGCTCCTTCACCCGCGCGAGCTTGGCGCGCAGGATCTGCTCATGCGGGGTATGTCCGAGGAGGGTGCGGAAGCGGCTCTCGAGCACGCGGCGCGAAAGGCTGGTGCGTTTGAGCAGGTCGCCGACATCGATGCCGTCGCAGGCATTGTCGCGGATGAAGCGCAGCAGGGTCGAGATCTCGGCATCGTCGATCGCCACCACATCGCTCGAGCGGCGCGTGACCACCCCCTGCGGCGCGATGCGCAGGGCGCGCTCGGGCAGCGGCCGGTCGCTCAGCAGCATATCCAGCATCTGCGCCGCGGCATAGCCGGTGCGCTGCGCTTGCGGCTGGATGCTCGACATCGGCGGATCGCAGAGCTCGCAGATCAATTCGTCATTGTCCACCCCCACCACCGCCAGCTCGTCCGGGATCTCGATCTCCTCGTCGCGGCAGGCATCGATGACCTGGCGGCCGCGCAGATCATAGGCGGCCATCACCCCGACCGGCTTGGGCAAGGCGCGCACCCAGCGCGCCAGGCGGCTTTGCTCCTGGTCGGCCGGCCCCCCCTGGTCGTCGAATACCAGGCAGGCATGCCCGGCGGCCTTGAGCGCGGCGACGAAGGCATCGCGCCGCCACGCCGACCACTGGAAGCGCTGCACGCCGCAGAAGGCGAAGTGGCTGAATCCCCGTTCGAGCAGGTGCTCCGCCGCGAGGGTCGCGATCGCCTCGTCATCGGTCTCGACCCACGGCAGTTCCGGCACCAGGCGCGCGGCGCTGAGATCGACGGCGGGCAGCCCGGAGGCGCGCACCGCGCGGGCGATATCCTTGTTCTCGATGCGGGCGATGATCCCGTGCCCATCCCAGCGGCGCAGCCACGCCGGCGGTGCGCCCCCGCGCCCCTGCTCCGACAGGGCGATCGACCACGGGCGGTGCTCGCGGGTATAGGCGATGATGCCGCGCAGCAGATTGCGCGCATACTCATTGCTGGTCTCGATGAGCAGGGCGACGCGCGGACGCTGGCGCATGCCTGGGAGCCTGGACGGGGGAGGTGGCGCACAAGCGCGAGGGCGGCTGGAGGGCAGGAGGTGATGGACTGCCCCTCAGGACGGGTGAAAAACCTCATTCACGACGTAAAGGAGTTCATGGACGGCCGCCTAAGACGGCGCTAGCATCCGCTCATCCCCTGGACCAACGCCATGAAGCGATCCCACCCCTGCCGCCGCCGGCGCCGCGCACCGCCCCTCGCCCGCCTGGCGTTCGCCATGCTCGCCTGCGCCGTCCTGCTCGCCCTGCCGCGAGCCGCGGTGCTGGCCGGCGATGCCCAGGTGCAGGTGCTGTTCCTCGGCGACCAGGGCCACCATGAACCGGCCAAGCGCTTCGCCTGGATCAGCCCGCATCTCGCCGAGGCCGGCATCACCGCCACCTATACCGAGAACCTCGACGACCTCCAGCCGACCAACCTCGCGCGCTATGACGCCCTTGTGCTCTACGCCAACATCGCCACCGCTTCGGCGCAGGTGGAGAAGGCGATCATCGACTACGTCGAGTCCGGCCATGGCTTCGTGCCCATCCATTGCGCCTCGGCCTGCTTCGGCAATTCCAAGCCGCTGATCGCCCTGATCGGCGCGCGCTTCCTCAGCCACCAGACCGCGGTCTTCGCACCGGTGATCATCGACCACGACCATCCGGTGATGCAGGGCTTCGCCGGCTATGAGTGCTTCGACGAGACCTATGTCCATGCCGAGCACAACCAGGACGGCCGCACGGTGCTGGCGGTGCGGGTCGACAACGGTGTGCGCGAACCCTGGACCTGGGTACGCACCCAGGGCAAGGGCAGGGTGTTCTACACCGCCTCCGGGCACGACGAGCACGCCTGGCAGAACCCCGGCTTCCAGGAGCTCCTGGTGCGCGGCATCGCCTGGTCGGTGGGCGACAAGGGCAATGCCATCCTGGCCGCCGCCGCAGCCGTCTCACCGGCAGGCGCGAACCGCGTCCCGCTGCGCTACGAGCCCAGGCCGACGGTGCAGAACTACGAGAAGCGCATGCCCTACCCTGAATACCAGCTGCCGCTCTCGCCCAAGGACTCGATGAGCTACACCAGGACCGAGCCCGGATTCGAGCTCCAGCTGTTCGCCTCCGAGCCGGACATCAAGAAGCCGATCGCCTTCACCTGGGACCATCGCGGCAGGCTGTTCGTGCTCGAGAGCGTCGACTACCCGTCGACCTTCACCGAGCAGTGGCAGGGGCATGACCGCATCGTCATCTGCGAGGACACCACCGGTGCCGGACGGGCAGATAAGTTCACCGTCTTCGCCGACGGGCTGAACATCGCCACCGGGCTGACCTGCGTCGACGGCGGCGTGCTGGTCTGCCAGGCGCCCAACCTGCTGTTCCTCAAGGACACCACCGGCAACGACCATGCCGACGTCAAGAGGATCATCATGGGCGGCTGGAGCAAGGGCGACACCCACGCCGGTCCGTCGAGCCTGCACTACGGCTTCGACAACTGGATCTACGGCTGCGTCGGCTATGCCGGCTTCAAGGGCGAGGTCGGCGCCGACAAGCTCGATTTCCGCATGGGCCCCTGGAGGCTTGCGCGCAGCTACCAGAAGATGGAGTTCCTCGGCCAGTACAGCAACAACACCTGGGGCCTGGGCTTCAACGAGGCCGGCGAGCTGTTCGGCTCGACCGCCAACAATGCCCACCATTTCTACACCCCCATCCCGATCCCCTACCTCAAGGGCGTGGCGGGCATGGATCATGACGACAAGCTCAAAGAGTCGGTGAAGATCGACGCCCACTACGCCGCCCATCCGCTCACCGACCACATCCGCCAGGTCGATGTCTTCGGCGGCTTCACCGCCGCCGCCGGGCAGAACATCTACACCGCACGCGCCTATCCCGAGAAGTACTGGAACCGCTGCGCACTGGTCAATGAGCCGACCATGCACCTGCTGCACCAGGGCTTCCTCAAGCGCGACGGCTCGGGCTGGACCGAGGATGGCGACGGGCTCAACCTCATGGCCAGCGAGGAGGAGTGGGTGGCGCCGGTGCATGCCGAGGTCGGACCCGACGGCGCGGTGTGGGTGGCGGACTGGTACAACTTCATCATCCAGCACAATCCCACCCCCAGCCGCGAGCACGGCGGCTTCGACGCCAAGACCGGCAATGGCGGCGCGCATGAGAATCCGCTGCGCGACCATGAGCGCGGGCGCATCTACCGCGTGGTGTGGAGCAAGGCCAAGCCCGCTGCGCGCCTGGCGCTCGATCCGCAGGATGCCGCCCAGCTGGTCCGCACGCTGAGCAATGACAACCTCTTCTGGCGGCTGACCGCCCAGCGCCTGCTGGTCGAGCGGGCAAAGAGCGACGTGGTCCCGGCGCTGATCGCCCTGACCAAGGACCAGGGAGTCGACGCGGTCGGCATCAATGGCGGAGTGATCCATGCGCTGTGGACGCTGCACGGCCTGGGCGCGCTCGCTGGTGCCGATGCTGATGCGTTCGCGGCCGCGACCACATGCCTGAAGCACCCCTCCCAGGCGGTGCGCCGCACCGCCGTCCAGGTGCTCCCGCCGACGCTGGAGAGCGCCAGCGCGCTGCTGGCATCCGGCATCCTCGACGACCAGGACCTGAATGTCCGCCTGGCGGCCGCCCTGGCGGCCTCCCGGCTGCCCGCCAGCGATGCCATCGGCAAGGCCCTGTTCGCCGCTATGCGGCGAACCGAGGTGGCTGAAGACCGCTACCTGCCCGAGGCGATGCTTATCGCCGCCGCCCATCATGGCCTGGGCTATCTGTACGCGGAGCTGGACGGCGGGGTGGTCCTGCCAAGCGGCGAGGCGGCCGGCGAGCCGGCCAGCGAACTGGCCAACGGCGGCTTCGAGGACATCAGCGGCGAGGCGCCCAGGGGCTGGATCCGCACCACCTTCGCCGGCCATGCCACCTTCGGCGTCGACGAGCATGGCCGCACCGGCAGGTGCGTGCAGATCAGCTCCGCCACCGGCGCCGATGCCGGCTGGGCGATCATCCAGCACGTCACCCCCAAGACGCACTACCGCCTGAGCGGCTGGATCAAGACCAGCGAGGTGAAGGGCGCCACCGGGGCGCTGTTCAACATCCATGGCACCGAGAGCCGCACGTCGGTTGTCTCCGGCACCAGGGACTGGACCAGGGTGGTGTGCGAATTCGACAGCGGCGCCGCCACCTCGGTGCAGATCAACTGCCTGTTCGGCGGCTGGGGGCAGAGCACCGGAGCCGCCTGGTACGATGACGTGGCGCTCAGCGCCCAGGGAGCGTCCAGCCCGTCGACCGCCGCCAGCGGCTCCGCCGAGCGCATCGTCGCGCGCAATATCGCCGTGCTCTCGCCCATCGCTGCCCAGCTCGCCCTGCTCCAGCGCCTCGCCGGCGCCGACCCGGGCCTCGCCGCCGCCATCCTCGACGGCGTTGGCGCCGCCTGGACGCAGCAGGATGCCCCACCGCCCCAGGGTGGTGCCGCGCACGCGCTCTTCGCCGAGCTCGCCCAGCGCCTGACGCCCAGCAATCAGCTGCGCCTCGGCATCATCGCCGAGCGCTGGGGCATCCGCGACGGCTTGCCGGGTCTCGCCGGGCAGGCGCCAGCGGCGCCAGCGAAGAAGGCGGCCATCGCCGCCCTCCCGCCCGAGCAGCAGAAGCGCTTCGATGCGGGCAAGGCGCGCTACCTGACCCTGTGCATCGCCTGCCATCAGCCCAACGGCATGGGCCTGCCCGCGCTTGCCCCGCCGCTGGTCAGCTCGCAGTGGGTGGTCGGGCCGGCCAGCCGCCTGACGCGCATCGTCCTCAACGGCGTCAAGGGCCCGATCACCGCCGCCGGCACGACCTTCAGCCTGGAGATGCCGCCGCTGAAGGATGTCCTCGATGACACCGCCGTCGCCGAGATCCTCACCTACGTGCGCCATGAGTGGGGCAATGATGCCCCGCCGGTCGACAGCGGGGCGGTCAAGGCCGTCCGCGCCGCCGAGAAGGCGCGCAGCCAGCCGTGGAGCGCTGGCGAACTCACCGCCATCCCCTGACCACCTCCCTGCAAGGACTCCCATGCCCGCTTCCAAACCCCGCATCGCCATCGTCGGCCTCGGCTTCGGCGCCGAATTCATCCCGATCTACCAGCGCCACCCCGATGCCGAGATCACCGCGCTCTGCCAGCGTGATCCAGCCAAGCTCAAGCAGGTCGGGGATGCCTTCTCGATCAGCCGGCGCTACACCCGCTACGAGGACGTGCTCACCGACAAGGACATCGATGCGGTGCACATCAACACCCCGATCCCGGAGCATGGGCGCATGAGCATCCAGGCGCTCGAGGCGGGCAAGCATGTCATGTGCACGGTGCCGATGGCGACCTCCTTGGACGAATGCCGGCGCATCGTCGAGCTGAGCGAGTCCACCGGACTGCGCTACATGATGGCCGAGACGGTGGTCTATGCGCGCGAGTTCCTCTACCTCAAGGAGCTCTACCGCTCGGGCGAACTGGGACGCATCCAGTTCCTCCAGGCCAGCCACCACCAGGACATGGATGGCTGGCCCAACTACTGGCCCGGCCTGCCGCCGATGCACTATGCCACGCACTGCGTCGGTCCGGTGCTGGGGCTGACCAACGCCGAGGCCTCGGTGGTGTCGTGCTTCGGCTCCGGGCGCATCCGCGAGGAGCTGATTGCCAAGTACAACTCGCCCTTTGCCGTCGAGACCTGCCATATCGCCTTCCGCGACAGCGATCTCGCGGCGCGCGTCTACCGCTCGCTCTTCGATACCGCCCGGCAGTACCGCGAGAGCATCGATGTGTTCGGCTCCAAGAAGAGCTTCGAATGGCCGCTGATCGAGGGCGAGCAGGCGGTCCTGCATACCGCCAAGAAGGCGGAGCCGGAGATCCCCCAGCGCATCACCGTGCCGGACTTCGCCCATCTGCTGCCCGAACCCATCCGCCGCTTCACCACCAAGGGCGTCTACGACACCGATGGCAACCAGCACCTCTCCTTCATCCAGGGCTCCGGGCACGGCGGCTCGCATCCGCACCTGGTGCATGAGTTCGTCTCGGCCCTCACCCAGGACCGCGAACCCTTCCCCAACGCCCGCCAGGCGGCCAACTGGACGGGGGTCGGCATACTCGCCCACCAGTCTGCCATGCACGGCGGGGAGCTGATGCACCTGCCCGAGTTCACCCTCGCCAAGCGCGCCAAGCAGGCCTGAGCCCCCCGCTTCCCGCCCGGGCGCCAGGCGCACCCGGGTGATGGGCATGGCCGGGGGGCAGGGCGGCCTGCCGCCTGGCGCCTGGCGCCGGCGATTCCCCGGGACGGCCACTATCCTGGCCGGGATGTGCCGGTACCCTGGATGCGGCGGGGCCGATCAGTCAGGCCCTCCCTGGAGACCTGGCTGCGATGCTGATCCCTGATACCCTGCGCGCCCTGCTCGACGATGGCGTCATCCAGGAGGTGGTGCGCTCGCTCAAGAGCGGCAAGGAGGCCGCCGTCTTCATCGTCATCGCCGATGGCGAGCGCTGCGCCGCCAAGGTCTACAAGCAGGTGCACCAGCGCAATTTCCGCCAGCGCCAGGACTATGTCGAAGGCCGCATGGCCGGCGATTCGCGCGAGCAGCGGGCGATGAACCGCGGCAGCCGCTTCGGCAAGCAGGCGAGCGAAGAGGCCTGGCAGGTCTCCGAGGTGCGCGCGCTGCGCACCCTCGCCGCCGCCGGCGTGCGCATCCCGCGGCCGCGCGCCCTGCATGACGGCATCCTGCTGATGGACCTGGTGTGCGGCGCGGACGGCGAGCCGGCACCGCAGATCGCCACCCAGCGCTACCGCCACGACGAGGCGGTGCGCACCCACCACCTGATCATGCGCCAGGTCGCCGCCATGCTGTGCGCCGGCCTGGTGCATGCCGACCTCTCCGAGTTCAACATCCTGCAGGCCGCCGACGGTCCAATGATCATCGACCTGCCGCAGGCGNNCGGCCCGGTGATCATCGACCTGCCGCAGGCGGTCGATGCCGCGCGCAACAACAACGCCAAGCGCCTGCTGCTGCGCGATGTCGCCAACATCACCCGCTTCTTCGCCCGCTTCGCCCCGGAATTGCGCCGCACCCAGTACGGCGAGGAGATGTGGCTGCTCTACGAGCACGCCACGCTGCGCCCGGATGCGATCCTGACTGGCAAGTTCAATGCCGCGCGCACGGTGGTCGACGCCAAGGTGGTGCTCGAGGCGATCGAGGATGCCAAGCGCGAGGCCGCTCAGCGGGAAGAGGTGCGTCGCTGGCGCGAGGAGCGCCGACGCCCAGGCTCCCGCTGAACGCGGCTCTTCCAGATGCACAGCCGGCCGCCGCCGCCCACGGGAGGCTTGCGCGAAAGCATCCGCACGCAGTCTGGGCGCTCTCGTCGAGCGGACTGTCGACCCCGATGAGCAGTGTTCTGGCGACCAGCGACCAGCTGCCGGCGCTGGTGCACGCTGACGGTGCAACGCACGGCCCGAGGGGGGCACGAGGGCGCATCACCGGCCACCGCGCTATGTCGCCTCATCAAGGGGCGTTTCATCCTTTGTGAGTAGCCCCTGGGAT
>PLEW01000057.1 GCA_003136555.1 Planctomycetota bacterium | reverse complement strand
CAAAGTGATGCAATCACCCTGGCCTGTCATCCCCGCGACGGTGAGGATGTTGTGGTCAGGAGCCAACCCGATCGACGGAACCCGTCAGACCTTCGCTAGGGCACCAATTCCAGCCGGCCCCAGGCGGAGCGGTCGCTCGAATTGCGCTGCCCGCCGCTCCACATGATCTGGCGGGTTCGGCCGCCTTCGCCCGCGCCATCATCCACCGCGAGGTCGAACAGCAGTTCACTGTTCTCCTTCGGGGTGATGCCGAGCACCGTCCAGGGGATGCTGGCTTCGATGGTGTAGCCCTTGCCCTCGACTGATGGCACCGCCATCAGGCGCAGTTCCGGCTGGGTGGCGGCATTCACCACGAACCAGGGATTTCCGCTGCCGGTGCCGGCGCGGCGCGCCCCCAGCAGCACCTGATGGTCGCTGAACAGGAGGGTGCCGGGCTGATCGAGCTTGTCAGCGCCGATGAAGAGCTCGAGGCCATCGCCATTCCACAGATCGGGACCGCTGGCGGTGTTCATCAGCGGCGTCGGATCGGTAATGTTCGCCAGGATATAGAGATTCTTCTCGTCCCAGCACACCTTGAAGGCCGCCTCGAAGCCCTGGCCATCCTTGCCGATGACCAGGCGGTCGGAGCCGATGCGCTCCGGCGGGCGGCCCGGCCAGCCCTCGACCGAGCCGTCTATGGGGATGGTGCCGAGAGCATGCCCGGCCTGGAGATGCTTGGTGGCTTTGCCGCCTGACCCGGTGAAGCGGGGATCGTCGATCGCGAACGGCGCCTTGCCCCTGAGCCAGACATCGTAGATGTCATGGTGGGCCAGGACCACTTCGTCGACCATGTCCCGGTAGGGGCGGTCGGCAACGTTGAAGAGGCCGGAATTGCTGCGCTCGCCGTTGAGCAGCTGGAAGAATCGTCCGGTGACCGACTGGTCGATGAGGGTGAACCATTCGGTCCCGACCACATACCCCAGGCTCGCCGCCTGCTCGATGTAGTTGCGGTAGGCCTGCCCGCGCAGGTGCTGGCTCTTCATGTCGAGGCCGGAGCTGGCGACATTGCTCTCAGCGCCGCTGGTGTAGTTGAATTCGCTCCACATCTCCGGCTTGTCGCCCATCCACTGATGGAGTCGCTGCATGAAGGCCCGGTCGACGCCGAGGGTATAGTAGTTGATGCTCACCACATCCATGTACTTGCCGGCGATGCGGCACAGCATCTCGCTATTCGCCGTCCCCGGCTGCCAGCGGTTGCCCAGCATCAGGTGGTGCTTGTCGTAGGTCCGGAAGGTGGTGGAGATGGCCTTGTAGTAGGCATCGAGGAAGAGCTCGTTGTAGGCCTTCATGTCGGCGAAGGCCTTCTCGGTGGTGACCGCTAGGCCCTGGTCGTTGAGGGCCTCGAAGCTCGCCGCATGCAGGTTCCAGGCCGCATTGAAGGCGCCGATGTCGCCATAGTCCTCCTTCAGCATGCTGACCAGCCGGCGCTTGGCGGCATGCTTGCCCGGCAATTGCGGCACGCCACGCGGGATGTCCTCGAACGCCTGCTCATTGGCGAAGAAGTAGCCGATGATCAGTGGATCATCGGCCTTGGCCGCGACCGTCTTCGACCATTCCTCATCCATGTGCTTGAGCGATTCGGCATCGAAGGGATCGGGGATGCCGCGGATGCCGGGCAGTTCCGGGCCGAAGCCGCACATCTCCACGCGCGGGATATGCTTGGCGGAGAAGGCCTTGTCGCCGGAGAACGCGCCGATGGAGTTGAAACCCATGGCGCGGATGCGGTCGACCATCACCCCCACATGGTCATCGGGGCTGTAGGCGGGCCCGTACTTGCGCACCAGGTTGGAGCGCAGGAATGAGAACGCCTTGTCATGCCAGTAGCCGTCGCGGTGCCAGCCGACCGAGTAGGGGTCGCCGCCGGTCGGCGGCAGCCATTCGTAGATGCCCTGCCGCTCCTGCGTGTAGGTGTAATCCTCGACGAAGCCGAACGAGCAGATGCCGAGGTGGAAGAAGGCATTGCCGTCCGGGTCGAGCAGCAGCCAGCGGTCGCCCTTCTTGGCGAGGGTGAAGAAGCCGCTCGCGGTGGTGCCGAGCGTCCGCGCGCTGCCGATCAGCCCGCCCCAGGAATCGGTGGGCGCTGGCTTCAGTCCGGCATAGTACGCCTTCTCGCTCTGCGCATCGGCGAGCAGGTCCTGATCGCTGGTCACCTTGTCGGGGAAGGCCTTGAGCGTCGTCTGACCGTAGCGGTCCACCAGGATCTTAGCCTTCGCCGGGGCGCCAGCGGCAATGGTGATCTTGTGCACCTCCCAATCCCGGTTGTAGGGCACCCATGCCTGCCACTGGAAGATCGGATTGCCCCACTCGCGGTTGTCCTGCAGCTGCTCATAGCTGTAGTCGGGGATGCCGATCGCCAGGGTGCGGCCGACGATATCGGTGAAGGAGAAGCCATTGCCGTTGCCCTGGAAGAGGAATGGCTTCGCCGGCTTGTCCTTGGGGAAGGGCGTGGCCGCGCCTTTGCCGATGGTCCAGGTCCCGCCATCGACGATGCCCACCCCCACCCAGGTGGTGACATGGAAGCTGACCACGTCCTTAGGCACGTTGCGGAAGCGCAATTCGATGATCCCGCCTTCGGCGATGGTCATCGCCAGGCTCGCACCGTTGGCGTACTTCAGTTCCGCCTTGCGCGCGCTGATGGTCTTCTCGATCGGCTTCTTCTCGCCTGGCATGAACATCGGCCAGCTGAGATCGAAATTCCCCAGCCCGGCGACCTTGACGTCGACTCCCTCCTCCTTGAAGCCGAGCTCGGCGGCGGTGGCACCGCCGCCGGCGAGCAGGATCAGCAGCAGTGCGGTCGCCGGTGTGCCCCAGCGCGCAGAGCCGGCACCTGCCGGGCGAGCTGGGAGGGTCGCGGAGGAATGGAGGCACGACGTCAACATGGAGGCCTTTCACCGGACCAGCCCGGGTGCTCCCGGTGCGCAGGTCCTGGTCAGATGGTCGGACTACCCGTGGCAGCTGGTCCTTGCGCGCGCTCAAGACGTTGCGGGCAACGCGCGGAGGGCCCGCCTTCTGGGTCATGCTACGGCCATGGTGTGAAATTTTTATGAAATAAAATATTATCGTATCTTCAATTACATCAGTTGTTTGCATTTTAAAAAATGTTGATGAGAATAGCAGGATGGCAATCACCATCGCCCACATTGCGCGCGCCGCCCGGGTCAGCCCGGCGACCGTCTGCCGGGTGCTCAACCAGCGTCCGGAGGTCAGCGAGCGGACGCGCCGTAAGGTCCTGACCGCGCTCAAGCGTGTCGGTTGGCCGACGCGCGCGATCACCCCCAGTCGACGCATCCTGCGTCCTGCCGGAACCGGGCTCGGACCGGTGCTGATCGACGTGCTGCTGTACCGCTACCAATGGACCGAGACCCTGGATGCGAGCGGACGGGAGGTCGCCATCGGCTCGCTCCAGCCCATCCCCACCGGATTCTTCCGTGACCAGGCCTACACGATCGAGAGCGGCTTCTACCGTGGTTTGATCGATGGCGTCGTCGAGGAGGCCGGTCCCTGGGGCTACCAGGCGGTGGTCCAGCATGTCCGCGACCTGCGCGACCCGGAAGTCATGCTCCGGATCGACCGCCCGGAGAAGGCCGGGTTGATCCTCGCTGGAGAGTGGGGGGCGGATGTGGACTGGTTCGTCGCCTCGTGCGCTAAGCCGCTGGTGCTGCTGGATCTGCCTGCCTCCGGCACCGCCCCGGTAGTGACCATGGACGACCACGTGGGCATCAGCCAGATCATGGCGCACCTGCAGGCCCTCGGTCATCGCCGGATCGCCTTCGCCGGCGGTCCGGGCAGCCGGCCCCAGCCAGTGCAGCGCTACATCGCGTGGCGGCTGCATCTGGCCGATGCGGGATTGCCCTTGGTCCACGAATGGGTGTACCTGGATTCCGTGCACATGGTGGACGTGCAGCGCTGGGCCGAGGCCCTGCTGGGGAGGGAAGATCGCCCGACTGCCATCGTCTGCCAGAACGATTTCGTCGCCCTCGCCGTGCTCGTCGCGGCACGCACGCGCGGATTGCCGGTGCCGCAGGGGCTCAGCGTGGTCGGCTACGATGATGGCGAGGTGGCGCGCATGGCCAATCCGCCGCTCACCACCGTCACCGTCCCCACCAGCACCCTCGGTCGCGTGGCCCTGCGGGAGCTGCTCCAGGAGGTAGCCGATGCCGCGGATGCTCCGCGCCTCGCGCGGCGCATCCTGGTCGCTCCAGCGCTGACCATTCGGGGATCCACCGGCCCTGTGCCTGCGCCCTGATCGGCATCATCAGCCAGCGGGAGGCCCGCCAGTGCTGCCGCCAAGACCAGGCGGGTGCTGCGGGCGCACCCGTCCCAAGCCGACATCTGCTAGGAATGCACCGGCGATGCATAGCATCGCCGCCATGCGCTCCTCTCCCAGGGCCATCCTCCTATGCAGTATCGCATGGTCCGGGATGGCGGCCAGCATGATCGCAGCCGGGGAAGCCGCACCACTGTCCACCCGCAGCGCCGGCGAGGACACGACCTGCAGTATCAGCGTGGTAAGCAGCGATCTCATCGCGGCGCGGGCCCATTGGGCCGCCAGCCCCTTCCCGATGCTCTGGGCCCTGCCGCACATGGCCGCGACGCGCCAGCGCCTCCTCGATGCCGCCAATGCCCTGGTGCCCGGTGGCGGCGCGTGGCACCTGCTCGCCGACGCGCCCATTGCACGCATCGACGGGCATGCCGTCACCGAGGGTGCCGGAGCCTGGCGCTTCCAGATCACCCTGCCGACGACCATCGGCACCGCCATCACCGCACTCACCCGCAAGGCGAACAATCCCGCCCAGGGCCGCCAGGAGCGTGGTGGCTGGAGCTGGACCTGGGAAGCGGCCAGCCTGGAGGCCGCACTCGGTTCGGCGGTGACGCCCAGCGCCCTTCCGCCGCCAGGCCATGATGATCTGGACCTCTCCGCCGACCTCCCACTGCTGTTCTCGCAGGGCGATGACCTGCCCTCCGCAGAACTGTTCACCGCCATGGGATTGACGCGCACGCACTACCAGGCCAACTTCGTCAAGGATGGCATCGGCGATTCGCTGTCGCTGCCCGGATACCATCCGCCGTTGGGGGCGATCTCGCGCGACGACCTCGCGGGCCTGCCGGCCAAGCCGTGGGCGGTGCTGGCCCTGCCAGTGGATGGCGAGCGCTTCGCCGCCCTCATTGAGCAACTGCGCGCAGTGCCCGAATTCGCCGATCTGAACGACTGGTACGAACGCGGACCAGCCACGACGCTCGGGCCGCTCGAGCATCTCGCCCGCGCGCTCAGCGGAACCATGGTGGTCTGCGCCGTGCCCGCCGCGCCCTTCCCTGACGTGGCGCTGAGCCTCCCGGCGACGCCGGCGACCGACACCCTCATCGATGCCATCGCCCAGCTGGCGAAGCTGCCCGCCGGCACCGCCCGTACGACCGCCCAGCTGATCCCCCTGCCCGGTCCCTGGCCGGCGGGGTTGTGGCTGCGCCGCGCATCGCGCTGGGCGCTGAGCACCAGCGAGGAGTTGGCCAATCAGCTCGCCACCCAATCGGGTGACGCCCCGCTGCCGCATGCACTGGAAGCGGGGATCTCCTCGGCTGGTCTGATCTATGTCGATGTCCCACCCGTGATGGCCGCCTGCAGCCAGTTCACCGCCCTGGCGATGGCCAGCGCTCCAGCGGAGAAGGGGGCCGACGCCGGGATCGCCCGCGACATACTCCTCGCCTGCGCGCGCAGCACCATGCCGATGGACGCGCTCATCCGCCTCGACGCCCAGGGCACCGCCATCACCGGCCATGCCGCCCTGGTGGCGGCCATGCTCCCGGTGCTCGCCATTGCCCTGCCGATGGTGACGGTGGACCAGTCGCTCAGCGCCGAGCGAAGCGCGACCGCGCGCAGCCAGCTCCTGGCCGTGCATGCGCGCATCCCAGCCAGCGGCTGGCCGGCCACTCCCCCCGCCGAGGCGACCACGATCCCCCATCCAGCCCGCCGGCTGGCAGGGTCCGCCTGGGCGCTCTACCTTCCTCCGGCCGAGGACGCTCCGGGAGACCAGCTGGTGGCTATCAGCGACCCCCGCTTCCTCGGCGACCGCTGCCTATGGCTGACCAAGGATGGACGGGTGGCCGACGACAGGCTCTCCAACGCCCGCCCGCTGTGGCTGGCCGCGCAGCGCCTCGCCCTGCGAGGCGGCGTGTGCACTGCCGATGACTGGTCCGGAGCGCGCAAGCAGTACCGCGCCAAGCGCTACGCTGATGCGGTGGCGGTCACCAATGCCGAGGCCAACTATTCGATGTTCGCACCGAAAGGCCCCTGGACGGAGATCGATGCCAAGGGGATCGGCAAGGATTGGGATCGCGTCTGGCAGCAGCCGCGCGCCAACATGCTCTTCGGCATCATCGCCGAACAGGTCGCCGATGAGCACACTACCGCCTGGCTGCACGATGTCGTGCTGGAGCGCAAGAAGACCATCGATCCCAAGCTGATCATCCTCGAAGACAGCGCCATCACCGTCGCCGGTGTGCCGGCGCGGCGCATTCGCGTCGATACGGTGGTCAATGGCTATCATTCGTATTTCGACCACACCGTCCTCGCCCATCACGGCTACCTCTACCAGCTGGTCGCCTGGTGCGGGGCGCAGACCACCACCCAGGCCCTGGCGCACGAGGCCGAGGGCCTGCTTGACCGCTTCGCGCTCATCGATCCCGCTCGCTACCCCGATGGCTACGAGAAACCGGCCTCACCGGTGGCCGTCATCGAGTCGCCGCGCATGCCGCTGTCGATCGATCTGGCCGGGCTCGGCTGGACCAGCGCGCCCGCGCCCAAGGATGCCAACGTCCACGTCGAGCTGCGTGCTCGCCATCCCGCCTCGAAGGCCAACTTGTTCCTCATCTCCGCCGACCTCGGCGGTCGTACGAACAGCGACCATGCGCTGGTCCATGGTCTGCTCTCGCTGATGAACATCGACGATCAGGCGGTAACGGAGGAGCGCACCCTCACCACTCCTCTGGGCGCGACCATCAGTCTGCGCTATGCGCTGGGCACCGGCGATGATGCCTTCGCCTGCCGGGCCTGGATCGCGCGTTTCTCCGGTCGGGCACTGCTCCTGGTGGTGTATGCCCCCCAGGCTGAGCATCTCCCCGACGCGATCGGTGATGCGGTGATCGAGCACTGCGCCGCCGCCCGCAACACGGCGAGTGCACCGGTGCACAGCGACCCGGCCACGGACGCCGACGTCGCCGCCTCCATCGGCGCCTACCTCACCGAGCACAAGCGCCACCAGGAGGCGCTGCCCTGGCTGCAAGCAGCGCTCGCCCAACCCCATCCCGCCATCGCCCGCGTCCAGGCGGTGCTCGCCTGCTATTGCCATGCAGAGCACTGGCAGGACGCCCTGTCATGGTACGAGGCGCATGCCGCCTCCGCTGCCGACGACCTCGGCATCGCCTCCTTCAAGCCGTGGTTCCTGGTCCAGCTCGGCCGCCCGGCCGAGGCGATCGCCTGCTACCGGACGCTGTTCGCCGCCGGCTGGAAGGACGACGGCGATTTCGCCGCCTACATCAATGCCCTGCACGGCGTGCATCCCGATGCGGTCGAGGCCGCCTTCGCCGCCAGCCCCGTGCCCGCGCATTCCTCGGAGGGCTACCGCCTGCACGCGCGCATCCTGGTCCAGGATGGCAAGGCCGCCGAGGCGCAGCGTCTGCTCGAGGGCGCATTGACGGCGCTGCCTGACGACATCGCGATCGCCGCTGGCCTCGCCGACCAGCTGATCGACCAGAAGAAGCCCGGCGAGGCACGGGAATTCCTCGCTGGCTTCATCGCCCATCATCCGCGATCCGCTTGGCTCTGGCATCTCGCCGGCGTGGCCGACTACCGCACCGACCGCTTCCGCGAGGCGATCACCGACTTCAAGACCGAGCTCGACATCAACCCCACCGCCACCGGAGCGCACGAATTCCTCGATGCCATCGATCGCAGACTCGGCAAGGGCGATACCAGCCGCATCGCGAATCTGATCGCTCCGGTGCCGGGTATCGGCGAACTCGTCCCGCCGAGCGCGCCATCGCTCCCGGGCGGGGCCTTCGCCCTGCGCGCGACCGCGATCATCTGGAGCACCACTGCCGGCTTCCTGCGCAGCGACCGCCAGGTCATCAGCATCCCGGATCGCGGCGCATGCGAGACCTTCAATACCCAGCGCTTCACCTTCGATCCGGCGATCGAGGAGCTGTCGATCAACCACATCATCGTGCGTGATTCCGCGGGTGCGCTGGTCTCCGAAAGCCGTATCGAGGAGTGCTACGTGCTCGACGACCATGAGGATGGCATTGCCTCGACGCGCAAGGTGGTGAGCGTGCCGATCTCGGGGCTGCGGCCCGGCTGCACCCTCGACTGCCTGGTCACCAGGAGGCAGAGCCAGGCGACCACTGCGGCTCCGTTCACCACCGTCGATCTGGCGGGCCGCTATCCGACCCAGCTGGCCCAGCTCATCGTCCAGGCGCCCGCCGGATCGATGGTCGCCTTCGCCGGTGGCGATCTGCACCTCCAACGTGATGGCGATCGCCTGGTGGTGCGGGCTCAGGGCCTGCCTGGCCGGCACTGGGAGCCGCTCGCCCCGGGGACGCGCACCGACGAGCAGATCGTCTGGATCGGCCCCTCTGGCCGGACCTGGGCCCAGGAAGGCAAGGACTACCTCGGCGAACTCGCAGCGCTTCTGGTCGACTCGCCGGCGGTGACCGCCCAGGCGCTGAGCGCCATCCGCGGACTGGGTACGCCCGAGGCGCGCATCGCCGCGCTCGCCGATCTCGTCCAATCCCGCACGTCCTATACGGCGGTCGAGTTCGGCCGGCGCGGGCTGATGCCGCAGGCCGCAGCTCTCACGCTCGAGCGCCGGCTCGGTGACTGCAAGGATCATGCCTTGCTGCTCCAGCGCCTGCTCACCGCTGCAGGCATCACCGCGCATCTCGCCCTGGTGCCCCGCGATGAGACGCTGTTCGCCGACATGCCCGATCTGGACCAGTTCAACCACATGGTGGTCGTGGTCCCGGGCGACAGAGGCCAGCTGCGGGTGCTGGATGCCACCGCCAAGGAGCACGATCTCAGTCTGGTGCCGAGCGCCGTGGCCGAACGCCAGCTGCTGCTGCTCGATCCTGCAGGGCCGCGCCTGGTCCGTGCCCCGCCGATCGGCAACAGCCACATCGCCATCGAGCGTACCTGGCTCATCGACCGCAGCGGCCAGGTCAGTGCGCAGGAGCGGGTATCGATGACCGGCTACTGGGCGAGCTCCTGGCGAAACCGCCTGATCGGCAAGCAGGCTGACGACTGGCGGCGCGAGCTGCGCGACGAGCTCGGATCGGCGGTCTCGGCGGTGACTTCGGTCGAGGTCGCCGCGCTGGACGAAACGCGCCAGCCGCTTCTCATCACCCTGGCATATGCGCTACGCGACCATCTGTCCGTTCACGGCAGCCAGATCACCGGCCAGCTGCCCGAACCCTGGTTCTCCAGCCTGTGGGATTGGTCGGTGCAGCGGGGCGAGAGCCGCCAGCGTGCGCTGGTGCTGCGCTTCCCCCTGACGCTCGACATAGCAACACGCCTCAGCCCCCCCTCAGGCCTGGTGGCAGCCGAGCCTGCGCCGATCGCCGAGGATGCCGATGACTTCTTCATCATCCACCATGCACCTGCAGGCGGAGCCCCGGTGGCCGGTCAATCCGTCACCGGAGTGCGCTCGCTCTCCATCCAGCAGCTGGTCGGCACCTTCACCCCTGCGCGCTACGCTGCCTGGTGCGACCGGGTCGATGCGCTTGGACGCCGCGTCATCGAGGATGTCACCTTGGCGCCTGCTGGCACGAAATGAGAGGCGGATGGACCGCCAGGCGTGCGCACCTCGGCTGGACGCCGGGACTCCACCCTTGCCGTTGCCGGTCCGCCAGCACCAACCGCGACGAAGCGCTGAGAGCCAGCGCGGAGGCTCCATGAAGGTCACGCTCGATCTCGACAAGCTGCGCGCCCAGGGCGACATCACCCAGGGGGAGTATGTGCGCCTGCTGGCTTGCGCCGAGCGCTCCACCACGCATCTGGCGCTCTCCATCATCCTGGCCTTCGGCATCCTCATCGTCGCCGGCGGGGCGCTGATGCTGTTCCCCTCCCCCGTTGCCGCCATCGCCATGGGCGCGGTGCTGGTGGTGGTCGGCATCCCGCTCAGCCGCCGAGCGCAAGCGGTGTGGCCCGTGCTCGGCTCCATCCTGCTGGTGCTGGGAGCGATCCTGCTGTGCGAGGGCATCCTGCGCACGACCATGGTGCTCTCCGCCGATGGCGCCATTCTCGGCCATCTGGGATCAGCCGCCATCCTCGCGCTGTGCGCGGTCCTGGGCGACAGCGGCCTGCTGGCCGCCGGCTCGGTGTGCCTGCTGTTGGGCGCACTCGGCTCCTGGACCGGCTACGGGTCCGGCGCCTACATGCTGTGCATCAGCCAGCCCATCGCCACCATCGTGGCCTTCTCGGCCCTCGCCGCCGGGCTGCTGGCGGCGCTTCCGCACCTGCCCGAGGCCCACCGCCGGATCGCACGCATCGCCGGCTGCATGGCGGTGGTGGCCGCCAATCTCGGTTTCTGGGTCGGTTCGATCTGGGGCGGTGAGCAGCGGGGCCTGCATGACCAGGCCCATCTCTTCGCCATGATCTGGGCGATCCTGCTGCTCGGTGCGCTGGGCTTCGGCATCCAGCGTAACGACCGCTGGCTGGTCAATGCGGCGGCGGTGTTCGCCAGCATCCATCTCTACACCCAGTGGTTCGCCCTGGTGCAGTTCTCGGCGCCCAGCGTCATCGTGGCGGGTATCGGCCTGATCGTCCTGGCGGGCGGTTTCCTGGCCTGGAACCGCTCGATGATGCGCGCCCCTGCCGCGACCCCCCAGGCGCCGTGACGCAGTTCACCTGCGTGCTGCATGCGGCGGCGTGATCATCAGCTCTTCGATCACCATGGCGAGCGCCGCCTCGTCCAACGCCTTGACCAGGTACGACTGGCGGCGCACTGGAGCCGCGAGCCAGGCATCGCCCCCCTGGTCGTCGATGGCGATGCTGCCAGGCGCTGCCGCGGTCCAGTAGCCCACCCCCTGGTGGGCCAGACCGCGCACCGCGAGCAGCGCCGCTGTCTGGTCCCAGCTGGGGCGCCCCTTGGCCAACGAATCGTAGGCCAGTTCATAGCAGCGCCGCATGGGACTGGGTGGCGCCTGGGCATAGGCGGTGCCGGTGACGATGTGCGCCCCGATCTCATAGCCGCTGAAGACCATCGGCGCCTGCTCATCCGGCCAATGGCCGATCACATAGCTCGCCGCCGCGCGTGCCCCCGGATAGGTGAAGTTGTGATCCGATCCTGACGGATGCCTGCCTCCCATCAGCACCAGGGAGCGCACCTTGGCCCGCACCAGGGCTACGCCATCGCGCGCATCGATGGCATCACCCGGGCTGCGCAGCAGGCTGTCGAGGTTGGTGAGGAAGCCGATGCCGACGATGGTCACGCTGCGATCAGGCGCATCCGCCAGCAGCCGGCGGTAGACCGTCAGCGCATCCGGCCGTTGCTCATCGAGCAGTCCGTCATTGGGGAATTCGGCGAACACGGCCTGCGAATAGCTCGAATGCTTGCGCGGAGTCATGCCGCCCGGCCGCCTATCCACGCCGATCGGCAGCGTCCCACGGCCGTAGAAGGTGTCGATCGCGCTGACCACCGCCCCGTGCTTGCCCAGGGTGTCCTGGCCATCGCAGACGATGCCGAGGAGGCGCGCCTCGCCGCGATCGGCCAGGGCGTGCAGCAGCGCCAGGGCGCCGGCGTCGTCGCAATCCGTCAGCATGTCCGTATCGACGATCAGCGACGGCGCTTCCTCGCCGACGATCGGCAGGATCGAGAGCGCCAGCGCCAGCGCTACCATCGGAATCCGCATCTCGGCCATGCCCTCATGCCCCTGGCGGGATGCTAAACGTCGGCTGGGCGATGGCGAGATGGCGAGCGCTGATGATCACCGCTTCGACGACCCCGTGCAGCAATCGGCAACGCCAACCGGCCTGGCGGCATCCGCGGTCGGCTGACTAGGGCAAGGGCCCCTGTGCAGGCCGGATCACGGTCTCGAGATGCACCTGTCGCAGCCTGAGCGCATTGACGATGACGCACACCGAACTGAGGCTCATCGCTGCGCCGGCGATCATCGGATTCAGCATCAGCCCGAACTCCGGATAGAGCGCTCCCGCCGCGATGGGGATGCCCAGCGCATTGTAGACGAAGGCGAAGATCAGGTTCTGGCGGATATTGCCCATCGTCGCACGACTCAGGCGGACTGCCTTGGCGAGGCCGCGCAGGTCCCCCTGGACGAGGGTCAGGCCAGCGCTGTTCATGGCGACGGCAGTCCCAGTCCCCATCGCAATGCCAACGTCGGCTGCGCTCAGGGCGGGGGCGTCATTGATGCCATCCCCAGCCATCGCCACGCGCTGACCCGCCAGCTGCAGAGCCTTGACCTGGGCAGCCTTGCCAGCGGGTTCGACCTCGGCGGTCACTCCATCGAGCCCAAGCGCCCTACCGACGGCGGTGGCCGTGCGGCAGTTATCGCCAGTCACCATGACGATCCGCAGACCCAGGGAATGGAGGTCGCGGACCGCATCCCGCGTGGTCGCCTTGATCGGATCGGCAATCCCGAGGAGTCCCGCCGGCCGTCCATCGATTCCGACGAAGACCACGGTATTCCCCTGCTCCTGCATGGTCATCGCGATCGCCTCCAGCGGCTCGAGAGCCGCCACCCCTTCATGCCGCAGAAAGCCGGCCTTGCCGACCAGGACCGCACGACCACTGACGGTGCCCCCGACACCGCCGCCCGTCACCGAGCGGAAATCCTGCGCCTGGCCGAGCACCAGCTTGCGGACCGCAGCACCCTGCACGATGGCAGCAGCGAGGGGATGCTCACTGCTGCCCTCCAGGGACGCAGCGAGGCGGAGGACTTCTTGGTCATCGAATCCGCTGGCGGGAGTGATGTCCATGAGGGTCGGCTTCCCCTCGGTGAGGGTCCCGGTCTTATCGACCAGGAGGGTCGTGACGGCCTCCAGTCGCTCAAGTGCCTCCGCGTTCCTGATCAGCACGCCATCGCGAGCCCCGCGACCGACGCCGACCATGATCGACATGGGCGTCGCCAGGCCGAGGGCGCATGGGCACGCGATGACGAGGACGGCCACGGTATTGACGAGTGCGTGCGCGAATCTCGGCTCTGGTCCCAGCGACATCCACATGACGAAGGTGACGAGTGAGATGACCACGACGATCGGCACGAAGATGCCGGCGCACCTGTCGGCAAGATTCTGGATGGGAGCGCGGCTGCGCTGCGCCTCGCCCACCATGGCGATGATCTGGCCCAGCAGGGTGTCCTTGCCGATCGTCACCGTGCGCATGACGAAGCTGCCAGGACCATTCACCGTGCCGCCTGTCACCTGGTCGCCGATGCGCTTCTCCACCGGCAGCGGCTCTCCTGTCACCATGGATTCCCCGATGATGGAATGGCCCTCGACGATGATGCCATCGACAGGGACCTTGTCCCCTGGGAGCACCCGCAGCCAGTCTCCCACCGCCACCTCATCGAGTGGAACGACATGATCGCCACCCGGAGCGATCTGCCGCGCCGTCGGAGGGGTGAGATCGAGAAGGGCCCTGATGGCATTCCCCGTCCGGCTGCGCGCGCGCAATTCCAGCACCTGGCCCAGGAGCACCAGCACGATGATCGATGCAGCGGACTCGAAATAGATGGGCACATGCCCATCGTGCCGCATCTGCCCGGGGAAGGCCTCGGGCAGGATCAGGGCTACGGCGCTGAAGGAGAAGGCCGCACCCACGCCCAGGGAAATGAGCGTGAACATGTTCAGCTGTCCGGTCATCAGCGATCGCCATCCACGGCGGAAGAAAGGCCATCCAGCCCAGCACACGACCGGAACGCTCAAGACACCCTGGAACCACCGCGACAGGGTCCCTTCGGCCCACGAGGCATGCGCGACAGCGGGCACCAGATGCGCCATGGCGAGGAGGACGACCGGGATGGTCAGGGACGCTCCGACCCACAGCCGCAGACCCATCCGGTGCTGCTCACCACCGTCCATCCCCTGATGGCCTGGCGCCTCGACCTTCACCTCCAACGCCATACCGCAGATCGGACAATCACCGGGATGATCACGCTGGACCTCTGGATGCATTGGGCAGGTGTAATTGGCCGAAGCATGTGACCGCTCCGGGGCCGGCGCGGTCGCCTTGGTCAGGAATTGCTGCCGGCAGGACTCGCTGCAGAAATGGTAGCGCTGACCCGCACGGTCGGCAGTCGGCGATGATGCCTCTGCCACGGCCATGCCGCAGATGGGGTCGATGGCCGTGCCTGCTCGAGCAGGCGTCTTCACTGGTGCAGGCATGGACATGGCGGCTCGATCGGTGAAGGAGTCACATCGGTGCAGCGACCGGAGGGCCCCAAACTATCCCGCACATAGGACATGGACGCGGATGAGTACGACGGCACAGGCATCAGGTGCTTCCCTCCATGGCCGTGAGCCCCGGCTGGGCGATCGGCGGCGGCAGCCACCAGCACGTGCCTACCGCATCGCCTCCGCTGGACATGTCGGGGATGGAGCACGATGGGCAATGCAGCATCAGAGGACTGTCCTAACGATGCTGACGCGATGCAGTTCGATTTCGTACTGGCGAATGCCCGCGCCGCGGATGACAACCGTGCCGGCGATGAACCTCGTGGAGTTGATGATGGTCATGTCAAGGTGGATGGGGATGGAGATGGGGTCGGGCGCCGCCGCTAAGGCGTTCCGCTCTGGATCGGATTCTCGGATTCCGCCTCCGCGGTTGCTGTGCCCAGCTGCTTGAATTGCCCATCCCATCCGGGGTCGATCGCGCGAATGCGGTCAGCCAGGGGTGGGTGCGTTGCCAACATCCCAAGCAGCGGGGCGCTGATGCCATTGGCGAAGAACATATGGCTCGCTTCGCTGGCATGCGGCGAATCGATGCGCGAGCCGATGGCGCCGATCTTCTGCAGTGCGCTCGATAGACCGGCGGGATTCCTGGTGAACTGCACTGAGGAGGCGTCGGCCAGGGATTCGCGCTGCCGGCTGAGGGCAGCCTGGATGACCCGCGCGAAGAGCGCGCCGATCGCTCCGATGACCACCAGGGCGATCCCGAACAGCACCATGGGGTTCCTGCCCCTGCTGTCGCCGCTCCTCGAGAAGAGCAGGATGCGTCCGATGACCGTCAGGCTCAGGATGCCGAAGATGATGCCCATGAGGCGCAAATTCAAACGCATATCGCCATTGAGGAGATGGCTGAACTCGTGGCCGAGAACACCCTGCAATTCGTCACGCGAGAGCGTGGTCAGGCAGCCATGCGTGACGGCGATAGCCGCATCGCTGGGGGAATGGCCCGCAGCAAAGGCATTGATACCCTCGTCATCCAGGACATAGATCCTGGGCATCGGCACCCCGGAGGCGATCGACATCTCCTCCACCACGTTGCGCAGCTGCCGTTCATGCGGTGAGGTCGGGCTGTCGTCGAGCAGCCGGCCACCGAGCGATTCGGCGACGGCACTGCCGCCGGCGGACAGCGCCGCCGCCTTGTAGAGCCATCCTCCCAGGACCACCACCACCGTCCCGACCGCGGCATAGAGGAACACGGTGGGATTCCAGAGCGCCAATGCGGGAGGCGGTTCGTCTGAGGGTGATGGTGCCTGGGCATAGTATGCCAACAGCACGCCGATTCCATAGACGGCTGCGATGATGCAGACGATGGCGATGATGAAGTAGATGACCAGCAGGGAGGAGTTCGTCCTGGCCTTCTCCTGGAGAGCGGAAAAATCCATGGGTCTCCCTGCCTTTGGTCGTTCGATCACGGTGCCCCTGGCCGTCCGCAAAGGCATGATCGATAGGGTGAACGCTGGCCCGCGACCTTCCCGCTGACGCTCAGATCAGGGCCCCCTGCATGCGAGTCGGCCGCTCCCGCATGCCCCTGCGCGACGTTGGCTGCCAGGTCGTGCCGTCGCATCACAGGGCGGCCAATGCCGCATCGACGATGGCCGATTCCCTGCTCACAGACTGCATGGGCGTCTGCACCGCCGGGTCGCCGCGCTTGGCGCCCTGCCGGACGAAGTGGACCTTGAAGATGCCTTGTGCATTGGGCAGGCAGGTGCTCATAGCCATCCCCAGAACCCTCATCTCATCGATGAGCATGACGAGATTGATGCTGCCTGTCGCATCGGTAGTGATGGACTTGGCACCTCGCCTGATCAGCGCGGCATTGAGGCGCCCTGATCGATCCAGCGGTGGGGACGATGGAGAATCCGGGACCATACGCATGCTCCTGAAGTGCTGAAAGAGTGACCGGTGGAGGAAGGACGGCATTCCCGCCACAGTGCGCAGCTCGGTGGGGCCATCGCCCTCATTCATCTGGTGATGGAGCCTCCTGGCCCTCCTCTGATGATGGCCTGCGCTTGTCACGGCTGTGCTCGTCCGCTTCCTCGATGACCTCCTCGTCGATCGTATTCTCGTCCTCGGACACCCCGTCGGACTCGCCCTCGGTCGCCGTCAAGCCATTCCGATGGCGGGCGATCACCGTGCCGGCGGCATTCCTCGCCATCTCATCGGACATCCGCTGGTCGATCCGCTGGTCAGCGGGAGCAGGTTGATCCTGTGGTGGGATGGCGGAGGCGGCACTTCGCGCAGGGGTGACCGCCCGATGGCTGAGGTCACGTTTGGATGGGGCTTTTCTCATGGTGCAGCTTCCCAGTGGATGATGTGGGGCCAGACGGCGCACGGCGTGGTGTCCAGACGCCGGACATCCGCTCATCGGCATCTTGCCCATGAGCGAGCTGGGTCTGGAATGGGGTATTCACCCCAGTCCCGCATGACATGTGCGCAGCTCGCGAGCTCAAGGGCACCTGACGGCTGGGCAGTGCAGAGGCCATGCCTGGGCCTCGACGCACCATCACGCAGCTTGTCACTCGACCTTCCCATGGAGCCTCCACCGAGAGCGCGGCACAGCGCCGCAGGTGCCCCGTCATCGATCAGGGCGATCGGCTCAACGGGGACACCGGCATGCCGTCTTCTGTGCAGATCCGGAGCGCTCCCAGACCGGGCGGGGCGCAGGGGTCAACACAGTGGCGGACGCTTCGCCATCCGCTGCAATCTGCTCCGCGATGGCTGCAACTCGCACGCCGCAGATGCCAAGGCGCCACCATGTCGCTGGGCGCAGCGTTCCATCTCGCTGGTGGTGAAGGCATTGATGCGCTGCTGCAGGCTCCCGCCCGAGGGCTTCTCGACGGCCGTCCTGGACGCACCGTCACGGCTTCGGACCGCTCGACCTCCGCGTGGAGCAGAAGCGTCCTGGTTCGCCACGATGCTGATCACTTGGAGAAATCGCGATCCGAGCGGATATCATCATAGAGCTTCAGCCAGCGCTTACCGCCGCGCTCCGCATCCCCCAGCGCATCGGATTCGACCAAGTCGGCGATTCCCTGGACGCGCCGCTGGACCTCGCCGTCGTCGATGACATGGGCGGTGAGATGGGTCATCACCAGGTATTCGATGTCATGGAGGTCCAAGGATCGCCGGTTCTTGGGTCGACTGAGATCGGTCATCGCCTCGAACTTCAGGGCGATCAGCACATCCACCGGCGGGACGGGCAGATCTTCGCGCAAGACCTGTTGTTCGACGGCGCGCCTGCACGCATTGCCGTCATCCATGCTCAGGACGTCCACCAGGCGCCTGCCATCCGCGGCACAGACGCTGACTGCGTGAGCGCCAGCCTGCACGACAGCAGCGGCATGGCCACATGCCGCTGCGATAACCTGGGCAGCCGACTGCTTTTCCGCTGCAATCACATCCACATCCTCGGTATAGCGAACGCACCCATACGCAGCCATGGCGTGGCCACCGATGATGGCATGCGCGATCTGGTGCATTTCGAGTGCCTCCGTCACGGCTGCGCAGGTCATGAAATCCCTTGAATAGGGAGATGCAGCGCGGAGTTCATCAACGGTCATCATAATGAGCACCTTCGATAGCGAACACTGGCGGCAGGTTTTCTGCAACGGTCGATCTTCACTGGGATGGCGAGCGCACAACTAGAATCACGGTAAGATGGGAATAGCTCCGATCACCTGGACGCGCTTCAGCACAGGTTGGCGGTGGCTGCCGAGACGATGTGCTGGGCCATCCTGCGGTGTGCAATCCACCGGCAGTTCTCCGGACAGTGGCGGCTCCATCCATCCAGACCGGGGCTACCGCGCCTATCAACCGCATCCGAGGCCCACCCTCCCATGGATGACGCCGCTAGCCCGGCGCTCCGCGGCAGATTGGGAGCAACGCCCCAGTCGGCCTCCTGGTACCATTTCCCCACCAACAGCACCCGCGGAGCAGCCCATGCCCTCAGCCACGCATCGCCCATGCCAGCCTCTGGCGCAGCTGCTCCTCATCGCCGGCCTGCTCACGGCGGAGCTCCCTGCGATGGCGGAGGTCCAGCTGCCGAAGGTGTTCTCCGACAACATGATGCTGCAGCGGGACCAGCCGGTACGCGTCTGGGGCTGGGCCGATGCCGCCGAGGAGGTCAGCGCATCGCTGTCAGGCGCGACCGCCACCACCAAGGCGGATGCCCAGGGCCAGTGGTCGTTGAGCCTACCGGCCGTCGCACAGGGCGACAACCTGGAGCTGACGGTGAAGGGCAGCAACACCATCACCCTGAAGAACCTCCTGATCGGCGATATCTGGGTGTGCTCGGGGCAGTCGAACATGGAGATGAATCTGAAGGGCTGCCTCGGCTCCGTCGATGACATCAAGGCGGCGAACCTGCCGAAGATCCGGCGCATCAAGATCAACCATGTGCAGTCGGGCTCGCCTGAGACTGACGTGCCGGCACAGGGCCCGTGGCAGGTGTGCACCCCGGATACCTCCGGGGGATTCACCGCGGTCGGCTTCTATTTCGCACGCGATATCCTGGAGAAGACCGGGGTGCCGATCGGCATCATCGATGACAATTGGGGGGGTACCGCGATCGAGCCATGGGTCGCCTTCGAGGGCCTCGAGCAGGTCGAGGCCCTGAAGGCCGCGTTGACCGCCAAGCAGGCGGCGCTCCGAGCCCAACGTTCCGCGCTGCCCAGCTACCTGGTGCGCATGGATGCCTGGCTGGCAGCGACGCGCGCCAACCTGGCCAGCGGTGCGCCGATTGGCCCGGTCCCGGCCATGCCCGCAACCGCTGACGCCGGCTGGAGCAGCATGTACAATGCCATGATCCACCCGGTGATCCGCTCCGCCATCAAGGGTGCGCTGTGGTACCAGGGCGAATCGAACGGCGGTGAGGGCGACAGCTACTATGAGAAGATGCGCGCCCTGATCGGCGGCTGGCGCACGCAGTGGGGCCAGGGCGACTTCCCGTTCTACTTCGTGCAGCTCGCCAATTTCCAGGCGGTGACCGAGGATCCCGCCGGCGGCAACGGCTGGGCCAGGCTGCGCGAAGCGCAGACCAAGTCGCTGTCGATCCCAAATACCGGCATGGCCGTGATCACCGACACGGTGCCGACCTCCCAGGCCAGCGACATCCATCCGAAGGACAAGTACGACGTCGGCACGCGGCTCGCCCGCTGGGCCCTGGCTCATGACTACGGCGTCAAGGATCTCGAAGTCTCCGGTCCGCTCTACAAGTCGCAGACGATCGATGGCGGCAAGATCCGCCTGGCCTTCGACCATCTGGGCGCCGGGCTGATGGTGGGCAAGAAGGAGGGCCGGACGCCAGCCATCGAGGACAAGGATGGCAAGCTCAAGCGCTTCGCCATCGCCGGAGCCGACAAGAAATGGGTGTGGGCCGATGCGGTGATCGAGAACGGTGCGGTGGTGGTCTCCTCGGCCGAAGTGAAGGAGCCGGTCGCCGTGCGCTATGCCTATTCGATGAACCCGTTCGGAGCCAATCTCTACAATCGCGACGGGCTCCCGGCATCGCCGTTCCGTACCGATACCTGGTGATTCGCGGACCGGGCGCTCCGGCATGGGGGCCGATCCAATAATCGATGCTGTCATCGGCCCGCGGCGGGTCTCTGCTGAGAGCCTCTCAGGCCACCTGCTCCTGAGAAGCCAGGGTGAAGTAGAATGTGGCCCCCCGATCCACCATGCCCTCCGCCCACACCCGTCCATGGTGGCGGCTGACGACACGCTGCACGGTCGCCAGGCCGATGCCGGTGCCGACGAAATCCTTCTCGGAATGCAGGCGTTGGAAGACGCCGAAGAGCCGCTCCGCCTGGGCCATGTCGAATCCGGCGCCATTGTCTCGGACGTAGTAGGCGACCTGATCCGCATGCGACGTGACCCCGACCTCGATGCGGGCCTCATCGCGCTTGCCGGTGAACTTCCAGGCATTGCCGATCAGGTTATCGAACATCACGGTGAGCAGGCGCGGATCCCCGTCTGCCTGGAGCCCGTCCTGGATGACCACCTGCACCTGACGCTCGGGCTCCACCGCCTTGAGGCGGGCGATCGCCGCGCGCGCCAGGGCGCTGACATCGACTCCCTGGCGATGCAGTTCGCTCTGCGTGATGCGCGCCAGCGCGAGCAGGCCATCGATGAGCAGGGACATGTGCTGGACGGCTTTGCGGATGCGTGCCAGGCAATCCTGCCCTGAGGATCCGAGCTGTGCCTCATAGTCCTCGCTGAGCATCTGGCTGAATCCATCGATGCTGCGCAATGGCGCGCGCAGGTCATGGGCGACCGAGTAGCTGAAGGTGGAGAGTTCGCGATTCACCGATTCGGCGGTGTCCTTGGCGCGGATCAGCGCCTCGCGCTGACGAGCGAGCTCGACGTGGGTGCGCACCCGGGCGAGCAGCTCGCGCGCGGCGAAGGGCTTGACCAGGTAGTCGTCAGCGCCCGCCTCCAGCCCCTCGACGGTCGACTCCTCGCCAGCCCGGGCGGAGAGCAGGATGAAGGGGGTATCCTTGAGCGTGCGGTCGGCGCGCAGCCGCTTCAGCAGCCCCATGCCATCGAGGCGCGGCATCATCACATCGCTGAGGATCAGGATGGGCTTGATGCGACGGGCAGCCTCAAAACCTGCCTCGCCATCGTTGGCCGTGGTCACCTGGTAGAGTCCGTGCAGTAGCGTGACGATGTAGGTGCGCAGATCCGCATTGTCATCAACCACCAGGATGTGCGGCTGGCTCGACTCCGCTTGTTCAGCATCCGCCAGCTTGGCCTCGGGGGATGCAGCGATCGCCAGGGACGCTGCGCTGGCGACGCCTGCCATCCCGCCGTCCCAGCCCAGGGCCTCGTCCGCGAAGGGCTCAGCTCCACGGGCCGCTGGTCCTGCGACGCGCGTGGCGACCAGACGGCTCTCCGGAAGGTGATCGCTGCCGCGCTTCAGCGAGACGGTGAAGGTGGTTCCCGCATCGAGCGCACTCACCACCTGGATGGTGCCGCCATGCAGCCTGACGAGATCATGGACCAGCGCGAGGCCGATCCCGGAGCCCTCATGGGTGCGCGAGCGGGCTCCCGGGACCCGGTGGAAGCGCTCGAAGAGGTGCGGCAGCTCCGCCTGCGGGATGCCGGTGCCGGTATCGCTGACCGCCATCTCGGCATGATCGCCGCACCAGCGGAGCGAGAGGCTGATGCTGCCGTCGAAGGTGAATTTCAAGGCGTTGGACAGGAGATTCAGCACGATCTTCTCCCACAGATCGCGGTCGATGTAGAGCGCTTCGGGCAGCGGCGGGCAATCGACATGGAAGGCGAGCCCGGTGCGCTCGATCGCCGAGCGGAAGGCGCTGCCGAGGTAGGACGTCACTGCGGCCAGATCGGTCGGCTCGAACGACACCTGCGCCCGGCCCGCCTCGGCGCGGGAGAAATCGAGCAGGGCGTTGACCAGCTTCATCAGCCGCTTGGCATTCCTGCGCACCAGCCGCAACGGTTCGCCGGAGAGCGCGTGCATCGAGGCGACGGCATCCTCGATCGGACCGAGGATCAGCGTCAGCGGAGTGCGGAATTCATGGCTGACATTGGAGAAGAACGAGGTCTTGGCGCGGTCGATCGCTGAGAGCGCCTCTGCACGTTCGGTTTCCGCCTCATAGGCCTGCGCATTGACGATGACCGATATCACCTGGTCGGCGGTTGAGCGGAAGAACCGCCGGTAGCGCTCATCGAGATGGCGGTGCGGGCTGATGCCCGCGATCATGAACGCGAGCGGGACCTGCTGCCCTGAGCGCAGCAGCGGAATGATCAGCGCACGCTCAGGGCGACCGTTCCACGGGCCTGCCGGCAGCGGACCGCAGCGTGCGCTCAGGTCATCGATCTCCATCTCCCGGCCGGTCGCGAGGACCTCGCGCAGCGGCCAGGGGGCAGCTGGCGCATGAGCGGACAGGGCGATGCTGATGGGCATGGCGGGCCCGGCATAGTCCTGCCAGCCGCAGGCGCCCGCCAGCTGGGCGGCATCCCCCGCATCGTTCATCGCATAGAGCAGGAGGAAGGGGATGTCCAAGGCATTTCTCGCCAGGACCTCGATCACCGTGCGATGGGCCTCGACCTGCGAACGGGCATGGCCGGCGCGCGCAACCAGATCGTGCAGCATGCGGATCTGGCGCTCGCCCTGCACCTTGGCGGTGGTCTCCTGGACGGTGTTAAGCACCCCGCCGACCCGCCCATCGTCACCCGGCACCGGGCTGTAGGAGAAGGTGAAATAGGTCTCCTCGGCCATCCCGGCGCTGTTGACGAAGAGCTGCAGGTCCTCCGTCCAGGTTGCCGGCCCTCCGGCGAGCACACTGCGCGCCATCGGACCGGCCAGTTCCCAGACCTCGGCCCAGACCTCGGCTGCGGGAGCGGCGAGGGAGGCGGGATGCTTGTCCCTGAGGATGGGGCGGTAGGCGTCATTATAGAGGTGGAGCAGGTCCGGACCCCACCATACCAGCATCGGAAAGCGGCTGCCGAGCATCACGCCGAGCATGGTCTTGAGGCTCTTCGGCCACTGGTCGATCGGTCCGAGCGGGGTCGCAGACCAGTCGGTGGAGCGCATCAGCGCCCCCATCTCGCCACCTCCGGCGAGCCACCCATCCGGCTGGAGAGGCATGGTCGTTCGGCCATCGTTCGCTGGTGTCTGTTCCATACGCAAGCGGTCCTGCTGCCATTCGAAGGGCATCTGGATGCTACCAGACGCGCCTGCCAAGTCACGGGGCAGCCCTCCTCTGCCATGCGGTGCGTGAGAGGCCTGCACGCCTGCCGCACGGTGTCCTCGTCCCGGCACGATCCGCACCGGTGATCGGAAGCTAAATGATTGTGCTCACACGAGGTGTGCACTGGACGCCGACGCGGGTGGAAGACCGCTGCCGGCCCAGCCCCGGGTGGACCACTGCTGCGGATCGGCAGGACACGCCGTGCGCACTCAAGGACCGGTTCAATCACTGGATGCCAGCGCTTCCTTCCCTGCATGCTCATCGGCCGAAGGACACCGCAGCGGCGGCGCTGGTCTCACGCCACGGCATTCACCGGCGTTCACCCTGGATTTGCCCGATGACACCGCACGATCGCATGCCGATGGGTTTCCCGCCACCACCTCGGTGCGCTCCACCCTGCCGGCTGCTCGCCGCGCTGGCCGGCCACCTCCTGCTGATCCCCATCGACCTGAGCGCTGCGGATGGCGATCCGGCCACGCCGACCCAGCTGCCGCCGCTGGTCGTCACTGGCATCGATGAGCCCACGGCGCCATCCATCCAGCAGGCCCGCGAGGACATCAGCAATGTGCCCGGCGGCGCGACCGTCGTCGATCCATCGGTCTACCGGCAGGGGACCACGGGTTCGATCTCGAGGCTGCTGAACATGGTCCCTGGCGTCTTCAGCGAGCCGCAGTCCGGCGGCCAGGAGACGCGGCTGTCGATCCGCGGCTCGGGCATCTCGGCCGATGACATCCTCGGCGTCATCGTCCTGCAGGATGGCATCCCCATCAACGAAGGCGATGGCGAGGCCGACATCGAAGAGCTTGATCTCGGCAATATCCGCTATGTCGAGGTGTACCGTGGCGCCGACGCGCTGCGCTATGGCGGCAATGGCCTGGGTGGCGCGCTCAACCTGGTCTCGCTGACCGGCAAGGATGTCGGTCCACTCAGCGCACGCCTGGAAGGCGGCAGCTTCGGCTATCACCTGGAGCACGTCAGCGCTGGTGGCGTTGAGGGGCCATGGGATTGGATCGCGACCATCGGCGATCAGGGCACCAATGGCTACCGCGAGCACAGCGCCGAGAGCGCCCAGCGATTCATCGCCAATATCGGCTACCAGCTCTCCCATGATTGGTCGAACCGCGTCTACCTCGGGTACATTGCATTCGAGCGCGATTATCCCGACGACCTGACCAAGGAGCAGATGGAGGCGAATCCGCAGCAAACGGACCAGGACAGCATCTCCCAGGATTTCTACCGGCACTGGTATGAGGCCCGGGTCTCGGACAAGTTCAGCTATGTGTCGGGCACCAGATCGCTGGATATCGCGGCATCGTTCAATCAGCGCTGGTGGCATGAGAGCGATCCCTATAACCCCGGGAATCCCGCAGGCGTCTGGATCTACCAATCCCAAGGGCTCGCCGGGGATGTCACCTTTGTCGACCGCACCGCCCTCGCCGGCCACGACAACCAGTTCACCATCGGCATCCTGCCCAACGCGGAAGTCGAGCCCGATCACCATTATCAGAACATCAATGGCCAAGCCGGGCCGACGATCGCATCCGATCATACCACCGCCACCAACATCGCCGTCTTTGCCGAGGATCGCTATGCCGTCGCCAGGCAGTGGTCGGTGGTGCTCGGTGCGCAGGGCGTCTATGCGCGCCGCACCTACGAGGACACGTTCCCGGGATCGCCGGACTATGATCAGGAGAGCCAGCAGATCTTTACCGGCTTCAACCCCAAGCTCGGTGCGCTCTTCAAGCCCGCGGAGAAGATCCAGATCTATGGCAACGTCAGCCGCAGCTTCCAGGCGCCCTCCTTCGACGATCTGGTGCAATTGCAGGGACCAAACCCTCCTCTCTATCCCTATGTGCCTTTGGCGGCGCAGAAGGGCACCACCGTCGAGGTCGGCACGCGTAGTGGGATGGAAGGCATGGAATGGGACATATCCCTCTATCGCACCTGGTTGCGCGATGAGCTGCTGAACGTCTACAATCAATATGGAACCCCCGATACCACGGTGAACGCTACGCCCACCGTCCACCAAGGCATCGAGGTCGGTGCGGAATTGGAGCTCCTGAATCTGACCGACGACAGGACCGGTCGCGCACACCACCTCGTCCTGGAGCAGAGCTATACCCTCAATGATTTCCACTTCACCGACGATCCGAACTATGGCCACAATCGCATCGCCGGCATTCCGATCAACTTCTACCGCGCGCGGCTGATCTACCAGCACCCCAATGGCCTCTACTTCGGGCCCACCCTCGAGTGGAACATGTCGAGCTACCCTGTGGACAATGCCAATTCCCTGGATGCCGATCCCTACGTCCTGCTGGGGGCCCGGGCCGGCTGGGTGTGGAACGAGCGATTACGCGTCTTCGTCGAGGGGACCAATCTCACCAATAAGACCTACGCGGCGGTCGTCGCCCCGATCCAGGATGCGCGCCTCTCCCAGGATGCGGATCCCGCCATCTTCCGGCCCGGCAATGGCCGCAGCATCGTCGGCGGCATCGAAGCGAGCTGGTAGGGCATTGGGCATCGGACATCGCCTCTTGGCATTGCCGTCAGCCGAGACGACGACTGGGCTGATGGCATCGCTATCTGGGCGCAGCGATCCGGCTGAGCGCCTCGAGGAGCATCACCCCGGAGAGATCCGCGCTGAGCTCCAGGTCCATGGGCGCCGCTCCGTTGCTCCAGGTGGACGGCAGCAGGCCGTCGCCATGGTCGCCCTGCAGCTGCGCCAGACGGCGGCCATTGGCCTCGAGCAGCTGGCGGATGCGCGGGGCAAGGCGCATGGACACCTGCGCCAGGGCGGCGAGGTTCTGCACCAGGATGCCCTTGAACAGGCCGCCATCACCGTTGCCGCCCTCGGGGCACAGACCGGTTGCTGGAGTGAAGAAGGTGTCCAGGGCGACCGTCCCGATGCGCTCGGCGGCGCTGAGGTAGGACGGAGTGCGGGTGGCCAGGTACAGCTCCAGGCATCCGCCGATGGCGATCCCCTGGCAATAGGAGAAGCGCCAGTTCTTGTCGATCGCGCCATTGCCGGTGCGGTTGACGCCATCCCAGATCAGCCCCCCCTGGGGATCCTGCAGCGTCTTGAGCAGCCAGTCGCAAATGCGGCGCGCATCGCCCAGATCGCCCTGCTGGTGATCGGCACGATAGAGCGTGGCGCCGATGACGATGGCCGGACCATTGGCCGGGGCGTTCTTGTAGTCGCGCTGGGTCTTGCGCCATGGGATGCCGCCGCCGAACTGATCGGTCCAGGAGGCGCGGATGTCGTCCCACAGGCCACGCGCGAGCGTCCGCCAGGCCGCATCCCGGGTGGCATCCGCGCACTGCAAGAGCGCGATCGCCATCCAGCCCTCGTCATCGAAGTAGTCGTTGGTCCAATGGCCGCCGTTCTGCTTGACCAGCGCATCGCGGAAGGCGCCGAGGTCGCCAGCAGACCAGGTGGTGCCGCCACGCCGGACGGTCTCGGCCATGCACAGCAGCGCATGGGCCTGCCACCAGTAGTTGAATCCCTTCCCCGGCTCCTCATCACGATCGGCACGATTGCGGAAGAGGTGGATAGCTGGGAGCCAATAGTGGCGTTTCAATGCCGCCTCGGCGTGCTCAGCCGCCACAGTCCAGGTCGCAGCCGGTTGCTCGGCTGCGCCGACCTCGGGCGGAAGCGCCAGCAGGACCGCCATGGCCGCCATGGCCGCCAGCAGGATGGTGCGCGTGACGCTGCTCGACGGCGACGGCTGGAGTGCGCATGCAGCGGGAGCGGCGAGGGGCAGCTGCGGTGGCGTCTCCTCCGCTGGAACTGCGGACGGCCGGTCTCTGCGCTGTGCCATAGGGTGCCAGGACCCTAGCGGCGAGCGGGCCGATCCGCCATGCCCAACTCAGCGTCCCGTTCCGGAATCGTTCGCCTGGCGTGGACACAGCGCTCTCCGCTCAGGATGCGGGGACGATACACCGAGGCTGGGCAACGACGTTCAGGATGCCCTACCTGCACCGGCAGCTCAGCTGCCCGGATGCCGGGCGACCAAGGCACCGGCCTGAGAGATCGCCTTGGAACCGCTACCGCTGCCGTCTCGCCCCCGGCGACAGCCGAACACAGCGACTCCACCAGGATGACCTGACATGCTGGACCTCCTGCCGCCATCCTCCTGGACCAGCACGGGAGCAACGCTCGGCGATGACCACTGCCGCACACCTGCCGGCCGCCCAGCGCGCCATCGCCGGGGAGGCCCTCCTCAGCCCGGCGCGCATCGCGGTGTGGGAGCGCCTCGCCGACGTGGCCGAGCACGGGGTCGCACAGCTCGTCCAGTGGGGGCCGGCCGATGGCCTGCCGCACCCTGCCGAGCGTCCCAGCCATCAGCACACCATGCCGACCCTGACGATCTGCCTGCGAGGCCAGGTGCGTGTCATAGGACGCGAGATGATCGACCTCAAGCCGGGGGACGTCGTCACCCGGATCGAGGGAATGCCGATCGAGCACCCCGAGGAGGCGATCGAGGCGTTTCACGCGCTCGAAGCCGCGAGCGAGCTGCGCGTCGACTACGAGCGCGACGGCGTTCCCCGCACGCTTCGCTACCAGATCGTGGACGATGAGGGCACCACTGCCGCGCCGCTCGCGCCCCAGCAAGGCAAGACAAACAAGTAGGCCGCGCTCAGG
>PLEW01000133.1 GCA_003136555.1 Planctomycetota bacterium | reverse complement strand
GCTGCCTGCTGGGGTGACTGGGCCTGCTGTGCCTGGGCTGCCTGCTGGGGGTGGGGTTCCTGTTGGGGTGCCTGTGCTGCCTGCTGGGGTGACTGGGCCTGCTGCGCCTGGGCTGCCTGCTGAGGCGACTGGTCCTGCTGTGCCTGATCCGCTTGCTGGGGTGACGGGGGCTGGGTGCTGGCCGGCGCCGTTGGCTGCTGAGGTGCATCCGGACTGGTCTGGGCGACTCCGGCATCGGCGGCCTGCGGCGTGATCGCCTGCAGGCTCGCTGGACGCTGCTCCGCAGCTTTCTCGAGCGCCAGCGCCTGCTGCTCAGCATGCGGCAGTTCCTCTCGGGCCTGCTCGAGCGCGCTGGTGGTATCCTTGTCCGGCGTGCGCGCCTCGGCGGCCTTGGCCTGGTCGGCGAGTGCGGGCATGGCTTCGGCCAAGTGGCGTTCGGCATCGGCGAAGGCCTGTCGGGCAGCAAGCTCCTCGGCCTTCAGCGCCGCATCGCGGGCGACCAGCTCGCGCAGCTGCTCAGCGGCCGCGGCGCGATCCTGGGCCTGCTCGGCGCGCTCCTGCGCCTTCTCCCCGGCGGCGGCCTTGGCGATGGCATCGCGAGTGGCGAGCCGCTCATCGGCATGATCCGCTGCGTGCCTGGCCTCGGCGGCGAGCGCATCGAGGGCGCTGGCGCGGTCGGCCTCCTGCTGGTGCTTGGCGGCTGCCGCGATGGCGGCATTGCGCTCCTGGTCGCCGCGCATGTTGGCCAGGGCAGCCGCCCGCTCGGCGAAGGCGGTGACCTGGGCGACGGTCGGCGGCTGCGGTCCGTCGACCACCACGCCGATGTCGAAGGACAGCAGCATGAAGGCGGCCGCCAACCCCTCCGGCTGCTGGCCGCGCCGGTGCTCGCCTTCCACGGCCAGCGACAGGCGCGCCTCATCGCAGTCGACCACCGTCACCGCGATCTGCTCGCTGTCACGCACCCGGCGGCCCAGCTCGTCGGCCGAGGCCTTCAGCTGATCGGCGGTCTGGTGGTCGAAATCCCCATACCAGGCCTGGCTGTCGCGGCTCATCTGCTCGAGGCGGTCCCTCAGCGCTGACGCCTGCCAGTTCGCCACCCCGCTGCCGATGAGCTTGTCGAGCGCCTCGGCCTGGGCGGTGTCGCCGCCACGCCGCTCGATCACACCCAGGGTGCGGACCAGGTCGGAGAGCCGGCGGTAGGTGCGCTCAGCGCGCGCCTCGGTGGCACCAGGAGCGCTGACGCCGGCGAGCACCAGCTCGCTGAAGCCTTGGGCCGCCAGCTCGGCGACCTCCTCCTTGCGCAGCGAACGCTCCCAGTTCTCGCACTCGTGCAGCAGCCCCTCGAGGCGGCCGGCCTGCTCGTTCAGGCGATCACCGGCCTGGTGATTATTGTCGGGCTTGGCCGCAAGCATGGCGAGGGCATCACGCACCGCCGGCTCGAAGGCCGCCAGATGGCGGACACCGTGCAGGGCCGCCGCGCGGGTCGGCATCAGGGCATCGGACCGGCGGGCATCGTCGAGCAGGGCGCGGCGTGCCGCCAGGGCTTCGCGGCCGATCTCGGCGATCCACGCCTGACCGGCATGATATTCGATGCGCAGGCGCAGATCGCGGTCCTGGGCGGGCATGCGTTCGGGTATCCGGTACAGCTCCTGGGCGCGATCGCGCACCCGGGCGAGGTCCTGCCGCAAGGCGCTGAGGTCGCCCGACTGGACGCGGCCATGCAGCTCACGCGCGACCTGCTCCTCGAGCACGTCGCGCGTGCGGCGAGCATCGGCGGCCAGTTCTCCACCCTCGCGCTCGCGTGCCGTCAGCGCGGTCAGGGTGGTGGTGGCGAGCGCGCCCGCGGTGGTGGCCAGACCCTTGGCCGAGTCGACGTGCTGCCGCGAGATGCGTTCGATCTCGTCGTTGGCCGCGATCCCGCCGATCGCTCCGATGCCATCGGGCACGCTGCTGAGGGTGAGCAGGGACTGGCGGATGCGTTCATCTCCCGCGGCGATCTCCGCGCGCGAGAGCTCGGACATCGCCCGCACCATGGCGCCGGAATCCCCGCCGGTGCTCGAACGCAGATCGGCGAGGGTGACCGGGCGGATGGTCTGCTCGGAGTTCCCGAAGGCCAATCCGAGCCCAGATCCACCGCTGCCCTGGAACATCTCGAGCACGATCGGGTGCCATCCGGCGCTGAGGTGGATGCGTCCGCGGTAATCGGTGTAGCCCTGGGTCTTCCAGGCATCCTTGGGCAGGAGGTCATGCCCCTCGACCGACAGGCGCACGCCGTCATCCGCACCGGCGACGAAGATCCAGTCACCCTCGCCGGCGATATGCACCTCGCCCGAGTAGCGGACGGAGAAGTTGTCGCGCCCGAGCTTGGGCACATCGCGATCGCGCCAGATCGGCACTGCGATCTCACGGAAGCGCTCCTCGCCATGCATTTCGGTGCCGCTGTAGAAGATGCCGAGCAATCCTGCAGCGCTCTGCTGGCCATCGCCCTTCCAGCCGCGCTCTCCCAGGGCGATGGGCATGGCCCGCTCGAGGCGCGCGAATGCCGATTCGGTCACCCCGGCCAGGGTGCTGGATTCCAGGCGTGCGACCACCAGGGCGAGATCGTGCCGGAAGCCGGCGAGATCCGCGTTCGCTGCCTCGCTGAGCTCGCGACCGCGCTGCACCGCGCTCGCGCCCTTGTCGAGCTGGCCTTCGCTGCACGCGGCTCCGAGCTGATGCTCCTCGCCGCGCGTCCAGGCGCTCAGCTCCTCGCCCAGGGACAGCACCAGCGGCGCGAGCGCCATGCCGCCTGCGGCGCCTTCGCTGCGCAGCTGGATGCTGGCAGCGGCGAGTTCGCTCGACCACAGGCTGATGCGGTTGGCCAGGAGCTTGAGCTCGCCGAGCATCTCGGCGTGGTCATCGCCGTGATCCGCGCGTGCCAGCAGCGTCCACTGGCGCGCCATCGCGCGCAGCGCCTCGGACTGCGCGTCCAAGCGCTTGAGCACCGCGCGCAACCGGGTGGCCAGGGCGGCGCCGTGCGCATCCGCGCTCGATGCGACCGCCAGCTGCACCCCTCTGCTCACGCTGGTCTGACCGCCGACATCGGTGGCGCGCGCGACCACCGTCACCAGCCCGCCGACCTGCACCGCGAGACCGGGCAGATCGAGGCCGGCCTGGATCTTGGCCTCGCGCCGCCCGCCGGGCGGGATGGTGAGCGGGATGCGCCGACGTTCGGTGCCATCGACATCCACCACCAGCTCGAGCGAACGCAGTCCGATGTCGTCGGTCGCCTCGACCTCCATCACCACCGCCTCGTCGGTGCCGATGAGGCCGGAATCAAGGCCGCGTCCGCTGAGCTTGACCTGGGGTGGCCGGTCGGGGATGACGGTCAGCAGCCAGCGCTGCGGCAGCTCTGCGACCAGTCCGCTGGTGCCGACCAGGCGCACGCCGTAGGAGAGCGTGGCGGTCGGCTTGATCTCGGCGCGCAGCAGCCCGCCCTCGACCGAGGCCGCATGCTCCGCGCCATCGTAGGTGATGCTTCCGGTGGCGGTGGGCGCTCCCGACATCTGCGCCTGCAGCACCACCGTCGATCCGGCGATGCACTCGGTATCTCCGCCGTCGACCGTCCTGGTCGGCAGACCGGTGTAGGCGGGAGGGGTGACCTTCAGCGACAGCTTCTCGAGTACCGGCGGCTGGGAGACCTCGACGCGGTAGCCCCTGCTCTCACCGTCGCCGGCGCGGATGCGATAGCGCAGTCCCCGGGTGACCGCCGACAGGCGCACGCTATAGACCCCCGCGCCATCGCTGTGGTCGAGGGGCATGCTGTCGCCCACCCCGTCGTCCCAGGTCACCTCGAGGCTGGCCGAACCGGGATCCGGGTATGCCCTCACCTGGACCTCGAGCGGCGCCCCGCTGGCCAGGCGCAAATCACCGGGCAGCACCTCGAGATGGATGCGCGATGGGCGCAGCACCGCCGGCCAGGCGGCGCGCAGCAGGAACACCGAGACCCCAGGGATCAGGCAGCAGCCGGCCATGGCGGCGGTGAGCATCCCGGCGCGCACCCAGGCGAGCCGAGCGGAGCGCGCCGAATAGAGCGCCACCACGTCGAGGCTCGCCGCCTCCTGGGCGGCCAGGGCGATGGTCCGCTCGATCATCCAGGTGCTGACCCCGCCGGCCGGCTGGCCGGCCAGCTCGACCGCCGAGCTCAGCCGCTCTTCGAGGCGGCCGCCGCTGCGCGATTCGATCTCCAGCGCATGGGCGACCAGCCGGGGACGGGCGACGAGCGGCAGGACCACGCGCACCACCAGGACCGAGCCGGCCGCGGCATAGGCTGCGGCGCTGAGGGCCCAATGCGCGCCATGGCCGGGATGCACGGTGGCGTCGATAGCCGCAACCCCGGCCAGGCCGATGATCTGGGCCATGGCCGTCTCGCCGAGCCCGCGCAGGACCAGGATGCGCCGCTGACGGGCGGCATAGGCGAGCAGGGTCTGATGCAGGACGACTGGCAATCCGGGCATGGTCATCGACCCCCTACCCCTGATGAACGGGGCCTGACCGGGGATGTGACCGGACCTGAGGCCTGCTGGCGGCTCAGGGCAGCCCGACCCGCTTGCGCCACATCCACTCGACGCTCAGCAGGCTGAGTACCAGCAGCAGGGCACCGTAGTTGTCCCACAGGCTGTGGGTGGTGCGATGCGGGGTGTCCTTGCTGTCGAGATGCTCGCACAGCTCTGTTATCAGCGGGACCGCCTGATCGAGGGTGTCGGAGCGGAATCCCCCTGCCCGCGCGAGCCGTTCGAGATTGGCGCGATCGGCACTCAGGTCGATGCCCTCCTGGTTCTGGTGCGAGCGCACCACCAGGTCGCGCACTTCGGTGAGCGAGCCGAGCTCGCTGGCGCTGCTGGAGACGGTGATGCGCCAGTGCCCCTCGGCCAGACCGGCGAGGGTGACGTGCCATTGCCCCTCCGCGTCCCGCACCGGAGAGAGTTCGAGGTCGTGCTGGCTGCCTGGAACCAGCATGCCCTTGTCATCGAGGCGTCCGACCAGGGCCTTGGCAGGCTGGGTGATGGCGCTGCCATCGCTGCGGCGGGCGCGGACACGCAGCTCGGCACTCTCGTTCGGCGAGATCAGCGCGCGATCCAGCGCCGCCTGGAGCCGGGCATCCTTGCCGCGCAGGCGCAGCCCGAGACCCCAGCGCACCGCCTGCAGCCAGAAGGTCTGGTGCACCCGGTCGCCGATGCGGTCGCGCCAGCGCCAGACCTCCGGTGAGCCGACCCACAGCACCCGTCCCGCTCCGGTACGCTGCACCGCCACCACCGGGACCTTGAGGTCGTTGGCGGTCTCGAGCAGCACCTCGGCGCCGGGCTTGGCGATCACGCCCTGGGCGATGCCGCGCAGGGGCGGCAGAACCGTCCACATCTTGCGGTTGAGGGCTGCATCATCGAGCACCGCGACGATCGGATTGTCGCTCGCCGCGCTGGTCATCTCCAGGGGCACCGGCGCGCTGCTGCCGGTGGCCGTGGCGACCACCCTGACCGGCAGCAGGTTGGCGATGCCGCCGAGCGCATACGAGGCGGGCATGCCGCGCGTCCCGGCGATGAAGACGGCGAATCCGCCCCGACGCACGACGAAGCGCTCGAGCCGGCCCTGATCGGCGGCGGTCATCTCGCCGGGAGCGAGGTCCCCGACCACCACCAGATCGAAGGAGTCGAGCTCCTCCTGGGTCGCCGGCAGCAGCTCGCGCTCGCCACGCGCCTGACGCACCGAGAGGTAGCGGCGCACGACCTCGACGCGCTTGTCCCGTTCGAACAGGTTGACCAGGTAGCGGCTCTCCCAGCGCGGCGAGGCGTCGACCAGCAGGACCTTGAGCGGATCGTCATTGACCACCACGCTGCAGTCGGCCTGGTTGTTCGCCAGGCTGGCCTCGGCATCGGCATCGGCATCCGGATCGCCGAGGGCCACACCCTTGCCATCCGGGGTCGAGGCATCGAGGGTGGCCAGGCGTGGGCCGGGTATGGGGCGTTCGAAGCTCTGGTCGGGGAGCTGCCAGCCAACTGCCACATGGCCTGAGCCGCCAGCCTGCTTGTGCAGCACCTCCAGGTAATAGGGCTTGCCCTTCTCGAGCGCGACCGGCTGAGAGTGCTGGGATTCGTATTTGTCCCATACCCCCTGCTCGACCCAGTCGAAGACATCGGCGATCTTGACCTTCTTGGCCGGATCGGCACCGGTCGACAGCCACAGCTCCGCCTTGTCGTCGGCCGAGAGGAAGAACACGTAGCGGCCGTCCTGGGGCGGCACGACATAGCCGCGCAGGCGTTCGCCGTAGTTCTCATGGTCGTCCTTCACATCGGCGTTCCGGATCAGCTCGCTGAAGGAGGGTTTGCCGGCGAAGGACGGATGATTGGTGAAATCACGCACTTCGTAGCCGCCGATGCCATTCCACACTTCGCGCTGCATGCCGCCGACACCGGCCACGCCGCGGTGGCCGTCGGCGCGCTCGATGCGCGCCTGGAAGTTGTGCACTCCCGCCTGGGCATCCGGCAGCTCGAAGCGCTCGGTCTGCCATCTGCCCTCACCGCGCACGGTGCGCTTCTCATAGACCGTCCCATCCTTGCTCAGGATGATATTCCAGTCCTTGCCGGGGAAGCCGGTGATGCGATAGCGCACATCCAGGCGCACGGTCTCGCCATGGAAGACCTCGGCAGGCGCCTGGATCTCCGCGACCACGGCATCGCGGATCTCGCCCTCGTCCCCCACCAGCACACCGGCCAGGCGCGCACCACCGGCGGCCAGGGCGCGCACGGCTGCGATGGGATCGACGCCCGCGGTCTGCCTGCCATCGCTCAAGAGCACCACGCCGCCGACATGCGGCTTCTCCCTCCACCTGCGCGCCAGATCGGTGAAGGGTGAGGCGAAATCGGTGGTGCCGGTGGGCCGCGCCGCGTTGAAGGCCTTGGGATCGCTGATCTCGGTCAGGCCGCCATCATCGATGGCGAAGAAGGTGACCTCGGCACGCTCCTTCAGCAGGGCCGCGAGCTTGCCGGTGGTGAGCCGGCAGGCGCGATCGAAGCGCGACATGGTGCGCAGGATGGCCAGGCCGGACCTGAGCGCCGGGGCGGCCTTGGCATCCTTCAGCAGCACCTGGTCGCTCGCCTCCTGCGCCGCCTCGAGCTTGGGCAGCTGGGATCGCGCATGCTCCCCGAGGGCGTTCAATGCCGCTGCGATCTGCTCCGGCTTCTCGGCCTGGGGATCGGAACGCTCGCGTTTGAGCAGCGCGGTGGCGCGCTTCAGCGCCTCGGCCTGGTTGGTGAAGAGCGCGGCGGTGGCGGCATTGCCGGCCAATGCGCTGGCAAGCTGGGTGCTGGCCGGCTGGTGCAGGCTGCACAGCCGGAGGGCCTGTTCCCGACCTGGAGGCAGCTGGCCATGGGTCCACGCCTCCTGGGTGGCGACCACCGCCGCGGTGATGGTGGGCAGGTCGTTGAGCAGGGTGAGCAGCTCCTGACGCACCCTGCGCAGGCCGTCGGGGCGGATGCCCTGGTCGATGAGCGACAGGGCGATCGCCTCATCGAGGCGATGGGACAGGCTCATCTGCACATCGTTGACATCCATCGAGCCCGAACGGTCGATCATCACCGCCACCGCCGGACGCAGGTGCTCGATGCTGGTGAAGGCGATGGTCGGTTCAAGCAGCAGCAGGACGACGATCGCGATGGTGGCCCCGCGCAGCCAGCTCAGTCCGCGACGGGCGAAGCCGGGCAGGCGCGACAGCTCCCAGCCCATCAGGCGCATCATCGCCAAGGCGGCGATCAGCGCTCCGGGCAGGATCAGCCACCAGACCAAGCCGACCATCTCGACATGCCAACCAGCGGTATCCGGATTCATGCCAACACCCCTCCCGCCGCCGCGGCAGCGGCAGATCGCTGGGCGCCGTTGCCAGCCCAGCGCACGCTCCATTGCCCTGCGCTACCCTGATGGCTCATGCCGCCATCCCCGCTTCCCTGGACGCGCCGCGTTCACCCGCCGCCTGGCGCCGGACGAGGATGGTCTCGAAGAACAGCAGCCCGAGGCACGCCAGCACCAGCCAGCGCGCTAGCTCGACATTGTTGTTCTCGGAGAGCGAGAAGGTCGCCTTGACCCGTGCTTCGCTCTCGATGCGGTGGAGGGGCAGCTCATGCAGCGCGTCGGTGATCTCATGCGCCGACAACGGCTCGAGCGTGGAGGCGAACGGCGCGATCGCGACCGCATAGCGGATCACCGACACCGGATCGCCAACGCGCAGCTGGTAGGTTCCCGGCTTGAGCAGGGGTTCGCTGACCAGCGCGTGGCGGCCTTCCCACGCACCGCTGGTCAGCGCCACGGCGGCGCCATCCGGACCTTCGGCGCTGACGTTCTGCTCGGCGACGCTCCCGCTCGGACACCAGGCCAGGCGATTGCCCGGCAGTAGGTTGCGGGGTGGCAGGACCACACCCCCCAGGCTCGCCATCAGTCCACGTATCAGCGGCACGAAGGCCGGACGCAGCGGCAGGTCGCACCAGCTCTGGTCGAGGCTGGTCGCCACCAGGGCGACCTTGCCCAGGCCGCGCGGACGCTCGATGATCAGGGGATCGCCGTTGTCGAGGCTGATGACATGCAGCAGGTCCGGCGCCTTGTCACCACCCAGGTCGAGGTGGAAGTAGCGACGCACCTGGGCGCTCTTCCAGGCATCGGCGGCCTTGGAGGTGAAGGCGCTGAGCGCCGGATGGCTGTAGATCGCGGTCGCTGGGGAAAGGGGGGTCGGCGGCTGCACCGAGGCGAGCAGGTTGCAGGGCAGGAAGCCATCGCCGCCGCGCGACCAGGAGCGATTGACCAGCTCGGCATTGGTATCCGGCCCAAGCCCCACCAGCACGCCGCCGCCGGCGACGACGAAATGCTCGAGCGCCGCCACCCCGGCGGCATCGAGGGCGGGCAGATCGCCGAGCACCACCACCCGCGCTCCGCTCAGCAGCTCGTCGGTGAGCGCCGCCAGCGGCACACGCGTGACGCTGAAGAGGTCCTTGCCGTCAGCGGCCGGATCCAGCGCCGCCGACACCAGGCCCAGGCTGCCGCCCAGGCCGTTGCCGCTCCTGCCTTCGACCAGCAGCACCGGCAGGTGGGCCTCGACCTGGACCGAGATCGCCCGGCGGTCGTCGAGTGCGAGCACATCGCGGGCGCCTTCGATCACCGCTTCGATGACATAGCTGCCCGGCTCGGGGAAGGTGTAGGGGATGGCATACTCGGCCTTGCCGCCCAGCTGCACATCGAGCGCACGTTCGGCAACCGCTCGCCCATTGACCAGCAGGCGGACGAGCGCCCCGGTGACCGCGCGTTCGCCGCTATGGGCGATGTCGACGCGCACCGAGATCTGCCTCCCGGCGGGGATCAGCGTGCGGTCGACCTGGATGCCGGTGACCGCGACATTGCAATCGACCGCATGCGCCTCGGGGGCGAGCAGCACCAGGTGCGGCCGCTTGCGCGATCCCTGGACGGCATCCGGCTCGCCAGCGAGCCGCCGGCGCAGCTCCTCCCAGCGCACCCGGTCCTCGGCATGCCAGCCGTCGCCCCGGCCATCGCTGCACAGCACCACCTCGGCCTCGGGGTTCAGGTGGCGGCTGAGCTGGCTGATGGCGGCCTCGAGCAGCGCCGGCACATCGCTGGCGACCGCGCTCGGCTGCAGGGCGGCGACCTGATCGCGGGCGGCGCTGAGGTCGAAGATCGGGTCGGCGGGCGCGGCTCCGATGCGCGATTGGGTGATGATGCTGATCTCATCGCCGGTCTTGAGCGTATCGAGGTAGGCGAGGGCGAGGGCCTTGACCTTGTCCAGGGCAGGGCCGGTCCGGCCGGCGGCGCTTGAGAGGCCATCGTCGATGAGCAGGACGGCGGCGGTCTTGCCGCTGCGCTCGATGACGTCCTTGCCGGCCAGGCCGCCGTGCAGGTGGAGGTTCGGCCTGGTCAAGGCGAACGCCAGGCAGGCGAGGGCGAGGATGCGCACCAGCAGGAGCAGCAGATGCTCGATGGTGAGGCTGCGGCGCTTCTGGCGCAGCATCTCGAGCAGGAAGCGCATCGCGCCCCAATCGACGCGCTGCAGCTTGCGGCGGTGGGCGATGTGGATGATGATCGGCGCGGCCGCCGCCGCCATCCCCCCGGTGAGCGCGAGATTGAGGATCTCGATCATGCCTGGGCATCCTGGCAGCCGCGCCGGTGGCAGCGGACACGGCACACGGGACGCTCGGCCGCCCAGGCATCGAGGATGTTCCCGTTCATTGCCGCACCGCGGTCGCGCGGCCGCTGGCCGCGCTGAGGATGCGCACCAGGGCGAAGGCGAGATCCTCGTCGGTGCGCAGGGTCTCGAGCTGGACATTGATCGCGTGGCAGCCCTGGGCGAGCACATGGCGATGCTCAGCGAGTGCCTTCTGGTACCAGGAGCGCACCCGATCACCGTCGAGCTTGAGCCGCGGCTCATGCTCCAGGCCGATGAATTCGATCATGCCGGGGAAGGCGAAGCGCTCCTCCTGCGGATCGACGATCTGGAAGATGCGCACATCCTGCTTGCGGTGCCTGAGGTAGCGCAGCGCCATCAGCAGCCGTTCCGGATCGTCGAAACCGTCGGTGATCAGGATCACCAGGCCGCGCCTGCTCAAGCGGGCGGCGAGGGTCTCGAGCACGCTCGCCAGGCTGGTCTCCCCGCCAGGGGTGCGCTCCTGGAGCTGGTCGAGCACGGTGAGGAAATGGCCCATGGTCGAGGCCGGAGGCAGGTGGGTGCGCACCTCGGTATCGCAGATCGCCAGGCCGACCGCATCGCTCTGACGCAGCATCAGGAAGCCGAGCGAGGCCGCCAGCCATCGGGCATAATCGAGCTTGGTGATGTGCTCGACGCCGTGGTTGCGTACGCCCGAGCCATAGCCCATCGAGCCGCTCGCATCGACGACCAGGGTGGCGCGCAGGCGCGTCTCCTCCTCGAACAGGCGGATGTCGTAGCGGTCGGTGCGCGCGTAGACGATCCAGTCGAGCCGCCTCAGGTCATCGCCCGGCTGATAGGGGCGATGCCCGGCGAACTCGACCGATAATCCGCGGTGGACCGAGCGATGCTGGCCGACCAGGGCGCTCTCGACTGCCTGGCGTGCCTCGACGCCGACCTTGCCGAGACGCTGGAGCACCTGTTCCTGGACGGTCTGCTGCAGGCTCATGGGGACCATCGCCCGGGGTGCGAAGGCCCCTCCGCTCGTCTGGCCATCGCCGTCACGCCTTCGCCGCCGCATGCGCGGCGGCCATGGTCTTGCCCGAGCGGGTGAAGTGCTCGACCAGGCGATCGATGATGATGTCGCTGGTGAGGTTGTTCGCCTGGGCGGCGAAGCTGCACACCACGCGATGGCGCAGCACCGGCTTGGCCAGGGCGGTGATGTCCTCGCTGGTGACGTGGAAGCGGCCATGCAGGAGGGCCCTGGCCTTGCCGCCGATGATCAGCTGCTGGCCGGCGCGCGGACCGGCGCCCCATTGCAGCCATTTCGTGGCGTCGGCCACATCGTTGCCATGACCGGGTCTAGTCGCATGCACGAGATCGACCACATAGTCATAGACATGGTCGGCGACCGGCACCTGGCGCACCACGTCCTGGAGCTGGACGATCTCCTTGGCGGTGAACATGCGGTTGAGCCTCGGCTTGCCCGAACCGGTGGTCCGGCGCATGATCTCGCGCTCCTCCTCCTTGGACGGATAACCGACCTTGACCATGAACATGAAGCGGTCGAGCTGNNTCCTGCTCGATCGGATTCTGCGTCGCGAGGACGAAGAAGGGATCGGGCAGCTCGTAGGTGCGGCCGCGGCAGGTGACGCGCCGCTCGGACATCGCCTCGAGCAGGCTCGCCTGGGTCTTGGGCGGTGTACGGTTGATCTCGTCTGCCAGGACCAGGTTGGCGAAGATCGGGCCTTGCAGGAACTCGAACTGCCGCCGTCCGGTCTGCGGATCCTCCTGGATGATGTCGGTGCCGGTGATGTCCGAAGGCATCAGGTCGGGGGTGAACTGGATGCGGCTGAACGACAGATCGAGGACCTGGCCGAGGGTCTGCACCATCACCGTCTTGGCCAGACCCGGGACGCCTTCGAGTAGGCAATGCCCGCGGCACAGCACCGCCAGGGTAAGCTGCTCGAGCACCTCGCGCTGGCCGACGATGATCTTGTGCATCTCGTCGAGCAGGGCGGTGCGGGCGGAGGCGAGGCGCGCCACCAGCTCCGACTCCCCCGCCTGCTGCGGTACGGTGGGGCTTGCCGGAGCCGCCCCCCCGGGCGCCTTGGCCGCACCGGCCTGGGCCTTCCTGATCAACGCCGTATCCGCCTTGGGAGTCGCTTCGCTGGTCATGTGCTGGTCCTTCGCCGGGATAACGTCGCAGGACGGATGCTGTGACAGCAGGAGGTGCTGGGCGGGATTGCCCTGGCCGATTGCCGAAGGCACGCGAGCATGACCGCCGATGGCCGACGACCTCGACCTCTGGATGACAGCCGCACGCGACCATGGCGATCAGGATGCCTTCGCCATGGTGGTGGATAAATGTCACCATCTCATCCGCGCCACGTTATTGCGGGAGACGGCCGAGCCCGACCTGGCCGACGAGATCGCCCAGGAGGCCCTGGCACGCGCCTGGGCCAAGCGCGATCAGTACCGTCCCGGCACCAGTCCACGCGCCTGGCTGCTCACCATCGCGCGCAGCCAGCTGATGGAATTCCACCGCCGCCAGGATCGCGACCGCCGCCATCTGCGCGAGCTGGTGCGCCAGGAGCTGCTGCGCCAGGCGCCGAGCGATGCCGATGGCGATCAGCAGGTGCGCCTGACCGCGCTGCGCGCCTGCCTGTCCGAGATCGGCGAGGAGCATCGCCAGCTGATCGAGCTGGTGCACAGCCAAGGGCTGACCTCGGAGGCCGCCGCCGACATCCTCGGCATCAAGCCCCCGGCCTGCCGCCAGCGACTGTCGCGGCTGCAGCGCATCCTGCGCGAGTGCGCGCAGAAGCGCATCGCGGAGGCGGAGCGCTGATGCCGCCGCAGGACGCCATGCGCATGCCGCCCTCAAGCTGCAACCGCCCGGATGCTGTTTGTGGACGCACGCCATGAGCGAGGAGGTGCGCCATCTCGACGATCTCGAGTCGCGCGTCTGCGAGCTGGCTACCGGCTTCGCACTCGGCGAGCTCGACGAACGCGAGCTGCAGGAGCTCTACGAGCTGCTGCGCGATGATGCCGGCCGCGGTCCCGAGGCAGCGCGCATCGCCTGGCAGACCCTGGGCATGGTCACCGATCTGCGCGCCGAGGTCGCCCAGGGCTTCCAGGACTCCCTGCGCCTGCGCCTCGGCAAGGATCGCAGCGGACGCTTCCGCAACCGCCTGTGGAACCGCCTCGGCTTCGGCGTCCCCGGGCTCGAGCCGGTCGAGGCGCCAGCGCCATCGCGCAAGCTCACGGTGATGGCCTGGTCGGTGGTCTCGGCCCTTGCCTGCCTGCTGATCACCGGCGTGCTGTTCGCCGTCCTGACGCATGAGCGGCCAGCCCGCGCCACCATCACGCGCATCCTCGGCTCCGCCACCAGCGCCGGCCGGGCGCTCATCCCCGACAGCGAAGTCGACGGCCGGCCGATCCTGGTCAAGCCCGGAAGCCAGCTGACGCTGCGCTGGCAGGATGGCAGCACAGCGATCATCGCCGGCTCCGAGGGCTCCGATGCGCTCGCCGCTGCCGAGGCCTCGGTGCGCGCCCAGGGCCTGGTGCTCACACGCGGCCGGGCCTGGGTCACCGCGCATTCCGGCTTCGCCCTGGTGCTGCCCGGGCGCAGCGCGTCGGTGATCGGCGACGAGGCGCGGGTGGCGCTCGAGGTCGCCGACGGCCAGGGCTTCCTCGGCATCCGCCATGGCGCGCTGCGGTCGGATGGCATCAGCGAGCCGCTCAGCGACAATGCCGGGGTCGGGCCTTCCGGCCGCTTCAGCTGGCTGTGGGAGTGGGACGCCGCCTCAGGCGCGCTGGGATCAGGGCATCCGGCACCGCTCGACTGGCGCCTGGGCGCAGAAGTCTACTGGGCCGATCCCAGCGACAGTGCGCGGTTGACCCTGTCGGACGCCGGGCACGAGATCATCACCCTGGCCTGCGCCCCCGGCCTGCTCTCGGTGATCGTCGGCGGCATGGAGACGCAGCGCATCAGCGTGCCCGGCTCGCCGCTTCTGGGCTACCGCCTGGAGCTGAGGCAGCGCGAGCCGCGCGTGCTCGCGATCTCCCTCGGCGAGCAGAGCGCGAGCGTGACGCTGCCGCAGACCACCAACC
>PLEW01000224.1 GCA_003136555.1 Planctomycetota bacterium | reverse complement strand
GGCGATCGCCGCCAGCGGCCGCGATGTGGGTGCGATGTCGATCGAGAGCTCAGGGATCGAGACCATGATCCGGGGTGTGGGCTTCATCCGCTCACAGCGCGACGTCGAGGACATCATGGTGCGCGGCGACCGCAAGCTCGGGGCCGGGGTCCGCCTCGGCGACTGCGCCGACATCCACCTCGGCGCCGCCGTCAGGCAGGGCATCCTCGCCGACGAGAACCAGGAGCAGGCCGGGGCGATCGTGGTCATGCGCGTGGGCGAGGACCCGATGGCGGTGATCACCAGGGTCAAGGAGCGCGCGCAGCAGCTGCGTGCGGGCCTGGAGCGCAGCGGCATGTCGCTAGTGCCGTACTACGACCGCTCGCAGCTGATCGCCGAGACGCGCAGCACCCTGACCACCGCCCTTTGCGAGGAGCTGCTCACCACCTTGGCGGTGGTGGTGGTATTCCTGCTGCATGCGCGCGCCAGCCTGGTGATCGGCCTGCTGCTGCCCATGGGCACGCTCTTCACCTTCGCGATTATGCACTTCTGCGGGGTGAGCGCCAACATCATGAGCCTGGGCGNNCATCGCCATCGCCATCGGAGTGATGGTCGACATGGGCATCATCATGACCGAGAACATCCTCCAGCATCTCCTGGCACTGCAGGCCCGGTTGCAGGCCGAGGGGCTGGAGATGCCCCGCTCGCCCACGGATGGGCGCATCACCGCGGCGGTGATCAGCGGTGCGCGCGAGGTCGCGCCGGCGATCATGACCGCCAGCTGCACCACCATCATCGGCTTCCTGCCCATCTTCGCCCTCGATGAGCAGGCCGGCAGGCTGTTCACCCCGCTGGCGCTGACCAAGACCCTGGCGATCACCGGCTCTGTGCTCTTCGGCGTCCTGCTCGTGCCCCTGCTCTGCCGCCTGCTGCTGACGCCGTGGCGGCTGCCGCGGACCATCGGCCTGGCGACCGCCGGGCTGGCCGCCGGATTCGCCTTCGCCTGGTACCTCGACGGCATCGCCATACCGTTCGACCACCAGCGCTGGTCGGTGGTCATCCCCGGGTTCATCGCCGCGCCGCTGATGTCCCTGCTCGGCGGCGCGCTGGTGTGGCGCCTGGGGCGCGAGCGCCTGACGCCGGTCGAGGAGAATCCGGTGAGCGCCTTGGTCCACACCGCCTACCGGGGCATGCTCGGCTGGGTGCTGGAGCACCAGGAGCTGTTCATCGCCGGCTGCCTGCTCATCGGGCTGGTCGGCTACCTGGTCGGCCTCGGCTATCCCGCCCTCGCCGCGCCGCTGCGCCGTGCAGCCGTGGTGATGGGTGGCGATCTCACCGCCACCCTGCCAGATCGCCTGCTCTCCCGGGCGTTCCCGGGCCTGGGCGAGAGCTTCCTGCCGCCGCTCGACGAAGGCTCGCTGCTGTACATGCCCAGCATCCTCTCGCAGGGGGGGCTGACTGAGAGCCTGCGCATCATGCGCGAGCAGAATCGCCAGATCCGCGGTGTGCCCGAGGTCGCCCAGGTGATGGGCAAGCTCGGACGCGCCGAGACCGCCCTCGATCCGGCACCGATCACCATGGTCGAGACCACCATCACGCTCAAGCCGCTGGCCGACTGGCCGGTGTGCGAGATCCTCGATGCGCGGGGGAAGGTCAGTGGCTACCGCCCCCATACCCTCAGCGAGGTGCGTGCCGCGGTGCTCAGCGCGGCCGACATCCCCGGGGTGGCCCCCAGTCTGCTGCAGCCGATCGAGACCCGCGTGGTGATGCTGTCGACCGGCATCAAGTCGATCATCGCGCTTGCGCTCAGCGGCGACGATGCCGCGGAGCTCGAGCGCTTCGCGGTCGCAGCCGAGCCGATCATCGCCGCGGTGAGCGGGGCGGTGGATGTCTCAGCCCAGCGCGAGGGCGGCAAGTCCTACGCCGAGGTCCGCTTGGATCGCGTGCGCATGGCGCGCTTCGGCATCGACGCGGAGACGGTGATGGCGGCGGTCGAGGGTGCGCTCGGCGGCGTGCCCATGGCCTGGAGCGTGGAAGGGAATCAGCGCTACGGCGTGCGCCTGCGCTATGCCCGCGAACGGCGCGACGATCCAGACGAGCTGGCGCTGGTGCAGGTGCCGGTGCCGGGAGCCAGGCACGGTTCGATCCCGCTGCTCAACCTGGTCGATGCCCCGATCATCTATCGCCTGGATCTCCATGGCCTGAGTCCTGATCAGTACCGCCAGCGCCTGCCCGCCACGCTCCAGGGCTGCCTGACCCCGGTCTCGGCCACCCGCGCCGAGCTCACCCTGCCGGCGGGAACCCCGCTGCCGGCGGGCATCCTGGAGCGCGCCGAGCGGGACACCAAAGGGGCCTACGCGGTTCTGGCCGGCTCCGCCATCGACCAGCATGGGCTGACCTGGACCAGCGGGCCGATGAGCATCCATTCGGTCGATGGCCGGCTGGTGTCCTACCTCCTGCTGAACACCCGCGGACGCCCCGAGGTCGAGGTGGTGGAGGCCGCCGACCGCGCACTCCAGCAGGCCCTGCATGACCACCGTCTGGTGCTGCCCAGCGGCGCCACCTACCAGTGGATCGGCCGCTACCAGCAGCAGCTGCATGCCGATGCCATCCTGCGCGTGGTGGTCGCCTTGTCGCTCGCGGTGATGATCCTGCTGATCTACCTCGGTACCCGCCGCTGGCTGACCACCGCGGTGATCGTCGGCTGCAACGTGCCGGTGACGGTCGCCGGCGGCTTCCTCGCGGTGGCCTGCTGGGGAGCCGACCTCACCACCGCGGTGACGGTCGGCTTCCTTGCGCTCCTGGGGGTGATGTTCAACGACGGCATCGTCATGGGGGTCTATCTCGATGCCCAGTTCGCCCAGCCGCCGCGCAGCGTTCCCGAGGTGCGCAGCAAGGTGCTGGCCGCCGGGCTGAGGCGAATCCGGCCGGCGCTGATGACCAACCTCTGCACCCTTGCCGGCCTGATCCCGCTGCTGTGGGCCGATGGCCGCGGCGCGGACGTGATGCAGCCCATGGCCCTGCCCTGCATCGGCGGGATGCTGATCGACCTGATCAGCCTCTTCAGCGTGCCCTGCCTCTACTGCCTGGTATGGGAACGACGGCTCGAGCGCGCGGGTGCGGTTGCGGTCCATGCCGCTGCCCCGCCCCCCGCCTAGGCCACTGCCGCCGCGGGCAGTTCAGCTGGCGAGATGGCCGAGGATGCGGGCGTGCTGCTCAGCGGAGAGGAAGCGTCGGCCGCCGACGTCATGGTCGGCCAGGTAGGCGGCGGCGTCAGTGATGCTGATGATCGCCGCCACCGGGATGCCCAGGTCGCGGGCGATCTCCTCGATGGCGGTCAGTTCGCCCTTGCCCTTCTCCCGGCGGTCGACCGCCACCACCGC
>PLEW01000016.1 GCA_003136555.1 Planctomycetota bacterium | reverse complement strand
CAAAGTGATGCAATCACCCTGGGGGTAAAGATGGTCGCCATCGCCGAGCCAGGCCACTCATGGTAATGGAACCTGATTCCAGCTGGCAGCTCCGTTCCGGTACATCACGCAACCTGCCTTGTAATGACTTGGATCTGTTTGATCTTGTGCGGAAGAATCTCGCGCTTGGAATTGCCAAGCATCGATGATCTCGTCCGCGATCTGCCTCTCGACTGCAGTGCGACCGCAGACTGAAGAAATCCGCTTCGCCGACTCGCCCGGAGCGTAGTCCGCGCACATGATGCAGGACCGGTCATCATCACGTTCCGCCAGATGCACCCAGAACCATGGACCTCCTCATGACCGAAAAAGCGACGATCGAACACATGGTCGAGATCATCAAGTCATATTTCTCCATCGCCGGATTGATCTCCTTGGGAGTCTATCTGGTGAAAAATGTGGCCACGGCCCCCTTTCACTGGCACGCTGCCAATTACGTGAGCGGCGGGCTCGCCATTGGATTGGGGTCGGTGATCGGTATCTGGTATGCATTCCATAATTTCAAGAAATACCACACATTCGCTCGCGGTACATCGTACGGGACCGCTTCCAGCATCATCGTTGGCGCTATCATGGTCCTGACCCTTCTCATGATGATGTCCTTAGTCATCGGTGCGGTAGCGATGTCCTGTGAATCGATCTAGTATGCAGATCTTCCCCCGAATCTGCGGACCGGTTGTTTAGAAAACCGACGAGACGTTTGTCATTGATTTCCCGGTGGTCAAGATGAATGCGTGCCGATTGGAATGGGGGACCCAGGTGGTGCTGGGACTGAGCGCCATGTCGGAGGCCAAGCTTCCCAAGAGTCCACGATGCCCAGCCGCAAGGTTGGGCATCGTGCCGTCATAGTTCCGCAGCACTGCTGCGGGGTGGTGCATGGTGCCAGCCTGCATGGTCATGCGACCTCCGATGGATCATAGGCGGCATCGAAGATGTAAGGCGTCTGGTAGCCGATGGAACTGTGAAGTCTGATACGGTTGTAGAACACCTCGATATACTCGAATATGTCGCTTCTGCCTGAGATCTGGTGGCAAATACGCGACGATGGACCATCTCGACCTTGAGGGAATGCCAGAAGCTGTCGATGACTCCATTGTCGCAGCAATTGCCCCTTCGACTCATGCTAGCTGTCACGCCGTTCTCCTGGATGGTCTTACGACAGGCATAGTTCTTGTCTGAATCGGCAATCCGATAATCGGCCCAGATCAGCCCGTCATAGGACCTCTTGTCATCGCCGGTGAAGGCATTCGGGAATGCGCCCGCCGAGAAGTGGTGGACATTGACGTGGTGGATCTTCAAGTCCTGCGATGCCTCGAGATCGATCCCGACTCTGAAGACGGCAGGCAGATTGGCCGCCTTGATCAGGAGCTCGACGACGGCCTGCACCGTATTGATGCCGCCAGCCGGGTTCTGGCCAATCCATCCCCATGAGGAATCATCGGAGTATCAGGGTGATCCGGCCATAATGAGGAGGAAGACGGGAATGAGGGAGCGCATCGGCGTCCCTTCTGCGTGCAGGTGGTGAAGGATGTCGACCAAGGAGCGTAGGCCAGAGCCATCCCCAGGGGCATCAGGTCCAGGCTAATCCGGCCGCTTCAGCCCCATGGTCTTCATCCGCGACAGCAAGGTGGTCGGATTGACGCCGAGGATCTCCGCCGCCCCATCGCGGCCCTTCACCTTCCAGTTGGTGTGCTCGAGGATCGCCAGCAGGTTGGCGCGGGTGCGCTGCTCGATCTCGACCTCGGTGAGGAAGGGTGGCGGCTCTGCCTGCTCGGCGCGCGCTGTCGGGGTCGCGGGCGGCGAGGCATCGGCGCCGATCGGCAGATCGAAATCGAGCACCCCGCCACGGGCGAGGATGACGCTGCGCTCGATGACGTTGCGCAGTTCGCGGATGTTGCCGGGCCAGTCGTAGCTTTGCAGGCTGGCGATGCCGGCGCGCACCAGGCGCGGAGGGGGGCAGCGCAGCTCCTTGACCGTCAGCGCGATGAAATGCTGGGCCAGGGCGACCAGGTCATCCTTGCGCTCGCGCAGTGGCGCGACGTGGATCGGGAAGACGTTGAGACGGTAGTAGAGATCCTCGCGGAAGCGGCCGGCGGCCGCCTCCTTCTTCAAGTCGCGATTGGTGGCGGCGATGATGCGTGCATCCGCCAGGCGGGTGCGGTCATCGCCGACGCGCTCGTAGCGCTTCTCCTGCAGCGCGCGCAGGAGCTTGCCCTGCAGATCGAGCGGCACCTCGCCGATCTCGTCGAGGAACAGCGTGCCGCCCTCGGCGGCCTCGAAGCGGCCGATGCGGTCGCGGATCGCGCCGGTGAAGGCGCCTTTGACATGGCCGAAGAACTCGCTCTCGAACAGCTCGTGCGGGATCGAAGCGCAATTGACGCGGATCAGGGGCGCGCCCTGGCGCCGGCTGCGGCGATGGATCTCGTGCGCCACCAGCTCCTTCCCGGTGCCGGTCTCGCCGAGGATCAGCACCGAGGCGTCGGTCGGCGCGACCAGGTCGATCTGGCTGATGATCTGGCCCAAGGCGGCGCTGCCACCGACCAGATCGCCGAAGGCCTTGGCCTCCACCACCTCCTCCTGGAGGTAGGCGTTCTGCTGCTCGAGCTGGGCCTTCAGCCGCTGGATCTCCTCGAAGGCGCGCGCATTGGCGATCGCGCCGGCGACGTGGTCGGCGAAGATCCGCCCCCAGACCTGGGCGAAGTCGGGGACGTTGGAGCGCGCGAAGACGCCGATCACGCCGAGGATCTCGCCCTTATAGATGATCGGCACGCCATTGAAGCCGCGGATGAGCTCACTCGTCAGCCAGGGGATGGCGACCAGTTCGCCTGGATCCTGGTCGATGTTGCCGAGCAGCTGCGCCTGCCCGGTCGCGCCGATGCGTCCCACCACGCCCACGCCGAGGGGGATGCGCATGAAGCGATCGTTGATAGAGAAGTCGGTGCCCGCCCCGCTGCCGAGAGCCTTGGAGCCGCTGGCGACCGCATGCAGGCAGCGGACCTGGTCAGGGCAGTCGTTCCGGCGCACGCAGGTCGCGCAGAGGTCACCTCGTTCGATCAGCCAGATGCGCACACGCGCGATGTGCGGTCGGTCCAGCAGGCGGATGACGAGCTTCTTCAGCAGGGTGTCCAGCGACTGCTCCTGGGTGATCTCCATCAGCAGGGCGCTGGCGAAGGCCGGATCGAATTGATCATCGGCGTCCATGCCGATAGCTCTATCCGGATGGTACGATAATTCAATCAAGAGGTGGATGAAATATCGTACACACGATATTTCATCCCGTATCGCTGGCGGACAATTTACTCATAAACGATTATATTGGAATGTATTACAGGGTTTTTCTCCCTTTGGCATACAGGGTGCGCTAGGGCTCTCAATGACCCCCTGAGGAATCGAGCCATGCCCCCGACCACCACCCTGACCGCCGTAGCCCACCCAATCGAGACCTCCGCGTTCCGGATCGCCGCTCCGGCGACCAGCGCTGCTCCGGCGGTCCCGCCGCGGACCCCGAGCGAAGCGACTCCGACAACCGCTCTGCCTCCGCCGCGTCATCGCTGGCTGCGGCGGATCGTCACCGGCTTGGCGGTGGTGATCACCGGCCTGGCCGCAGCCGGCTACTATAGCGTCCGCATCGCGCCCTACGAGTCGACCGATGACGCGATCATCGAGGCGCATGTCACCGCGGTCGCACCGCAGATCGCCGGTCGGGTCGTGGAGCTCCTGGTGGAGGACAACCAGGTGGTCCACCAGGGCGATGTGCTCCTGCGCATCGATCCGAGCGATGCGCAGGCGCAGCTGGACCAGGCGCAGGCGATGCGTGCCGCCAGCCAGAGCCGGCTGGTCGAGGCTCGCGCGCAGCTGAGCGTCGACCAGGCGCGCATCGAGCAGGAGAAGGCGGGAGTGGTGGCGGCCGAGGCCGAGGCACAGCGCGCCGGCACGGATGCCAAGCGCTACCAGGCCATCGCCCGCATCGCCATCTCGGACAGCCAGCTGGACTTCGCCTCGACCCTGGCGCGCTCGACCGCCGCGCAGGTCCAGGTGGCGCGCAACAAGGCACTGGCAGCCGAGGCCCAGCTCGAGCTCGCGCGCGCCGCCATCACCACGGCTTCAGCCGAGGTCGAGCATGCCACGGCGGTGGTCAGGACCGCAGAGCTCAACCTCTCCCACACGCGCATCACCGCTCCTGAGGATGGCTTCGTCACCCACCGTACCGTGGAGGCGGGATCCTATGTGCAGATCGGGCAAGCGCTGCTGGCGATCGTCCCGAGGCAGGTGTGGATCGTCGCCAACTTCAAGGAGACGCAACTGGAGCACATGCGTGCCGGCCAGCCGGTCACGGTGAACGTCGATGCCTATCCCCAGGTCGCCTTCACCGGCCACGTGGACAGCATCCAGTCCGGCGCCGGAGCGCACTTCAGCCTGCTGCCGCCTGAGAATGCCACCGGCAACTACGTCAAGGTGGTCCAGCGCCTGCCGGTGAAGATCGTCCTCGATGCGGCGCCCGATGCGCGCTACGTGCTCGGCCCGGGCATGTCGGTGGTACCCGAAGTGCGGGTGAAATAGGGGTCGGTTCCTGCGCGCCGCCATCCCCCCCTCGAACCGGAGCTCCCATGCCGCCCGCCCCCATCAATCCCTGGATGATCGCCCTCGCGGTGATGCTGCCAACATTCATGGAGGTGCTGGACACCACCATCGCCAATGTCGCGCTCAGCAACATCGCCGGCGGGCTCTCGGTCTCGATCAACCAGTCGACCTGGGTGCTGACCAGCTACCTGATCGCCAATGCCATCGTCATCCCCTGCTCGGCCTGGCTCGGACAGCGCTTCGGCCGCAAGCGCTTCCTGATCGCCTGCGTGCTGGTCTTCACCGTGGCCTCATTCCTCTGCGGCCTCGCCACCAGCTTGCCGATGCTGCTCGCCATGCGCGTCATCCAGGGCGCCGGCGGCGGCGCCTTCCAACCCATCGCCCAGTCGATCATGCTCGAGAGCTTCCCCAAGGAGCAGCATGGCAAGGCCATGGGCGTCTACGGCCTGGGAGTGGTGTTCGCGCCGATCCTCGGACCCGTCCTCGGCGGCTGGATCACCGACAACTACAGCTGGCCGTGGATCTTCTTCATCAAGGTGCCGGTCGGCATCGTGGCGCTCGCGCTCATCCAGCGCTACATCCACGATCCCGCCTGGGTGCGCGACGCGCGCCCCGGCCGCCTGGATGGCATCGGCCTGGCCTTCCTCTCGCTGTGGCTCGGCTGCCAGGAGGTCTTCCTCGACAAGGGCCAGGAGGACGACTGGTTCGGCTCGCGCTTCATCGTCACCATGGCGGTGCTCGCGGTGGTCGGCGTGGCGGTGTTCATCGTCCGCGAGCTCAGGACACCAAAGCCGTTCGTCGATCTGGGCGTGCTTCGCAACTACAACTTCACCCTCGGCGCGCTCCTGATGTTCGCCTCCGGGCTGACGCTCTACGGCATGACCGCCATCATCCCGCTGCTGCTGCAATCGCTGATGGGCTATACCGCGCTGCAGAGCGGCCTGGCGATGATCCCGCGCGGATTGGGAGCGGTGATCGCCATGCCCCTTGCCGGCAGGCTGGTGCCGTTGATCCCGGGCCGCTACCTGGTGATGACCGGCTTCCTGCTCTTCGGCATCTCGGCGGTCGCGCTGATGCACATGTCGCTGGACAGCGGCATGTGGACGCTGGCGGTGCCGCTGATCGTCAGCGGGCTGTCGCTGGGCTTCATGTTCGTGCCGCTGAACACCATCGCCATGGGCTCGCTCAAACCGGAGCAGATCGGCAATGCCAGCGGCATCTTCAACCTGATGCGCAATGTCGGCGGGAGCGTGGGCATCGCCCTGGTGACGACGCTGATCGATCGCGGCACCCAGACCCACCTCTCCACCCTGGCCGCGCATCTGACACCGTATGACGCGGCCTACCGCACGAGCGTGCAGTCGCTGAGCGCCTCGTTCAGCGTCCTGGGCGATCCGCTCGCCGCCCACCAGCGCGCCCTCGCCGCCCTGGTGCACGGCGCCACCACCCAGGCCACCCTGCTCGCCGACATCGACATCTTCGCGGTATTCGCCGGGCTGTGCCTGGTGTGCCTGGCGGCGGCGTGGTGCCTCAGGCCATCCGCCGCCCGCACGGCGATCGCGGCACACTGAACCAGGAGTCCATCATGAGCCCCATCCGCCCTCCCCTCGGGATCACCAGCGCCGCCGTGCTCATCATCGCCTCCCTCGCCGGATGCGCATCGGTCGGTCCGGACTACCAGCGCGCCGAGGTGAATGCGCCGGTGCGCTGGAGCGAACCCACCGATGCCGTCGGGGTGCGCGCCGCCGAACCGGTGGCGGCCTGGTGGCGCGGCTTCGACGATGACCAGCTGTCCTCGCTCATCGATCGGGCGGTGCGCGCCAATCCGGACCTGCGCATCGCCCAGGCGCGGGTGCGGGAGGCGCGGGCGCGCTACGGCATCGCCAGCGCCGATGGCGGCCCGAGCGCCGACGCCAGCAGCTCGGTCGCCAGGGACCAGGAGAGCCACCACCAGCCCGTCCTCGGCTCCATCCCGCTGCCGAAGGGCGTGCCCTTCACCAACGATGTCTACCAAGCCGGCTTCGATGCCTCATGGGAGATCGATGTCTTCGGCGGCCTGCGCCGCGAGCAGGAGCAGGCGGCTGCCGAAGTCGAGGCGGCGGATGACGCGCGGCGGGCGTCCCTGGTCTCGCTGCTGGGGGAGGTGGCGCGCACCTATCTCGACCTGCGCGCTGCCCAGCGGCGCATCGAGATCGCCGGGGCGGACATCACTACCCAGGAGCAGTCCCTGGCGATCAGCAAGGAGAGCGTCCAGCACGGGCTGACCAGCGATCTGGACATCGAGCAGGCCTCCACTCTGCTCGCCACCACCCGGGCGGGCATTCCGCCCCTCGAGGGCCTGGAGCGCATCGCCATCCATCGCCTGGGCATCCTCATCGGCCAGCCGCCCGGGACGCTGCTCACCGAGCTGACGGCGCACAAGCCCATCCCGGCTGCGCCGCCTGAGGTCCCCATCGGCCTGCCGTCTACCCTGCTGCTGCGGCGTCCGGATGTCCAGCGCGCCGAGCGCCAGCTCGCGGCGGCGACGGCGGCCATCGGCGTGGCGCGCGCGGATCTCTACCCGCGCTTCTTCCTCACCGGCGGCGCCGGCTTCGAGAGCGTGAGCGCCAGCGATTGGTTCTCGAAGGGCAGCAGCATCTGGTCGATCGGACCATCGATCAGCTGGCGCATCTTCGATTCTGGCCGCGTGCGCGCCAACATCCGGGTGCAGGACGCCCGCCTCGAGCAGGCCGAGGCGGCCTATGCGCAGGCCATCCTGGCCGCCTTCGAGGATGTCGAGAATGCCCTGGTGTCCTACGCCAAGGAGCAGGTGCGCCAACGCCACCTGGCCGATGCCGTGTCGACCAGCCGTGCGTCGCTGGCGGTGGCGGACCAGCTCTACGTCAACGGCCTGAAGGACAACCTCACCGTGCTCGACGCGGAACGCTCGCTGCACGATTCCCAGGACCAGCTCATCCTCAGCCAGCAGGCCGTGGCCGAGGACCTCGTCGCCCTCTACAAGGCGCTCGGCGGCGGCTGGGAGGGTATCGGGGAGGATGCGGACGGCGTGCTGTCCCAGGTCGACGAGCGAAACGGGCGTCGCGCTCCCTGAGTGCCGTTTGCACATTCGGCGGCACCAGGCCGCTCAGGCGCCGATGTGGACGAAGCGGTAGGCGAGCTCAGGGCCTTCGGCCCCTTCATAGGCGAGCTGGCCGACCAGGAGCGCAAAGGGCTCGGTATAGCGCGCGATGCGCAGGGGCCCGGCGTCGATGGGGGCGAAACCGATATCGCGGATGAGTTCGGCGGCGACCGCCTTGCTCGGCGCATCGTCTCCGCAATACACCAGGCTGGGACGATCAGCCGTGCGCCTGTCGCGATAGATTCCAGGGAGCAACTCGCCGGGCACGGTATTGAACGCGCACACGATGCGCGATTGCGGCAGCCTCCGCGCCAGCACCTCGGCGGCCGAGGTGGTAAGACCGATGACCATCCCGGCATTGCCGGCATCCATCGCCAGCGAGCAGGTGATGATGGTCGCGCCTGCAAGATCGCCGGCCTGGCCGAGCACGTCGTCGAGGCGGGACCAGTGCACCGCCAGGAGGAGCGCGTCCGCTCCCTGCGCTGCCTGCAGCGGCGTCCCCGCCCGCGCCCGCTCGCCGGCGGCCGCGGCGAGCTGCTCCAGCTTGCCAGGGGTGCGGGCATAGCTGAACACCACCCCATGGCCGGCGCGTGCGAACAGCGTCCCGAGCGTGCCGCCCATCAGACCTGAGCCGAGGATGCCGATCTGCATGGATCACCTCCTGTGGATGCGTGGATCGCGGGGCGCCCCGCGTGCAGGGGATGCGCCGGACTCAGGCGTTCACCGCCGCCGGGTCCTCATGGCGCGCCCGCCATTCCCCCGGCGCAGCGCCCTCCCACTGGTGGAATGCGCGGAAGAACGAATTGGCATCCTCATAGCCGAGGAGATAGGCGATCTCGTGGACATCGATCGCGCTGCGTCGCAGATAATGGTGCGCCAGCTCACGGCGGGCGTCCTCGGCGATGCGCTGGAAGGAGCTCCCCGCCACGGTGAGGCGGCGCTGGAGGGTGCGCTCGCTCATGCCGAGCTCTTGGGCGACCAGCTGCAATGCCGGGCGCTTCCCCGCCATGGAGCGCTTGAGGGCGCGCTTGACCTGGCCATGCACATCGTCGGTGGCGTCGAGTGCCCGGAGCTCGGCTTCCAGGTGCGCGCCGATGGTGGACAGCAGCTCCTGATTATGGGTGACGAAGGTCCGCTCGAAGTCCTGGCGGGAGAGGATCAGGGCATCGCCCGTGGCCTTGAAGCGCACTCTGCAGCCGAAGTGCCGCTCGAGCTGATCGGCGTGCTGCGCCGGGCGCATGAGCTCGACGCGTCGCGGTGCGATCTGCCCATCGGTGCCGCGACGTCCGATGGCGAGCATCCACGACAGGCACATGTCGACCAGGACATCGGGCGCGTGCTGATCGGCCGCGATGAAGACGAATTCGACCGCCGCCTCATCGGTGGTCAGGTGGATGCGGATCTCCTCCGGACAGGTCAGCTGCTTGTAGCGGGCGATGCGCTGCACGGCATCGCGGAAGGTCCTGCTGCAGACCGTGGCGATGGCGGTGGGATTGTAGTGCTCCAGGCGCTGCTCGGCTCCGAGCTTCAGTCCGATCACCGGGTCAGGGCTGCTCTCGCCGACAGCTCGCCAGAAGGCGAAGAGCTGCGCGGTCGAGAGGTAGATCTTCTCCTGCTGGAAGAAGCCGGGTGGCAGCCCGGAGCGCAGCAGGACCGCCGCCGGCGCGATCCCATGGCTGCGCAGCCGCTCCGCCAGCGAGGTGGAGACGCGGAAGCGGTCGTTCATGGCCGGAGCGAGGCCATGTCGATGACGAAGCGGTAGCGCACGTCCTGCTTGAGCATGCGCTCCCAGGCCTCGTTGATGCGCTGGATCGGGATCAGCTCGATGTCGGAGACGATGTTGTGCAGGGCGCAGAAGTCGAGCATCTCCTGCGTCTCGGCGATGCCGCCGATGGCTGATCCCGCGAGATGGCGGCGGGGCAGGATCAGATTGAAGGAGGCCACCGGCATGGGGTGCTCGGGGGCGCCCACCAGGGTGAGGGTGCCGTCGAGCTTCAGCAGGCTGAGAAAGGCGTTGATGTCGTGATCGGCGGATACGGCATCGAGGATGAAATCGAAGCTCGCCCGGTGCTTCTCCATCGCCGCCGCGTCGCTGGAGACCACCACCTCGTGCGCGCCGAGCCGCAGTCCATCGGCGATCTTGCGCGGGGAGGTGGTGAACAGCACGACCTGGGCGCCGAAGGCGCGGGCGAACTTCACCCCCATGTGGCCGAGGCCGCCCAGGCCGACGATGCCGACCTTGTGGGCTGGCCCGACGTGCCAGTGGCGCAGCGGCGAGTAGGTGGTGATGCCGGCGCACAGCAGCGGTGCGGTGGCGGCGAGGTCCAGGCCCGCGGGCACGCGCAGGACGAAGGCCTGGTCAACCACGATGCTGCTCGAATAGCCGCCATAGGTCTGGCCGCCCAGATGCCTATCGGCGCTGTTGTAGGTGAAGGTCGGGAAGGACAGGCAGTACTGCTCGAGCCCGGCCCGGCAGCTGGTGCAGGTGTGGCACGAATCGACCATGCAGCCGACCGCGCTGAGGTCGCCGCTCCTGAAGGCGGTCACTGCTGATCCGACCCGGGTGACGCGGCCGACGATCTCGTGGCCCGGGACGCACGGATAGACGGTATTGCGCCATTCATTGCGGGCCTGGTGTATGTCCGAATGGCACACACCGCAGAACAGGATGTCCATCTCGATATCTGTTGGGCCAGGATCACGGCGGCGGATGCGCATCGGCGCAAGGGGCGTGGTGGCCTGAGCAGTGGCGAAGGCGTTGGCGGTGGTCATGTCGGCATCTGTTACCGCCGCTCGCTCGGCTGTCACTAGCGAAAGGCGCCAAGGTGGCTGCAGAACACGCCAGCCCGCCGCTCCAGCTGGGCTGGAGGTTGCACCTAGCGACCGGTAAGCTTCTCCAGGCTCTCAGGATAGCGCGCACCCTCGATGGGGATTGCGGCGGCGGCGGTGCCGATGGCATGCAGGTCGTCGGCCGTCAGAGCGAGCTCGACCGCTCCCAGGTTCTCGATCAGGCGGTTCAGCTTGGTGGTGCCCGGGATGGGGACGATCCATGGCTTCTGCGCCAAGAGCCAGGCGAGCGCGATCTGCGCAGGCGTGGCGCCGAGACGTGCGCCCATCGCCCGCAGCAGGTCGACCAGGGCCTGGTTGGCCTTCAGCGCATCGGGGGTGAAGCGCGGGAGGATGTGGCGGAAATCCGTCGCGTCGAAGGTGGTCGTCTGGTCCATCGATCCGGTGAGGAAGCCCTTGCCCAGAGGACTGTAGGGCACGAAGCCGATGCCGAGCTCCTCCAGCGTGGGCAGCACCTCCCGTTCGGGGCCTCTGGTCCACAGCGAATATTCGCTCTGCACCGCGGTGACGCGCTGGACCGCGTGCGCGCGGCGGATGGTCGTGGCGCTGGCTTCCGAGAGGCCGAAGTGATGGACCTTGCCCTGCCGGATCAGCTCCTTCACCGCCCCGGCGACATCCTCGATGGCAACCGCCGGATCGACCCGGTGCTGGTAGAACAGATCGATGGCATCCACCTTGAGCCGCCGCAGCGAGGCCTCGGCGACCGCCCGGATGTTCTCCGGGCGGCTGTCCAGGGCGGTCCACCGCTGGGTGCCTCTCGGATCGCGCTTGAACCCGAATTTGGTGGCGATCACCACCTTGCCGCGGTGGGGAGCGAGGGCCTCGCCGACGAGCTCCTCGTTGGTGAACGGCCCGTAGACCTCGGCGGTATCGAAGAAGGTGACGCCGCGATCGACCGCGGCGCGGATGAGCGCCAGCATCTGGCTACGGTCCGGCATCGGGCTGTAGCTGAAGCTCATGCCCATGCATCCCAGTCCGAGGGCCGAGACCGTGAGGGTGGAACGTCCGAGTGTGCGTGCGCGCATGGCGTGTCCTTTCCGGATGCCCCCCAGCGTCACGGCCGCCCTGGCGAATTCACTAGCAGATCACGCCAATCCGCTTACCGCAGGCGCCACTTCAGCCGGATCGGCGTTCAATCGATATTGTCGGTGGCCGCTCTACTGGGAGACCAAGCCAGGCGATGGAGGTGGACAGACCTCCATGGCTTGGATTAAGCCAAGCTCAATGGTGAAGCGGTGGCCAACGTGTTCATCGGCAAGCACGGAGCCGGCCAGATCGCGCACGACCTGATGCACCTCGACCAAGACCTGCCTCGTGTTCTCCGGGTAAAAGGCAATCGGCTCGACGTGTGGATTTATCTCACTCCACTGCTCCGTCCAGTAAGCTCGGACTTCCTCAGGCCCACGGACAAATCCGCCTTTGAACGCTTTCGGCCACGCCACATCGGGAGCCATGAGGGTGACTGCGCCATCAATATCGCGCGCGTTGAAGGCCGCATATGCTGCGCGTAGCAGCCCGATTTCTGGCGCAGCGTTAATTGGCATAGGAACTCCTCCTTCAGTACCGAGCGAAAGCCGACGAACAATCGATATGCGCTGAAGAGTTCATCTCAGCGTCGGCACTCGTCGGTCATCCCCGCAGTATCAGGAACGCCCTGATGCAAGCACATGTGCCAATTACTTCTGTGCCAGGACACCAGCGGCACTCGCCAATGCACTTGCCGCATGCCCCGAGGCGGCCGACCGGCGATCAGCTGCGGTCACTGCGCCGGTTTGAGTCCCGGATCGTCGAGATCCAGCCGGTAGAGGATCTGGTTGTAATCGTAGCGCGGTGTGGGCGCCTGATTGCCGGTGAAGGAGACGGTGTAGGAGCCCTCGAAATACAGGGAGCTCTTGCCGGCGGGGGTGAAGTCGAGATGGAGGTGGGGGTTGTAGAAGGTGTAGTTCTCATGGCTGAGGATCTTCACCGCCGTGCCCCAGGGGCCGGTGGCCTGGTCGGCTTCGGCATACCACAGCTCGCCGAGAGAGGACGGCTTGCCGCCGCGCTGCATGAACACCGTCACCCAGCGCTTGCGCCAGGGGTGGTAGCCGATGGCGCCGGTATGCGGCACGACCTGGCTTCCATCCGCCCCTGCGACCGACTTCTGCGCGTCGAGCACCTCCCAGGTCGAGCGGTCGCTCCAGGCCTCGAAGCTCGCAGGGCAGCGCAGGAAGGGGAAGGGGTTGCCGAAGACGTACCATTCCTTGCCAGAGGGATCGCGCCAGCTGGTGGCCTGGCCATCGGGCACGGCGTGCGGTGCGGGGGCGCCGCTGGTCTTCTCCCATACCACCTGGCTGCGTTCGAACAGCCGCGTGCTGTCGTTCCACACCGCCAAGCCGATCTCGTACGCCGCCAGGCCGCCCTTGATCTTCGAGTAGCAGCCTCCGAGGTGCTCATGACCAGCCTTGTCCTTCATCGCCAGCATGCCGAAGATCCAGGTCGGGCCGTCGCCGGGCAGCGGCGCGATGCCGCGCGGATGGCCCTTGGCATCGCAGACGTACTCGAAGGGCAGGTGGATCGGCGGCACCAGCGCCTCGGGAGCGGGCAGCGCCGAGGTCGCTCCGGTCGAGGAGAAGATGCCGAGGGGATAGGAGGGAACGCCGCTGTCGCCCCACAGCCAGAACAGGCGGCCCTGATAGGGGACGCACTGGACGCTGTCGCAGCCGATGATGCCGGATTCCTTCCATGCGCGCTCCTCGCCGAAATGCTGGACCTCGGCGAACAGCCCGCCGCCGGTGAGCCTCCCGAGGCAGCTGGCCAGGCTGTGGCGTTCGACGGTGATGGTCTGGGTCGTGCCCGGCATCGGGCGCACCCGCACCCCGCGATTGCCGAAGCCGTCCTTCTCCACGCCATAGCCGTGGCCGATGATGTCGAACCACACCTCCTGGCCCATCAGCTCCTGGCAATCGAAGGCGACCACACCGGCATTGTCGGTGACGAAGCGCAGCTGGTTGGTAGTCCGTAGTTCGATCAGGGGCACCGGGCAGCCCCTGCCCTTCTCCACCACCACCAGCCGGCAGGGGGCGGCGGGCGCCTCGCCGGCCTGGGCCACGGGTGCGCTCAGGGCCAACAGCCCAAGGCAGAGCGCCAGGGCAGCGGGCCGCGATGAGCGCCGCACGGAGAGGGATGGCCAGGCGCTCGGGCCGCAATGGGTGACAGCCATGGTGGGATGCTCGTGCATGCGGGGAAGCGGGTCTGCAGACATACGCTCGGGCATGGGGATCATTGAACAGGATCTCGCGGAAAGGGAACAGCACTCGGCAGCCTGGCTGCCGATCCGGCAGCGCCGCCCGGAGGGGGTGGTACGGGAGTGGCGGAGCTCCGCCAGCCTGAAGCGCGCTAGCGGTTGACCATAGGCGCCGGCGGTGGTAGCCCATTGAGAAGAACGCCCGCGATTGGGATTTCCGCCACCGCCCGCACCGCCCAAGCACCCCGCCAACGTTGGACCACCCGCATGCGTGCACCGGTATCCTTCGTGACCGGGTTCAGCTTCGATCTCATGGCACGAATGCGCTATCCGCCCCACCGCCATCGGGCGCTGGAGATCGTCTTCCATGCCTCGGGCTCAGGCGCGCTCCACCTGCCGCGCCTGGCCGCCATCCCCTTCGCTGCTGGCGAGGCCTCGATCTGCCCGAGCGGGCAGGCCCATCATCAGGAGATGGAGACGGCGGGCACCGATCTGTGCATCCTGCTGACGCTGCGCGCCGATCCAGCCGATCCAGCCGATCCGCCCACCCAGGTGATGACCACTCGTGGCACGCTGGGCAAGGCCCTCTGCCAGGAGATCATCCAGCTCGCCGAGGGTCCCACCGCCACCACGCCGGAGGAGCGCGTCGAACTCGATCTGCGCGCGGCCACCGTCCTCGCCGGGGTGATGGCCCGCGCCCAGCCCTGCGGGGAAGCGGTCGGCGCAGCCGCGCTGGCCCGGGATGCCGCCCATCACCTGACCACTCACTACGCCACCATCGGTTCGCTCAGCGACGTGGCGCGCACCCTCGCGGTCAGCGCCAGCCGCCTGCGCCGCGATTTCTCCGCCCATCACGGGGAATCGATGGTGCGCTACCTCAACCGCATCCGGGTCGATCGCGCCAAGGAGCTGCTGGCCCATTCGCCGCTCTCGCTGCGCCAGATCGCAGGGCGCTGCGGCTTCTCCAGCGAACAGTACCTCTGCGCGGTGTTCGCGCGTCTCGAGCGCATGCCGCCCGGGGCGTTCCGCGCCACCCGCTCGCCCCGCTGAGGGTGCGCGGCGCCCGCTGCCCACTCCCCGAGGCTGCTGGTGGCAGGTCCGGGCAGGCTAGCGCAGCGTGATCGCGACATAGAAATCGGTGCGCGCGAGGCCGCCGACCGGCTCATCGCCCGCTGCATCCCGGCACGGTACGCGCACGGTCATGCCGCCGTCGGCCGGGACGACCTTCTGCATGAGATCGCTGCGCATCCCGGCGGCGCCGACGCGCTCGATGCGGTTGAGCGCGGCGGGCGCCAGTCCGGCGACGGTCAGCAGCACATCGGCGGCGCCAGGGGCCGCAGGCGGCTCGGCCAGGTGGATGGCCAGGACGATGCGCTGGTCGCCGACCGAGAAGGCTTCCAGGGCGCTCTGGTGCTCATCGATGTCCGCCGTCAGCGGCGGCACGCTGGCAACCCCGCTGCGCAGGGCTAGGCGTCCGCCGCCCAGCAGCTCGCCGAGGGTGCGCAGGCAGCGGCCATGCGCCGATAGCGCCTAGCCGGACATGAGCGTCCTGCCGTAGCCATAGGCCTTGGGGTCGTCCGGCGACCAGGCGGCGAAGAGGAAGAGCTTGTAGCGGTCCGGGGTGGGGTCATTGCGCAGGGCCCAGTCGAGGAAGCGCGGATAGGTGTTGGCGATGAAGGTGGGTTCGGTGGTGAAGCCGATCTCGGTCTGCCAGACGCCGAGCGGGTGATGGCGCTTCTCGCCCGCCTCATGCAGGTAGCGCATGGTCTCAACCGGGAAGTAATGAGCATCGATGACATCGATGCTGCCCCAGGCATCGCTCTTATCGAGGAGCTCGACCAGCGCCTGGGGTGGCCCGCAGCATGGCCAGCCGCCATAAACCACCTTGCCGCCGAGGGCGTGGATCGCCCGCGCCGCCGGCAGGTGGATGCGCTGCATGTAGGTGGCCATATCGCCATGCCAGAAGCCGCTGTCCGGATGGGTATCATTCCATATCTGGAAGTAGCGCACGCCGCAGTCCGGGGCCATCAGCCGGGCCGCCATCCGCCGTACCGCCTCGCTCCAGTCGGCGACGTGCTCAGCGGCGATCGGCAGCTTGTCCAGGTCGTGCACCACATGCGCCTCCCCGGCTGACCAGCTGCCATCGCCCGCCCGCCGGCTCTCCTGCATCACGATCTGGCCATCCGCCCGGCGATGGGTGGTGATGCGGCGCTGGGCGTCCACCTGGTAGGTTGCGTCGCCATCCGCCGCCCAGTCGACGCCGAAGCCGATCATCGGCAGGACCGACACGCCCTGGGTGCGGTAGGCGGCCACCTGCTGGGCGCAGTGCTCGAGGTAGGCGTCCTGGTAGCTTCCGCGCCTCGGCTCGTAGTCGCTCCAGGACAGATCGTGCCGCTCCCAGCCCGCCGCCGCGGCGAAGGCCGCCATCTGCGCTGGACCGGCTTGGCAGATCCCGGAGGCCGAGCGCAGGGAGAAGCCGCCGTCGACGGGGAGCTCGGCGGAGCCTGCATCCAGGGCCGGCAGCAGCGCCAGCGCCGTACTGAGGAGGGCACGCATGACGGTAGGCTCAGGGAGCATTGAACTGCACCCAGTCGAGGTTCATCAAACCGCCCTTGCCGGGATTGCTGAATACCGCGACCACCGCAACGCGTGTGCGGGGGGCGCTGGGCAGGAGGGGGGTGGTGAGCTCGACCCAGCGGTCCCAGCCACCGGTATTGGCGACCTCGACTGAGGCGATCAGCGCGCCCGAGGGCGAATCGGCATGGAACTCGATATGACCTCCGGCATTCCCGGAACTGACGCGCACGCTGATGCCGCCCACCACCGCCAGGTCGAGGCGGGGGAAGGTCACGTAGTGCCCATGGTCGATCGCGCCGATGATCGAGCCCATGATGGTCGGGCCGTGGACCTCGGCGGCACGTGCCTCCAGGCGGCGCGAGCAGAGCGTCACGGTGGCGCGGCCGGACAGCGCTCCGGCGGGCGGACGGCCCATGTCGGTATAGGTGGCCTCCAGGCGGAAGCTGCCGGGCCGGCTGTCAACCGGCGCGGTGATGTCCCCGCTCAGCCCGCGCACGAGGGCGGGGCCGCCCTTGTCCTTCTCGAGGCCGAAGACCCAGCGCAGCATGATGCCGATCTCGTCAGGGGTATGCTGCGGATGCGGCAGCATGGGGATCTCACCCCACACCTTGGTGCTGCCGTTGAGCACCCGCTGGACGCTGATCTCGAGCGCCCCGGGCTGGCCCCGGTACTTGTCCGCGACATCGACGAAGGCGGGGCCGATGATCTTGCTCTCGATCGCATGGCAGTTGAAGCAGTCGGAGGCGGTGACCAGGGCGAAGCCGGGATCGCTGGCCGCGATCTTGCCATCGGCGCGCAGGTAGGCGCTGCTGACCTTGGTGCGGGTGCCGAAGTCATCCGGCTTGGCCGACGAGGGGCCATCCTCGCGGTCGTCCACCGCGACGGCATAGTGGATGGTCGCACCTGGGGTGTAGAAATCGCCGTCCAGGGGGGCGGTGAACGACACCGTCGGGGCGGTATTGCCGACGATGAGCGCGACGTTCGCGCTCGCCGATGCGCCGTGGGCGTCGGTGACGGTGAGTTGCACGCGGTAGTTGCCGGGCTCCTTGATGGTCAGCTGCGGCTCGGCGGCGGTGGAGATCACCGGGCCTGCGCTCACCAGGCGCCAGGCGTAGGTCAGGGCATCGCCCTCGCGGGAGGTCGAGCCGGCGCTCGAGCAGGTCACGCTCAGCGGCTCGCGCCCGGAGGCGGGCTGCACCCTGCAGCGTGCCACCGGAGGCAGGTGTCCGCGGACATAGCTGATCTTGACCAGCTTGGCATCCTGGTTCGCGCCCCAGGTCTCGCCATAGTCCATCAAGTACAGCGCACCGTCCTGACCGAAGACCGCATCGACCGGCCGCTTGATGAGCGTCGCGCCTCCAGCGATGGCGCCTGCCGCGCGCTCGATCTGATCGGGCTTGTTGGCGGTCACCACCGCGCCGGTGAAGGGCTCCAAGCCGCGCAGATGCGCATCCGCATCCAACCGCGCCCACATGATCAGCGGCCGTTCCCAGTCCCAGAACAGCAGGCAGCCGTCGTAATCCTGCGGGAAGCCGTCGCTGTGCGCGAACTCCGGCCGCCAATGGAAGACCGGACCGGCGCAGGCGACGCGTCCGCCCTCCCCCAGCTGGGTGAAGTCCTTCGGCTTGTGGTAGGGCCACCAGATCAATGCCGGCTGCGCCGGAGGCAGGTCGCGCAGGCCGGTGTTGTTCGGGCTGTCGTTGAGCGGATGGAGCGGATCGTAGGGCTTGCCCACCTGCTTGGTCGCGTAGTCGTAGGCGGAATAGGCGAAATTGTCGCCGACGAAGTAGGGCCAGCCGAAATTCCCCGCCGCCCTGGCCTGGTTGATCTCATCATAGCCACGCGGCCCGCGTGGACCGTCCTGGTCGGCATCGGGCCCGACCTCTCCCCAGTAGACGAAGCCGGTGAGCGGATCGACGGTCATGCGCCAGGGGTTGCGGCAGCCCATCACATAGATCTCGGGCTTGGTCTTCGGCGTCCCCGGCGGGAAGAGGTTGCCGGGAGGATTCTCGTAGGTGCCATCCGGCTTGGGGCGGATGCGCAGGATCTTGCCATTGTAGCTGTTGGTGTTGCTTGCGGACTTCTGCGCATCCCAGGGGGAGCGGCCGGCGCGCTCATCGAGCGGCGCATAACCGTCCGAGTCGGCGCCCGGATGGGTATTGTCGCCGGCGGTGAAGTAGAGGCAGCCATCCGGTCCGAAGGCCATCGATCCGGCATGGTGGCAGCATTCCCTGCGCTGCTCGGGGAAGCTCAGCATCAGCACCTCGCTGGACAGGTCGAGGATATCGCCGTGCATGGTGTAGCGGCTCAGGTGCTGGCCACTGTAGTCCTTGGGGGAATGCAGGCAGTAGATCCAGCCATTCTCGGCGAAATGCGGGTCGAAGGCGAAACCGAGGAAGCCGTTCTCCTGGCCGGTGTAGACCTCGATCTGGGCGGCGAGCACGATCTGTCGGGTATCGGGGTGGTAGACCTTCAGCTTGCCGAGGTACTCGTTGAAGAATATCCGGCCATCCGGCGCGATCTTGATCTCCATCGGCTGGGGGATGCCCTCGATCAGGGTCTCGACCCGGTAGCGGTAGTCGCTCGGCGCATCGCCTGCCGTCAGGGGAGCCACGAGCACCGCGATTGCCATCAGCGCCGTGATGGCCATCAGCCAGAGGAGGGCACCCACCTCCGCAGAGGAGACACCGCGCCAGCGTATCATCGGGAGTCTCCAGATCGTCGGAATGCTTAGCAGGCTGTACCATGGCCTAGCCATCAGCTCAATGGGCAAGGCGCGAGGCGCGCGACCTGCGGTATCAGCTGTACAGTGGGGGTCCATGCGTGGCACTCCATCGATGAGCTCGCTGGAACCGGCCACCACCGGTCCCTGCATGGCAGAGCCCCCCTATAGCCAAATAAGGTGGCAGTGCAGTGCCGGGTCAGCGTCGACGGGATTGTTCATCGGCTGCTGATGGAATATTCTCGAACGGCATCCGTTCATTCATCGATCGCTCATCAGCCGTACCCGGGCGGCTGCATGGTGGTGGCGACCGGTCGGGACGCGTCATCCGGACCGGTTCACCTCCCCTCAACCGAGGATTGACCATGAACCGCACTTTCCTTCCTTCTCCAACCCGTTGCATCCTGCTCTGTCCGGTGCTCGCGGCGCTGATCAGCGGTGCCGTGGCATCGCCGTCGGCCTCTGCCCAGGATCGCGACTTTGACCAGGGCGATCAGGGCAATCTGGTCGTCAGCCGCGTCCAGTACGACGGCAACACCTTCGGCAGCAGCGAGACCTATCCCACCATCTTCAATGACCCGACCATCTCCGGCATCCAAGGCAGCATCCACATCGATCGCTACGGCACCGAGCCGTTCTCCCCGCGTCGCGGAAGCCTGGCGATCACCGGCGCCACCACCAGCTTCAGCTCGAAGTCCGAAGGTGCGCTCATGCGCTCGCTCGACGGCCGCTTCCTCACCTACATGGGCTATGTCGGCCCGCTCGGCGCCGAAGGGGTCTCCAATTCCGAGACTCCGGGCGCAACGCTCACCACCAACGCCAGCCCGACCTATGACCGTGCGGTGGTGCTGATCGCCGCCGATGGCACCGTCATGGTCACTGCCGAGAGCAATGCCTACAGCGGCGACAATCCCCGCGCCGCCATCACCGTCGACGGCCGGGAGTTCTACCTGGCGGGCAATTCCGATTCGACCCTGAACAAGGACGGTACCGGTCCCGGCACCACCATCGGCGCCCGCTATGGCCTGCCCGGTTCGACCAGCTCGCTGCAGCTCGGCATCTACCTCGCCACCGATCGTCCGGACGAGACCTCCAAGCAGCATATCAAGGACAACAACTTCCGCGGCATCGGCATCTACCAGGGCAACCTCTATGTCTCCAAGGGCAGCGGCGGCAATGGCGATGATGGCGTCTTCCAGGTGCAGAATGGCAGCGGCCCCGGATTGCCGACCGGCACCGGCAACACCATCGTCAAGCTGCTCGGGGCCCCGGCCACCGATCCGAATTCAGGCGCGGTCTCGCCCTTGACGCCGTTCGGCTTCTGGTTCGCCAATCCCACCACCCTCTATGTCGCCGATGAGGGCTATGCCAACCTCGATGCCTCCGGCAATCTGCTCGTCGATCCGCAGGCCGGGCTGCAGAAGTGGAGCCTGATCGAAGGAGTGTGGACGCTCGACTACATCATCCAGGATGGTCTGGATCTGGCGGAGCCCCAGACGCTCAGCCACTACCCGGTGCCGACCGCAACCACTGGACTGCGCAATATCGCTGGGCGCATCAACGATGATGGCACGGTCACCATCTACGCCATCACCGGGCAGTACAGCACCATCTCAGGCGGCGAACCCGATCCGACCAAGCTGGTGGTGGTCACCGACATCCTCTCCGCCAGGACGCTGCCCGACAGCCATTGGCACGGCTGGTTCGACGGCGCCGAGCGCTTCGAGATCCTGCAGGTCTCGGGCTATGGCGAGGTGTTCCGCGGCGTGGCGCTGGCACCGGATCACCGCCATCGCCAGTGATCGCAGGAACAGGTTCGTCTTCTTGTGAGGCCATGAGGCGCCCATCGTCGTCAGCCGACACCGGCCATGCGGCGGTGGGCGTCATGGCGTAGGGGGACGGCGCTCGGCGATGATGGCGCATGTGCATGCGGCCGCTCGACGCGTCATGGCTGGGTCTTCACCCCTATGCGCACCGCTCTCCAAGGAACGCATGGCGGATGCATCATGAGCGGGCGATCATGACCCAGGCTGCGCACGCCATCCGCGACGCCGATCGTCCGCCTGGCGCTGCTCGCCATCGCCATCCTGCTGCACGCGCATCCATTCGGCTATCCGCTGATCAGCATCGACGAGGTGCCGTACTATCTGCTCGACCCCAGCCTCCAGGCTGGCCGGCCGGCGGGACTCCGGACCCTGTGGAGCGCAATGTTCCTCAGCGGCTTGGCCCAGGAATCGCTGCTGACGCAGTGGCTCGATCTGGCGCTCGGCGCCATCGACCACCTGTGGATCGCCCGCCTGCACAATGCGCTGTGGTTCCCCCTCGGCATCCTCGGCGTCCACCAGCTGCTCCTGCGCAGGAGCCGACGGCGCAGCGGACGACGTCGGCTGCCTGCTATGGCAACGGCCTGGGCTTTGCCTGCTGAATGCCGGGTGCGCCAGCGTCCGCGCTGGCAGGCGCGAGCGCGGCGCGGATGAGCGGCTGGAGCGTCTGCTCGAGGGGCAGCGAGAAGCGCGTGCCGGCGGGGATCTCCATCCCCAGGACGGCATAGTAGCCTGCATGCCGGTCGATCCAGGGCACGAAGCCGAAGGCTCCAGCGGACGAGAGGATGTCGCTGCCGATCCGTGGCGTGGTGGTCTCCAGCCAGGCGGTGAGGCCGTAGTGGTAGGGCAGCCCCAGAGCCACGGCCGGCGATTTGCCGATCACCACCGCGAAGGGTTCGCGCGCCTGGGCGGCGAACAGCGCATCGGCTCCGAGAGTGAGGCCCGCGCCATGGCCACGGTGGAAGATCAGCGAGAGGATCTTGGCATAGTCCCGCATCGAGGCGCGCATGCCGCCGGCGATCAGCGGATTGGTCGTTCCGCGTGCCTGCTTGGGCCAGGTGTAGTAGGCGACCTCCTGCGGCAGTCCGAGGGGGCGCGCCACGCGCTCGCGGAACAGCGCATTCCAGCTGGAGCCGGTGACCACCTCGGCCATGCGCCCGGCGACCTGGAGATGCGTCGAGCCATAGTCGAACCGTACCCCAGGTGCCGCTGTGGTGTCGCGACCGGCGATGATGTCGACGCAGGCGGCGAGGGTGAGGGTGGGGTCCGCCGTGCACGCCGCCTCGCTCTCCAGGCCCGAGGTGAAGGACATCAGGTGGCGCAGGGTGATGGCGGCGGAGGGTCCGGTCCAATGCAGGATCTGTCCAGTGGTCGAGTCCAGGGTCAGCGCACCGTTCGAGGTGGCGATGACATCGAAGAGCACCAGGCCGGAGACCCATTTCGAGGCGGAAGCGATCGCGACCAGGCGATCGGGGGCGAAATCGCCGTACATCTGCTCGAAGAGCAGGTGGTCGTCGGCATCATAGACCGCCAATCCCATCCCGCTCACCGGCGCCGCGGCGCCCGCGACGAGGGAGCGGTGCATCTGCTGATCGACCGGAGCCCAGGCCTCGCTGAGCGGGGGGCGCGGCGCGGCGGGCTGGGGGCCGCCGTCGAGCGCATCGGCCGCCAGCGGGAAGCCGAGGCTCAGGATCAGGAGGATGAGGATGAGGAGGGGGTTGGCCATGGGCAGGTCGGTGTCGCGCGGCGTCGGGGATGCCTGGTCCGTGTCATGGGCGCGTGAAGGTGATACCGGACACCTGGTACATGTTACCGACCTCCTATCCCCGATGGCATGAGGCATGGGCGCATCAGGCCGTGGGGGTGCCATCTTGCCTGGGCAGTGGAGGTGCGCTAGTGTCGGCACGCATGCCCTGCGTGATCATCTGCATCAGGCGAACCGGTGCACTGGCACTCGCCCTGCTGCTGTCCGTCGGTTTACCGCTGCTGCGCATGGCCCATGAGGCCGAGCACCAGCAGCACGAGCAGCACCAGGTGCAGAACCTGCTGAGCCAACCCGGTGGTTCCGCCGTGCTGGCGGTGTCATCGGCCAGCGACGATGATGAGTGCGGGCCCTGTGCGATCTGCCAGCTGCTCATGGTGGTTGCTGGTCAGCATGCTGTGCCCGTGGTGGCACAGTCCCTGCCACCACCGCCACTGCCGGAGGTGGCCAGCACCATGTCCTTCGTCGAAGGATGGTGGCCGTCGGCCTGGTGCCTGCAGCCGCCCGCGCGTGGACCACCGTTGGCCGTGATCCCGGTCGAGCCGTCCAGCCATACTGCCTGACGCAGACGGGCTGAGGCGCGACCAGCACCCACGCGTGCTGCGCGGTTCCGCCCCGCTCCGATCACCGGAGCTGGTTCGGCGGAACCGGGTGCGTGCGTGCCGGACGGTGGACGAGTGGCGAGCGGATGACGACGCTAGCCACGTTGCCATGCCATCCCGGTGCTGCGCATCCGACCGGGCTGTCCGCCCCTAGCGAGCACATCGGAGCCGAGGGCCCTCTCGGCTGGCACGCATGGATGCCTGCCTGCGCACCTCACACCCTGGCCGCCAGAGACGGCGGCCGTACCGGAGACGTCCATGGCCCCCATGCACGGTCACTCATCAGCCGTCCTCCCGACGCTCTGCCTGCTGGCATGCGTGCAGCAGGTGCAGGCGGTCGACGCACCCGCGCCCGTAGCACCGCCGCCGGCGGTCCAGGGTCCGGCCGCCAGCCCGGCTCCGGTCAACGGGACCATGGCGAGCGAGACCCTGACCATCGTCGGCGACCGCTCCCCGGCCTTCAATCAGACCTCCTCCACCATGGGGACCTCCACCTACGACCTCGGGCTCGATCAGATCCTCGGTCAATCCCAGGGTGCCGATGCCTCGTTCAACGAGGTCCTACTGCGCATGCCCGGTGTCGCCCAGGATTCCTTCGGGCAGGTGCACCTGCGCGGCGAGCACGCCAATCTCCAGTACCGCATCGATGGCATCCTGCTGCCGGATGCCATCACCGCCTTCGGCCAGGAGATCGATACCCGTTTCGCCCACGATGTGACATTGATCACCGGGGCGCTGCCGGCCCAGTATGGGCTGCGCACCGCAGGCGTGGTCGACATCACGACCAAATCAGGGGCCAGCGATGGCGGTGGCGAACTCTCGATCTATGGCGGCTCCGCCGATACCATCCACACCTCGGCCAGCTATGGCGCTTCCAAGGGGGCATGGGACGTCTACACCACCGTCAGCGCCCTGCATGACGATCTCGGCATCGAGAATCCGACCTCCTCGCACACCGCCCTTCACGATGACACCGCCCAGTACCACGGCTTCATCTATGCCACCTACCACATCGACCAGGCCAGCCGCCTGTCGCTGATCGCCAGCGGCGCCAATGCCACCTTCCAGATCCCTGACAATCCCGGGCAGACGCCGTCATTCACCGTGGCCGGCGGTGCCACTCCCGATTCAGCGACGGTCGATGAGAACCAGCTGGAGCGCAACGCCTTTGCGATCCTTGCCTACCAGACCGCCATCGGGCCTGGCCAGATCCAGATCGCACCCTTCATCCACGATAGCCAGCTGGTGTTCAGCCCCGATCCGTCGCAGGACCTCGCGTTCACGGGCGTCGCAGGCTGGTTGGATCAGCGTGCCCTGACCTCCGGCATCCAGATCGACGCCAGCCTGCCGGCGACCCCCGCGCACACCGTGCGCGCCGGCGCCTCCTATCTGTCGACCAGAGCCACCGCGGATACCTCGACCGAGGTCTTCCCTGTCGATGCCCTGGGGCAGCAGACCAGCACCACGCCGATGACCATCGCAGATGCGAGCAGCAAGGTCGGAACCATGTCCAGCCTCTACTGCCAGGATGAATGGCGCATCGTCAAGCCATGGACGGTGAATTACGGTCTGCGTGTCGACAACGTCGATGCCTATGTGAACCAGAGCCAGGTGAGTCCACGTATCTCGACCACCCTCGCCCTCACCGGCACCACCACCATCCATGGCGGCTATGCGCGCTATTTCACCCCTCCGCCACTCGAATCGGTGTCCCAGGAGGCGGTCGCATCGTTCATCGGGACCAGCAACCAGGCAGCCACCACCCTCAACGACCCGGTGTCCTCTGAGCGCGCTAACGACTTCGATGCTGGCATCAGCCAGCGCGTCGGCGATCACCTCCAGATCGGCCTGGATGGCTATTACAAGCAGGCCACCAACCAGCTCGACGAGGGGCAGTTCGGCTCGGCGGTGATCTTCACGCCCTTCAACTACCGGGATGGCCGCATCCTCGGCACCGAGCTGACCGCGACCTACCAGGATCATGGACTGACCGGATATGCCAATGTCGCGCTCAGCAAGGCCCAGGGCCGCGATATCGATTCCGCCGAGTTCCTCTTCACCAGCCAGGAGCTGGCCTACGCCCAGAACCATTGGATCTACCTGGACCACGACCAGCGCTATACGGTCTCGATCGGTCTCTCCTACCAATTCGCGAGCCAGACCCAGGTGTCGATCGATGGCATCGGGGGCACGGGTCTGCGCGATGGCTTCGACAACACCGATCACCTGCCAGCCTATGCCACCGCCAATCTCGGCGTCGCCCAGACATGGCGGACGCTCACCGTGCGCCTCGACGTGGTGAACATCTTCGATCGCGTCTACCAGATCCGCGATGGATCGGGGATCGGGGTGGCTGCGCCGCAGTACGCGCCGCGGCGCAGCGTCTTCGCTGGAGCGACCTGGGACTTTTAGGCCTCACGCACATGTGCGTGCACCGCGTGCCAGCGCCGGCGAGTAGATCAAAGGCAGTGACTCGTACCCGGTCACCGGTATGCTGATCGCGGGCTCCGGCACGATCATGCTGGATCTGCGCGTCGTCCCGCCCTCCTCCCATGGGCAGATGACCGTCTCATCGACCCTGAACCTCACCGTCGGGCTCGCCGCCATTGCGAGCAAGGAACACCTCATGCAGCGACTCTTCCGGAATCCGGTGTGTGCGAACATGCTCGGACTGCTGACCGTCCTTGGGGGGACGCTGGCCTGGGGCGAGGAGGAGGTCGAGATCATCCGCGACCAGGTGCCGGCGGCTGCGCTCGCGGTGATGGTGAAGGCAGCAGGCGCCAGCGCCGTCAGCGGCTTCGTGCGCGCCCAGGAGGATGGCAAGACCGTCTATAGCGCCGAGTTCACCACCGCCGACGGCATCCTGATGGAGATCACAGCCTCGCCGGAGGGGGCGCTCATCGCCGTCGAGAAGGAGGTCGAGGATCCCGCCAAGACGGAGGCCCCCGAGAAGCCGGCGGCAGCGGCCACGGCGCCACCTGCCCCCGCTCCTGCCCCTGCACCTGCGAAATAGCCGGCGCTGCCAGCGCACAGGCACCGGTCGAGGAGCGGAGGCGTTACATCGATGAGCGATCCGGTCATGCCTGGTGGTGGAAACCCCCCGATATCACCGGTTTCCGCTCCAGCGCATGAGCGTGTTTCAACAGAATCGGGAAGGTCGCGTACTCATTGGCGCGAGCCTGAACCCATGCCGAGCGAAGCGATCCAGCGCCCCTCCCCAGCCCACCCGCTGCCAGCCATCGGGCGTCGGCAGGTGCTGCGGCTCGCCGGGGCGCTGGCGGCAGGCGTGCTGGTCGGCTGCGAGCAGACGGCCCGTGGCGGCGATGCACCTGCTGGAGCGGCGTCGCCCATCGCGGTCAGCCCGACCGCTGCGCGAGTGGCGATGGGCTCCTGCGGATCGCTGTCCAAGGCCGGTATGCTGAAGGCGGCGGGAGCAGACTACCTCGAGGAGTCGGTACAAGGGCTGCTGGTGCCCGACAAGGATGCCGGCGCCTTCTCCGGCAAGGTCTCGGCCATCACCGCCGCCGCCATCCCGGTGCGCTGCTGCAACGGCTTCCTGCCCGGTTCGCTCAAGTCGGTCGGCCCCGCCGCCGCCCATGATGCCATCCTCGCCTACGCCGAGACCGCCTTCACCCGTGCACGCCAGGTCGGCATCGAGACCATCACCTTCGGCAGCGGCGCCTCCCGGCAGATCCCCGATGGCTGGTCCGCCGACCAGGCGCTGGCGCAATTCAGCGAGTTGCTGAAGCGCATGGGCCCGCTGGCCGCTGCGCAGGGGCTGGTGGTTGCGGTCGAGCCGCTGCGCAAGGCCGAATGCAACTTCCTCAACCGCATCGGCGAGGTCGCGGTGGCGGTGTCCCGCGCCCAGCACCCGGCGGTGCGCATCACCGCCGATCTCTACCACATGGTCATCGGCGGCGATACCGCCGACGACCTCGAGCAGGCGATGCCGCTGCTGCGCCATTTCCACATCGCCGAACGCGCCACCCGCAGCATCCCGGGCGCGGCAGGCGACGACTTCCGGCCATTCTTCCGCGTACTCGCACGCCATGGCTGGAGCGGCCGCATGAGCATCGAGGCCGGGCCGGCTGGAGGCGAATCCGCCTACCATGCCGGCTTCGCCTACCTGCGCGCGCAAGCGCATGATGCCGGCATCTGACCACCAACCGTGCCCCAGGATACCGTCATGAATCTGACCCGCCGCCGCTTGCTCAAGACCGCCGCCGCCGCTGGCGCCACCGTGGTGCTGGGCGGCTGCACCAGCACCGCCGCCGAGACCACCCGTCCGGTGTATGCACCGTCCGAGCCGGTCAGGCTCGGCTTCATCGGACTGCATGGGCGCGGCAACGACCTGCTCAAATCCTTCCGCCAGGTGCCGCTGGCGCAGGTCTCGGCCCTGTGCGACGTCGATCCGCAGGTGCTTGCGACGCGCATGGGCGAAGCCAAGGCCCACGGCGAATCGCCCATGCCGTTCGCCGATCCGCGCCGGCTCTTCGACAGCGCCGACATCGATGCGGTGGTCATCGCCACCCCCAACCACCTGCATGCGGTGCTGGCCAGCTGGGCCGCCCAGGCAGGCAAGGACGTCTATGTCGAGAAGCCGGTCTGCCACGATGTGCGCGAGGGGCAGCTGCTGCTGGCGGTCGCGGACAGGACCAGGCGCATCATCCAGGCAGGCACGCAGAATCGCAGCGACATCGGCCTGCGCGCCGCCTTCGCCGCATTGCACGCCGGCGAGTTCGGTGCGGTCTCTGCCGTGCGCGGATTCTGCTTCCGCGATCGCGCCTCGATCGGCCGCTTGCCCATGCCGCTGGTCCCGCCTGCCGGCCTGGACTACAATCTCTGGCTGGGTCCGGCGGCGGACGAGCCGATCATGCGCAAGCAGTTCCACTACGATTGGCATTGGGTGTGGAACACCGGCAATGGCGACATCGGCAACCAGGGACCGCATGAGCTCGATCTGGCGTGCTGGGCTCTGGGCGATCCGGGACTGCCGGAGTCGGTGCTGGGCCTGGGTGGGCGCTTCGCCTGGGACGACGCCGGCGAGACGGCGAATGCCATGGCTGCCTGGTACCTCTTCCCTGGCGGCATCCCGCTCTCCTTCGAGGTCCGCAACCTGGCGCCCAAGGACAAGGCGGCGGGTGCCTACCATGGCATCGCGGAGGCCGCGATCGTGGTCGAATGCGCGGACGGCGAGCTGCACGCGCACCGCGGCGGCGCGACCTTCATCGATCACGCCGGCAAGATCGCCAGGACCTTCGCCGGCGATGCCGGTGCGACGCACCAGGAGAATTTCATCACCGCAGTCCGCCAGCGCCAGAGCACGCTCCTGCACGCACCCCTCGCCCACGCCGTGCCGTCGGCCGATCTCGCCCATCTCGCCAATGCCTCGATGCGCATCGGCGTCCCCGGCGACGCCCAGGCGGCGCTGGCCGCCGCCAGGGGCCACCGCGAACTCGGCGAGCATGTCGAGCGCCTGCTCGGCATCCTGGAGGGCTACCAGATCGATCTCGCCAAGACGCCGATGCACATCGGACCGGTGCTGAGCATCGATCGCTCGACTGGGCTGTGCACCGGGGCCGAGGCTGGGCGGGCCAATGCGCTGCTGCAGCGCCAGCCCAGGCCCGGCTGGGAGATCGTCGTCTGAGCCGGAAGCGGCATTCGCGGCGCAGACAGCCGGAGGCCCGGGCGACCACGGCGATGCGCCGGCGTTGACACGCGCTGCGCGCGGCAAAGCTGGTCGGCCCGGAGCATCCATGACCTTCGCCGCCAATCGCTATGAGCGCATGCCCTACCGTCGTTGCGGCCGTTCCGGCCTGCTGCTGCCTGCGGTCAGCCTTGGCGGTTGGCAGGCGATCGGCGGCTACCGCGATGACGAGGTCTCCAAGCGCATCTTCTTCCGCGCCTTCGACCTCGGCATCACCCATTTCGATTTCGCCAACAACTACGGTTCGCCAGGTGGCACCAGCGAGGCGGTCTTCGGACGCATCCTCAAGGAGATGCCGCGCGACGAGCTGGTCATCTCCTCCAAGGCCGGCTACCGCATGTGGCCTGGTCCGTACGGCGAATGGGGCAGCCGCAAATACCTCATCGAGTCCTGCGACCAATCGCTCAGGCGCCTGGGCGTCGACCATCTCGACATCTTCTACTCGCACCGTTTCGACCCGGCGACGCCATTGGAGGAGACCATCGGTGCGCTGGATGCACTGGTGCGCCAGGGCAAGGCCCTCTATGCGGGCATCAGCAACTACGATGATCCACACTTCTCGGCAGCTCTGGCGGTGGCTGCCGATCGCGGCTGGGCGCCGATCACCATCCACCAGCCGCGCTACCATCTCTTCGAACGCACCATCGAACGCACCGTGCTTCCGACGGCCGGACGTGCAGGAGTGGGGGTGATCGCCTTCTCGCCGCTCGCCCAGGGAATCCTGACCGACCGCTATCTCAACGGCATCCCGCCGGGATCCCGTGCCGCCACCGATCCCGGCAATGGCGGCATCGGACCATCGGCGGTGACTCCCGCGACATTGGAGAAGGTGCGCCAGCTCAATGGCCTAGCCCAGCGGCGCGGGCAGAGCATGGCCCAGATGGCATTGAGCTGGCTGCTCAAGGATGCGCGCGTCACCTCCGTCCTCATCGGCGCCAGCTCGCCTGAACAGGTCGATCAGAATGTCGCCTGCGTGTCGCGTCTCGATTTCACCGCCGAGGAGCTCTCCGAGATCGACCGCATCGCCCTGGCGTGAGCACGGGCTCAGCGGTCGGGTGATGCGAGCTCGGGAATGCCGACCAGGGCCGGGCCCCGCTGGGTGATGATCAGGGCGATGCCGGTCGGCAGGTTCTGCACCGCCCAGGCGGGGAAGGCCTCGGTCGCGAGCTGGCGGCACCCGATCGTCTGGCTGGCCTGCATGCCGTCGTCAGGCTGGTCGGATGGGCCCCGGCGGGCAGCGGCCGCGTTGCCGCTGCTGGTGCTGACGCTGACATCCCGCAGCAGCAGGTGCACGGTGCCGCTGAGGCGAGCCGCCGCCAGCGCATCCTCGGCGCCCTTGGCGGCGAACTGGACCACGGTGGCGACATTGCCCTCGATGATCTGGCGGCCATTGTGACCGAGCCGGGTGGCGAAGCTGGCGCGCGTCTGGCCGATGGCGATGCAGCGCAGTCCAGCCGATCGCCCGCGCGCCAGGAAATCGGTGAAGCATGAGGGGATCCAGCGGTCGACCTCGTCCGCGAGCAGGTACCATGGGCTGTCCTGGCGTGAGCGCGTGCGGCGTCCGCACCAGGACACCAGGTCGGCGCACAGGATGCGCGCGAAGCCGGCGGCGAGATCGCCATATTCCTGCGCTGCCAGGCTGAAGTAGACCACCGCGCGGCTGGCGGCGACCTGGTCCCAGACGATCTGCGGCGAGTGGGTGTCGGTGATGATGGCGACCCGCCCGCGGAAGCGCTCCAGCGCCTCGAAGAGCGAGGAGTTGGCCTTGGAGAGCTCATCATGCTCATGGTCCATGAGCGTGCGGATGCGCAGCAGCTGGCGTCTGACCTCCGCGAGCGGACCGCAGCGCGTGGCATGCGCATCGTCCGGATGTCCGGGAGCGCGGGCATACTCCTCCCACCAGGCGAGCGCCTGCTCGCGATCGCACCGCTCGGGTTCCGCGGGATCGCCGTCGAAGAGGTGGGCGTAGACCACCCGCAGCATCCAGGCGAGCAGCCGATGCACGGCGTCGACGCCGTAGAGGTCGAGCACCGAGAGCCGGGGCAGCCAGCCTACCGGGGTGAACTCGCTCGGCAGCTCGGTGTAGCCGCGATTGAGCTCACGTGCACGGCTGTCCGGTGGGGCCAACGCGCAGAGCCCGCCGCATGCCTCGAGATACCGCCGGACGGCATCGAAGGCGCGTGCGACCACGCGCGCGGTGCCGGCGGCACGCCCGCGCCAGTAGCCGGCGCCTTCGCCATGGTCGCACAGCTCGGCGATGCGATCGCCGACCTGGTCGGGATCATGGCAGCCGGAGAGCGGATTGTAGGTCGCCGAGCTGGCCGGTTCGGCGAAATCCAGGCTGTGGAACGGCGCCTGCGCACGCTGTGCGCAGGCGCGCAGGCGAGCGCGCATGCCGGCGTCGCCCTTGGGATCGATGATGATCACGGGCGTGTGCTCTTTGGCGATGGCCTGGATGATGAGGTTCTCGGCGAACAGGCTCTTGCCGCGCTTGCTGGCGCCGTAGATGAGGATGTGCACGTTGGACGACCCTCACCGCCTGCGGCGGTCCCTCATCGTCGACCTATCAGCCCTCGCTCAGCAATGGCACCTACCTGATCGTCGCCCTCGGCGATGGTGGGATCACCACCGCGGTCAGCGATCCGGGGATCGGCGATGCCACCTCCCTGGTCCTGCTGCATGTCGGCGATCAGTTCATCGGTGTCACGGAGATGACCAAGGGTCAGTGGCGGGCGGTGATGGGGACGCAGCCCTGGACAGCGGTCCCTGACAGCATCTGCCCGCAGGCTCTCGGGGACGATCCGCTCCAGCCGGCCTGCAACGTCAGTCGAACGGACGCGCTCCAGTGCGCGGCGCAGCTGGCGACGATGACCGGCCTGCCCTTCAGCCTGCCGTCGAGCGCGACCTACCAGGCGCTGCTCGGCGGGTCGCCCTTCCCGTGGGGCAGCGCCACCGATGTTGCCACCGTCTCGCCCTTCGCCTCGGTGCGCGAGACTGCCAGCGTGGCCGGCATCCTGCATGAGGCCGGCGTCGCCCTGCCGACGGGCGGCTTCTATGACCTGATCGGGAATGTCAGGGAGTGGACCGCCGATGGCGGGGCCTTCGGCGGCAGCTCCGACGACAACATCATGACCATCCAGGCCAACCCGGTCATCAGCACGGTGCCCGATGGCATTGCACATCCCCTCTATGGGCTGCGCCTCTCCTGCCCCGCCCAGTGATGCGTCCGCTCTATCTCGCCGGTACGTCCCCGTTCTGAAAGGGCCTGCCATGCATCGCCACGTCCTGGCCACTCGACACCCCGTGCGTGCCCGCTGTGGCGCCGCCCTCCTGGTCTTGGCCATGGTCCTGGCCGGAGCGGGGGCCTGCTGCGCCGAGTCGCGTGCGCTCGACCCGTTGCACGCGGTGGGTGCGCACAGGGGCGCGGATGCCGTCCTGCCGATGGTGTTCGCGGCCACCGGGTCCACCATCACCGCGCGCATCTTCCCGCTCGCCGTCACCCTGCCCAGCGGCGAGGTGCTGGCGCTGGGCGGCGTGGATGCGGACAGCAACCCGATCACCGCCTGCGAATGCTGGCATCCTGGCAGCGGGCTGTGGACGGCGACCGCGGCGATGGCTGGCGGCCATGCCGGCGGGGCCTGCGCCCTGCTCCCCAGCGGCCATGTCCTGGTGGTGGGGCAGACGGAATTCTCCGAGCTCTATGACCCCGCCATGCAGAGCTGGAGCCCGGCCGGGACGCTCACCGGGGTTGCCACGGCGCTGTGCGTGCTCAGCGATGGTGAGGTGCTGGCGGCCATCGCTGGCGGGCAGGCGGCGCGGTGGAGCGAGGCCAGCGGGGTTTGGCTCAGCACTGCGGCCATGCCCACGGCGGTCAGCGGTGCCGGACTGGTGGCGCTGCCGGATGGCCACGCGCTCGCGTTCGGTGGCACCATCGTCTCCGAGCTGGTGGTGGAGACCAGCGACTGCAGCCTGTTCGACCCCGCGACCGGCAGCTGGCAGCCGACCGCCAGCATGAACCTGGCGCGTAACGGAGCGCAGGGGCAGCTGGTGGGTGCCGGTACGGTGCTGGTGATCGGCGGCTTCGTGGATGGCGCCCAGCCGGTGGCCGGCTGCGAGCTCTACGACATCGCCAATGGCAGCTGGACCATGCCCACCCAGGCGTCCCTGCCGATCGCCCCTGGCGGCCAGTCGGCGGCGCTGGCCTCCGGCCAGGTGCTGATGACGGGAGGCGATGCGGGGTCGATCAGCGCCCAGGCGGCGCTCTATGATCCGGTGGCGGGCGCATGGTCGGTCATCAGTCATTTGAACGTACCCGCGGTGGACCATGCCTGCGTGGCGCTGCAGGATGGCGGCGCGCTGGTGATCGATGGCCTGGCCACCGTCCAGGGGGTGGGGCAGATCAGCGCGCTGTGCCAGCGCTACCAGGCCCAGACCATCAATCAGGCGCCGGTCTTCGCGCTTGGCCCTGACCAGACCATCGCCGAGAACGCCCCCGCGGTGAGCATCCCGCAGTGGGCGACCGGCATCGATCCGGGTCCGCTGTTTGGCGAGACCGTGGCCTTCCAGGCGCGTGCCGCGCAGACCACCCTGTTCAGCGTCCAGCCGGCCATCGCCGCCGATGGCACGCTGAGCTTCACCGTCGCTCCCGATGTCTCGGGCGAGACGACCGTCAGCGTGGTGGCGCAGAATTCCGGTGGCACGGCAGAGGGCGGCAGCGACACCAGCGCGGCCCAGACCTTCATCATCACCGTCCGGTTCGTCAACCAGCCGCCAGTCTGGACCCCCGGTCCCGCGATCACCGTCCAGGAGGATGCGGGCAGCGTGACCATCCCCCAATGGGCCGGCGGCATCAGCCCGGGGCCTGCCAACCAGGCGGACGAGACAGTGGCATTCACCACCACCACCGATCATCCGGACTACTTCCTCGTCCAGCCAGCCCTGGCGGCGGACGGGACCTTCACCTGTACGCTGCAACCGGGCCGCTTCGGTGTCGCCACCATCACCGCCGTGCTCTCCAACTCGGGCGGCACCGCCGATGGCGGTGCGGATGCCGCCGCACCGGTGGCGTTCACGCTCATCATTGCCCAGGTGGTCCAGCCGCCGAGCGTCGCAGCGCTCACGCTCCATGATCTGCCCGGCTACACCGTCAGCGCGCCCGTCGTGCTGGACGACCCCGATCAGCTGCTGGGCGTCGATCCGCTGATCAGCTACCAGGTCACCGGCATCAGCCACTACGGGCAGCTGGGCATCAGCGCCAGCGGCATGGCCACGCTGGTTGCCAGCGCCGTCGGCACGGAAGCGGTCGCCATCACCCTGACGGTGGGGCTGACGGTGCTTCAGGGGAGCATCACCGTCGCGGTCACCGACCCCAGCATGCCCCGGCCGCTGATCGAGTCGGTGCCGGTGGCCGAGTGGGGCAGCGTGGGGTCGCCCTGGTCCTATGATGTGAGCGTATCGCCTGCATCGCTGGCGGCGGACGCCGAGCTGGGCATCAGCATCCAATCAGCGAGTGCGAACCTGGCGGGGGCCACCTGCACCCAGGTCAGCGGCAACCAGTTCCACATCGCCGTTGCCGCTCTCGATCAGAGCGACGGACCGCTCCAGTCCCTGATGGTGGTGGTCTTCGACAGCACCAGCCAGACGGCCGATCTCCAGATCATCCTGGTGGTGGTCGTGCCGCCCTCGGGCATCGGATGAGCAGGTAATGGTCGCGACGGAAGCAATCGCTGCAGCCGTTGCACGCCCCATAGGTGGACGGATGAGGCAATCGCTGCTCGGCGATTGACCGGCGGGGGGACTTCCGGTTTTCGAAATGGCAATCGTATATGTCACGTCACTTGGCCCAACCGGCTCACCAGCGTCGATGCCAGGCTGGAGGGTGCGAGGGAGCAAGACGGGATTGTGACCTTGGCGCAAGAAGCAGTGTTCCAGAGGTGTGCCAGCGTTGCGGCGGAATCCTCGATTCATCAGGGGAATTCCGCATTTTCCGGCATCGCTGCGTGTCCCGAGAGCCCAGGCCGCGGGGTCGGTATTCACTGGATGGCATACAAAAGTACTTCCCCGCGTGATGGGACGGACTACCCTGCACGATACCTGTGATGCGTCCCATGCCCACTGCTTCATCGTTGCCGGTCATCCTCCAATTCGCGGAGTGCGCAACCCCGGTCCATGCGCGAGCCCCCGCCGGTGCGGCCACGCAGCCGCAGGCTCCGGGATGTGTCGGCGATCGGCGGCGCGACGCCTTCTCCGGTGGCCGACCAGGAGGCTCAGCATGAGCGTCCCACCGCTGATCAGTGCCGCGGCTGCCCCAGATCCACGCGTCAGGAGATCAAGTTCCATGATCGTCTTCTCGCAGATTCTCCGAAACCTGCTGGCCCAGCGCCGACTGCGCATCTCGGACTGGTCCAAGCGCGAGAGCCTATCGCAGGGCTATGTCTCCAACCTGTGCGCTGGTCGACGCGCGCCGCCGCTGCACAAGATCGCCGGCTGGGCTGCACGCCTGGAGCTCGACGACAGCCAGACCGAGCGCTTCTGGCAGGCGGCGATCCTGGCGAACATCCCGCGCACGGTGCTGCCGCATCTCGAGCGCCTGCTGGCGGCGGATGGGCAGTCGAGGCAGATGGCCATCGAGCAGGTGGCGCTGCGCTGCGAGGTCCATGGCCTGCAGCAGGATGCGCTTTCCCTGGCGGAATCCTGAGCAGCGCTGCGACGCTGGTGACGGCCAAGCCGATTGCGCGAGCAGAGGCGGTGATGGGGAAATAGCCCGGCGCGCAGCATCGGTGCCCTGCGACGTCAGTCCTTCCCCTGAGATCTCACGAGCACGTTGTGACATTGCGGGCGCTCCAGGGCGGTCCATCCGGTTCCGGGATGAGTGTCCATGAGCCACATCGATTGCTCGCATCGCCAGCCTCGAATGCCACGGGAAACAGGTGACCTAAGGCTGAGCGTCTTCAGGCCACTCACGTCGCAGGTGGACAGCGCATGGGGAAATCGCTCCAGGCCCCAGGCATGGATGATGCATGTCCGAGCTGGGGGAGATCGGCGGGTAACAGGGGCTTCGAGGCATTGCTTGGCGATGCCATGCGCACGCATCGCGGCCGGCGCTGGCCAGGCGCTCTGGGGTAGCGGCTGGCGGGCATCCGGACGGGACCCTTCCCCTGGGCGGACTACGGCGGCGTGCGCGGCCCGGGCGATGATCGCCGTTCAAAAGCGTCCCGACATCGCGAGCCAAGCGGCGCGGCAGCCGCCCCCTGCTCGAGGCAGCCGGTGCGCAATCCCGATCAGCCGGCGCTCATGGAAGCGTGCGAGCGCATGCCGGACAGGGAGCTAGGGCCACCACCAGGAGGCATGGGTGATGGTGACCTGATTCACGATGCTGGACGCACCGCTCGTCTGGGCGGCATGGTCGATGACATTCCAGGCGATCCAGGTGGTGACGGTGCCGGTCAGCGTCGCCACTCCGCCATGCACGACGACGTGGATGTCATCCCGGTTGACGAACGGGCTCCAGAGGAAGCCATGGTCGATGTTGCGCTTGATCTGCTCATCGCTCAACGCCGGAGGTGTCGCCGAAAGCCCCGCTAGCGAGTACGAGGTCTCGTAGGATCCGGGATTGGGGAAGGCGATGACCGGGAACTCCGGTTCCACCCGCAGGCGATTGCGCACCGCGACGATGCCTTTGACGCGCGTGGCGATGTCCTGCGCTTCGGTCCACTGCTGACGCAGATCGACGACACCTGTCAGCGTCGCTATGCGATGGAGGACCACCCCCTGGATGATGCACTGCTCAAACCATGGGCTTCGCTTCAGGGCGGCAGCCAGCTGCCTGGTCATCTCCTCATCGGCGAGCGCCTCCTTGGGCCTGACCTTGAGCAGGTTGATGACCTTTTCGACCCCGATGATGTTCCTGGCGTCGTGTTCAGCCGAGATGTCCGCTTCGAGATTGCCGACGATGCCGGTGAGCGTCGCCTCGCCATCGTTGACGCTGACATCGATCCTGACATGGGCGGTGCGCGGATCGAGGAGGAGTGAGGCCCCGATGGCCTTTTCGATATCGCCATCGGGGCGTGATGCATAGGTCAGCCCGCGCCTGGCATTGTCCCGCGTCCAGGCATCGACGCTCACCCTGGTGATGTCGACAGCCATCACACCGGCCACCCAGGCGTCGCCGAAGGCCATCCACTTGCTCTCGACGCTCCCGACGGAGCCGGAGAGCGTGACGGTGCCGGCGGCGACAGCGACGCCGATGGGATCGCCATTCAGCCAGATGTTCCATTGCAGCCGCGCCTTGACATCGGCGGCGATGTCCGCATCGGATCGCTTCGCGAGCGGAGCGAAGGTGATGGCATTCGTGACCTGCGTGACCCCTTTGACCCCGCTCGCGATCCGCCCCGCTAGATGCACCTCGGCATGGTTGCCGAGGTGGCCGCTCAGGGTCGCGCAACCGCCGTCGACCGCGACCCCCAGGGAGAAGGCATCGGTGGTGGGATCCTGGGACAGGGCCTCGAGGATGTCCTTGCGGATGTCGTCGTCGGATCTCTTCACCGGGGTGGTATACAGGTGGTCGATGACGCCCAGCACTCCCCTGAGGCCCTGGGCGATCTCCACCGTGCGGGCCCGGATGAGGAGGCTGTCGACCGAGCCTGCCAGCGTGACGATGCCGTGGCTGGTGGTGACATCGACATCGTTGGCGAGCGTCCCATGATTCGTGCGCAAGGCTTCTTCCACGGCACTGGTGATGGCGCCATCGGCCAGCGGCGCATCCGCCGCTGGCGATCCGCCGCTGGACGAGCCCTCGGGCGAGGTTGCCGCCTGCAGGCTCGCCGCGCCGCTGCACGTCATCGCCAGCGACATCGCCAGGAGGGTCGAGCGCAGGCCGGAGATCAGGCGGCGGATGCGCTGCGTCGCTGGGACGGCGCGAGCGCCGGGCGCTGGCGCGGCGGGCGCTCCGGCGGCGACAGCGGCAGGTCCGCTGGCATCATGGGCGGTATCACAGGGAATATTCATCGGTGTGGTGCTCTCAGGGGATCGGATCGCCGAGGCGGTGCCAGGCGCTCACGCACGCAGCGTCACGGTCTGGGGAGGAGGATGCTGAGGCCTGCCGGCCTTGAGCGCGCCCGCGGTGGCGAGCGCGGTCGGCGCGAGCATGGGCACCCGTACCGCTCCCCTGAGGGGGGTGGCAGCAGAGGCGGCAGCGGTGATCAACGCGACTTCAGCTTGCGCAAGCGCAAGTCGATGATCTTCAGGGAATCCCTGACGAATGCCTGCTTGTCGGCCAGGAACGCACGTTCCGCCTCAAGCAGATCCTTCTTGTGCTGCAGGTGGAGGAATTCAGTGGCGACGATGCGATCGGTCATGTGCGAGTCTCCTTGGATGCGCGGTCTCTGATCGGTGCTGTCCGGTGAAGCAGGACGATGGGACTGCCGCGCCATGCGGCGGGATCTCCGCTTGGATGCCGTGCATCCGCTCCGCTTGCGGCGGATGAAGCGAAGGCGCTGCGACAAGGTTGCGCTGGTGGCGCATCGCCTCTATCCTCAGTCCTGCCTCTCCATGGCTGAGCTCCTGGCATGGGTGGTACGGCCGGAATTGGCATAATGCCATCAGGTATAGTCCGTAGGTTTTCGCCCCGGCCATGCGAAGGCGCCAGCGCATCGGCTCGGCGCATCGGCGGCTGCCCCCTGGCAGGGAAGATCCGGGACCGCGTGGCGCGGTCATGGAATGAGCACCGCAGCCCCACGGAAGCGGCCATGACGGAGATCCGCAAGGGCCACATTGGCCATGCGGAGCGGATAGCTGGTGGTCGTGGTCGCAATGCCCATCTCCCCCACCCGGCCAAGGAAATCCATGCCGTCCTGGCGGGTGAGATTGGCGACGGACGAGATCTGCCGTTCGCCCCAGAGCAGCTGGTAGGGGAATGCCGGGATATCGCTCATGTGGATGCCCGCGCAGACCACGCGCCCTCCCTTACGAACAGCCCGTAGCGCCGGTGGGACTAGGCTGCCGACCGGGGCGAAGATGATTGCCGCATCAAGCGGTTCGGGCGGGCTCTCCTCGGAGCCCCCTGCCCATACCGCGCCCAACCTCTTCGCAAATCCCTGGCTTTGTATGTCACCCTCGCGCGTAAAGGCAAAGACCGATCGATCTTGGTACCGCGCCACTTGGGTCAGGATGTGCGCCGCCGCGCCGAACCCGTAAAAGCCGATTTTCTCGGCGTCCCCGGCGATCCTGAGTGAACGCCAGCCGATCAACCCCGCACACAGGAGCGGCGCGATCGAGGCGTCGCTGCCTGACTCGCCCAAAGGAAAGGTGAATCGGGCATCGGCAATGGCCGACGTCGCATACCCGCCATCGCGGGTAAAGCCCGTAAATAGCGGGCGATCGCAGAGATTCTCTCGTTGCATCAAACAGTAGGGGCA
>PLEW01000028.1:13542-14124 GCA_003136555.1 Planctomycetota bacterium | reverse complement strand
GCCGAGACCCTTGTAGCGCTGGATGTCCAGGCCGCGCTGTCCGAAGCGCTTGATGATGGGGACCACGGCGCGCAGGTGGGTGCAGGCCACGTCCTCCTTGACATCCACCACCCTGAAAGGGCTGAGGCGCCCCGGGCCGTCGATGATGAACTCCGGGTTGAAGCCGTGGATGCGCAGGCGGTCCAGGCTGCGCTCGAGCGCCTCGCCTTCGCTGAACTCGATGATCTCGGGCAGGATCGGCACCTCGCCGCCGACCGCCACCTCTGCGGGCGGCTCCTCGACCGGGCGCCGGGCGCCGCCGGCATCGCGTCCCAGCAGGACATCGAGCTCGGCCTCGCTGTAGAGATAGCGTACAGCTTCGCCGACACGGGCTCGGAAGAGCGGCAGCCGGCCGCTGCCATCGCGCAGGCTGAGGAACTCCTCGATGGTCAGCCCCTTGAGCGAGAGCACGTGCTCGTGCTCGTCGAACTCCTGGAGGACCTCGAGCACCGCGGTCAGGTTCGCACCCTTGATCTCGCGCTCGCGGCCGGATGACACGTCGATGAGCGTGGCGCCCTCGAGGCCGAGGCGCAGCACCTCGGC
>PLEW01000028.1:0-13507 GCA_003136555.1 Planctomycetota bacterium | reverse complement strand
ACGTCGGCGTCGGTCATGATGACGATTTTGCCGTAGCGCAGGCCTTCGAGATTGAACTCCTCGCCGATCCCGGTGCCGAGCGCCTGGATCATCGCCGAGATCTCGGAGTGCCCGATCACCTTGTCGATGCGCGCCTTCTCGACGTTGATGATCTTGCCCTTGAGCGGGAGGATGGCCTGGATGCGCGCATCGCTGCCGCGCTTGGCCGAGCCGCCGGCGGAATCGCCTTCGACCAGGAAGATCTCCGTCTCGTGCACGTTTCTGCTCTGGCAGTCGCGCAGCTTGTCGGGCATGCCGGCGTTGTTGAGCATGGATTTGCGGTTCTTGCGCGCCAGCTCCCGCGCCTTGCGTGCCGCCTCGCGCGCCTCCATCGCCGCGCAGGCCTTGAGGATGAGCGACTTGGCGATCTTGGGGTTCTCTTCGCAGTAGTCCTTGAGCGCCGCGCCGAGCAGGTTCTGCACGATGCCGCTGATCTCGATGTTGATCAGCTTGTCCTTGGTCTGGCCGCTGAACTTGGGGTCCATCAGCTTGACCGAGACGATCGCGCACACGCCTTCGCGCAGATCCTCACCGGATGGCGGCTTCTCGCCCTTGATCAGGTTGGCGTTCTTGGCATAGGCGTTGAATTCGCGGGTCAGCGCGGTCTTGAAGCCCTCGAGATGGGTGCCGCCGTCGCGATTGCGGATGTTGTTCGCGAAGCAGATGATGTGCTCGTCGTAGCTGTCATTGAACTGCATCGCCAGCTCGACTTCGTGGCCTTCGCTGGTGGTCTTGCGGAAATGGATGACCTGGTGCAGCGCCTCCTTGCCCTGGTTGAGGTAGCGCACGAAGGCCGCCAGGCCGTCGGTGGAGTAGAACATCTCCGCCTTGCCCTCTTCGCGCAGATCCTGCAGGTTGATGCGCACGCCGCTGTTGAGGAAGGCGAGTTCACGCAGCCGGGCGGCGATGACCTTGAAGTCGAAGATGGTGTTCTCGCCGAACACCTCCGGATCGGGCTTGAAGTGGATGGCGGTGCCGCGCTCGGTCGTCACCGCGATCGACTGGAGAGCGGTTACGGCGGTGCCGCGCTCGAAGCGCATGCGGTGATGCTGGCCCTCGCGCTTGACCTCGGCCACCAGCCAGATGCTGACGGCATTGACGCAGCTGACGCCAACGCCGTGCAGGCCGCCAGATTTCCTGTAGGCTCCGGAGCCGAACTTGCCTCCGGCGTGCAGCACCGTCAGCGCCACCTCGAGGGTCGACTTGCCCGATGAGGGATGCGGGGCCACCGGGATGCCGCGGCCGTTGTCGCTGACGCTCAGACTGTTGTCGACGTGGATGATGACATGGATCTCGCTGCAATGGCCCGCGAGCGCCTCATCGATGGAGTTGTCGACCACCTCCCAGACGCATTGGTACAGACCGGTCGAACCCGGGTCGCCGATGTACATCCCCGGCCGCTTGCGCACCGCCTCCATGCCTTCCAGGACCTGGATCTGATCGACGCCGTAGTCGCTGCTGGTGTGGCTTCCGGCAAGGGGATCGACCGGCTGCCCTCCGCCTTGGCTGGCTGGTTGGCTCGAGGCAGAGGATGGGTCAGATGCCATGCGGGAACTCCGGCGGTGAGGCGTGCTGAATCGTACCCGCACGCGACTTTCTGCAATCACCTCCTGGGAGCATCCCTCTCCCCCGCCAGCGGCTCCGGACCGTGCAAACCCGCTCTTGCCGCACCGCCCCAGCCGGCCAACGTGGCGTCATGCCCGCCCCTGCCCGTCCGGCCCCCGACCGCGCCACCAGCCTGCTGGACGAGGCCGCTGGCATCACCGAGACCGCCCTGGAACGCTTCCTGCCAGGCGAGACCGTCGAGCCCGTGCGCTTGCACCGGGCGATGCGCTACAGCGTCTTCGCGGGCGGCAAACGCCTGCGCCCTGCCCTGGCGCTCTCGGCCTTTCGCATGGTCCAGTCCGCCAGAAGCCGCCCCGCGGGCTCGCCTGGCGACCACGAGCGCCTGCTGGCGGCGATGGCCAGCGTCGAGCTGCTGCATACCTATACCCTGATCCATGACGATCTCCCGGCCATGGACGATGACGATCTGCGGCGCGGCCGACCGACCTGCCACAGGGCCTTCGACGAGGCCACCGCCATCCTCGCCGGCGACGCCCTCCAGTGCCTGGCCTTCGGTACCGCAGCCCTGGTCGGCCTGCAGGCGGTGCTGGTGCTCAGCGCCGCCGCCGGGAGCCTGGGGGTGGTCGGGGGCCAGCAGGATGACTGCGATGCCACCGCGCACTGGCAGCGGCGCCTCGCCGACCCGGCGACCCCGCTGCACCAGGACGCCGCCCTGATCGCCGCCCTCGAGCGCATCCATCGGCGCAAGACCGCCGCGCTCATCAGCGCCTCCTGCCAGCTCGGCGCCATGGCCGCAGGGTGCGATGAGGCCACGCGCGAGCGGCTGGGCGCCTTCGGCGAGGCCATCGGCTTGGCCTTCCAGATCGCCGATGACATCCTCGACCAGACCGCCACCTCGCACGACCTCGGCAAGACCGCCGGCAAGGACGCCGCGCAGGGGAAGCTCACCTATGTCGCCGTCTATGGCCTGGAGGCGGCGCATCGCCAGGCGACGGCTCATCTGGACCAGGCCCTGCTCGCGCTTGCCGGCGACTCCCCGCACGCCGACGCCCTGGTCGAGCTGGCGGGCTTCGTCGTCCGGAGGCGGAATTGAGCCCGCTGTGCGCATGCCCGCTTGCCCGGCAGCTGGCCGCCCTGCTGGTGCTGGGCGCTGGCGCCTGGGCCGCCGATGCCCCGCAGGCCGGATACCAATTCGTCAAGGATCACGTCCAGCTCTACGCCTACGACCTCAACCAGGTGGTCGATTGGCAGAGTGCCGGCGATACGCTCAGCTACTCCAGCTCGGTGAGCTGGCGCTTCTCCCTCACCCCGGTGGTGGTGACCAGCGAGCGCTGCGAACTGAGCATCGTCATCCTGCATGTCCTTGCCACCCAGAGCGGTCCCGGCGGCAGCCATGCGGTTGACAGCAGCCAGCCAGTCGACCGCAACGGCCATGAAGACCTGCTGCTCGGTCACCTGCTCGCGCTCGACGGCGCCCTGCTGACGGTGGTGGTCGATCCGCGGAGTGGGGCGGTGAGCGCGGTGCGGGGTGGCGAGGAGGTGGTCAAGCGCATCAATCAGCGCTACCCGGCGCGGGACGATGGAGAGGCTCCGCCTCTCGCCGCAAGTAGTGCTGTAGCGTATGGTTCTGACAGCTTGTCGCGTCTGTGGAGCGACCTACTGGCACTCCCATCAGGTACGGTTGCGCCGCAGCAGATCACCCTTGGCGGCCCGCTCCCGGGGACGATCGAGCGCCGCTGGCAGGGATCGCAGTACAGCCTCGGCCTGCCGGCCGGGACCACCCATCTGGATGGCATCCTGATGGCTGATCCGACCCCGCTGACCGCCTCCCTCAGCGACCTGACCGGGGGCGGGTCGGTGGTGATGGCCCAGGGCCTGCCCGGCACCAGGCAGGGCGACCTGCGCTTCACCCTGACGCTCAACGCCCTGACCCAACCGGTCATCCAGCACCACCACTTGACCTGGATCATGCGCCAGCTCAGCCGCTGAGGCGGCCGGTCGCTGCCGATGGCCGCGTGTACCCTGGCACGGGCGGCATTGCCTCCTGTTGGACTTGCATTTGCGCCCAGGTGGCGATCCACTAGAGTGGTTGCGTGTCTCGTGCCTGAGGCACGGCAGGGAGGGCTCGATGTTCCGCGCTACCAAAACCGTGATCGGTCTCGATGTCGGGTCCTATGCCGTCAAGGCCGTCGCCCTGCTGCCCCACGGCGATCGCCTCACCCTCCAGGGCTATGCCCAGGAGCGCATCGGCACCCAGGAGCCGGTGGAGGTCATCCGTCGGGTGCTCGAGCAGCTGGGGGTGCGTTCGCGCCGCGTGGTCTCGAGCGTCTCCGGCCGTTCGGTGATCGTACGCCAGGTCGAGACTCCGCGCCTGGCCGCCAACGAGCTCAAGGCCCACATCTCCTACGAGGCGGACAAGTACATCCCCTTCGGCAGCGATGAGGTCATCATCGACTGCCAGCCCCTGCCCGACCGGACGGAGGATAAGGCGACCGCCATGCAGGTGCTGCTGGTGGCGGTGCGGCGGGGGTTCGTCGAGGATCACATCTCCCAGCTGCGCAATGCCGGGATGACGCCCGAGATCATCGATGTCGATGTCTTCGCGCTGGCCAACGCCTACGAGCTGCTCGGGCCGGGCCTGGCCAATGATCCCGAGAGCAAGACCGCCACCGCCCTGATCGATGTCGGCGCGAGCAAGAGCAACATCGCCATCATCCAGGGAACGCGCCTGCTGTTCACCCGCGAGGTCTATCTCGCCGGGAATGAGATCACCGACGCCATCGTGCGCACCTTCAACGAGCCGGCCGAGAACGTCGAACGCATCAAATCGGCGCCCGGCGAGGCGCTCGAGGCTCTGATTGATGCCGCGATGCCCGCCTTCGAAGACCTCGCGAACGAGATCCGCCTGAGCTTCGACTACGTGGAGGGCCAGTTCGAGGCCCAGGTCAACCAGGTGGTGCTCACCGGCGGCTCGAGCCAGCTGCCCGGCATCGCCGACATCCTCGGCAATATCCTCGGACGGCCGGTGCACGTCCTCGATCCGCTCGCCGGGATGGACCTGGTTCCCAGCCACTACGATGTCCACAGCCTGGATGCCAATGGGCCGTCGCTCACCATCGCCCTGGGCCTGGCGGCGCACATCCTGACCTTCCCCCAGACCGGCCTCGGCGGCGCCAACAGCCACGGCTGGCAGCCGCGCCAGAGCCGGGACGGCAGCGCCGCCTCCAAGCCTGCGGTGCCGTCGCCGGCGGCCCATGCACCGGTGATCACCTCGAATACCCCCGCCTCCAATCAGATCATCCAGCCGCCCGAGCCGCTGCAGGTACCCATGCAGCTGCGCACGCCGCCGCCGATGGCCTTCAGCGCCCCTCCGATCGCGCCGCCGCCGCCCATCTTCACCCCGCCTTCGGCATCGCCGATCGCCAACATGGATGCCGCGCTGGATGCCGCGCTGCCCGATGACGACATGGGGCAGTCGGGGGGCGATTCGGCGAATGAGAACCAGCGCAGCGGCCTGCTGGTGGTGCTCGACGAGGATCAGGAGATGCCGCCGAGCGAACGCCACGAACGCGGCACCACCTCGTCTTCGGCCGGCATCAAGCGCCCGACCCAGACCCTGAAGGTCGAGAGCTTCGACGACGACGAGGGAGCGCAGGACAAGTCCGGCAATCTGCCGGAATTGCCGCGGCTCTAGCCCAAGCCTCTCGTCCGCCAGCCACAGCCGCGGTCATCCGCCTGGACTCCGCGACGATCGCTGCGAGGCTGGGCGCCGCCTATGCCCGAACTCTATACGCTGCACCGCCTCTCCCTGGCCGCCCCTGGCGAGTCGCTGTTCGCCGCGCTCAGCACCGCCCTGCCGGGCCTGTCACGGCACCTCGCCCGCCAGGCGGTCACCGCCGGACTGGTCCGCGTCGATGGCGCGGTGGTGCTGCAGCCCAAGCAGGCGCTGCCCGCGGGCACGGCACGCATCGAGTGCGACCTGCGCCACGGCATCAAGGCGCCGCTGCGCGCCCGCATCCACGATGCCATCCCGCCCGCGGAGAAGCCCTTCACCATCGTCTACGAGGACCGCAGCCTGGTGGTGGTGAACAAGGCCTTCGGCGTGCTCTCCGCGCCCCAGCACCAGGCGGGCAGCATGGAACCGCCCGAGCGCGGCCATGTGCCGGAGCTGCTGCGGCGGGCCTTCCGCAAGCAGGGCAAGGATCCGCGCTTCATCGGCGTCGTCCACCGCCTGGACAAGGACACCAGCGGCTGCCTGTGCTTCGCCCTCAGCCGGGAGGCCCAGCGCCTGATCGCGGCGCAGTTCGCCAGCCATGCCGCCGGCCGCACCTACCGTTGCCTGGTCACGCGCGCTCCGCGGAAGGACGAGGACACCATCATCGGGACCATCGGCCGCGACCAGGATGGACGGCGCGCGCTGGTCGACGACGACGATCCGGGCAAGCAGACCATCACCCATTTCCGCGTACTCCACCGCCTCCGCCTGGGCGCCGAGCTCGAGGTGCGGCTGGAGACCGGCCGCACGCACCAGATCCGCGTCAGCCTGGCGGCGATCGGCTGCCCGGTGTATGGCGACCGCGTCTACGGCCTGCGCATCCGGCCGGCGCGCGACCTGCCGCCACCGCCCAAGGCGCCGCGGCTGATGCTGCATGCCCATGTCCTGTCCCTCGACCACCCCATCACCGGCGCGCGCATCGAGGCGGTCTCCCCCATACCGCCCGCCTTCGCGGACTTCGCCAAGCTCCTGCGCTGAGGGTCCCGTCATGCCGAGCGCCGACCACCAGGGCAGGGAGCGCCGAACGCGCATGCTGGCGGCGGCCATGCGCCCCCCCGCGACGGCACCGGCAGGCGCAGCGACGCCATGGCCCTGATCGAGCCAGTCACCTGGCGTGAAGTGCCCTGGGGGTGGCTGGTGATCGCCACCCTGCTCACCGCCTTCGGCGTGGCCTTCGTGATCAGCGCCTGCTACGACCCGGGCGAGCGCCTGGGCCTGGGCAAGGAGGCGCGCATGCAGCTGGTGTGGTGGGGGTTCAGCCTCGCCGCCTGCATCGGCGCCCTGCACGTGCCCTTCGCCACCTGGCGCGCCCTGGCCATCCCGATCTTCGTCGCCGGCATCCTGCTCGAGCTGTTCATGGCCGCCGCGGCCGGCACCGCGCTGGTGCCGGTGATCAAGGGGCAGGCCAATTGGGTGGTCCTCGGGCCGCTGCGCCTGCAGCCGGTGGAATTCATCAAGCTGGGCGCCCTGCTCGCCTGCGCCCGCCTGCTGGCGAGCCCCGATTTCCAGCCCGGCCGCCTGCTGCATGTCTTAGGCGCCCTCGCGCTCGCGGCCCTGCCCGCCGCCCTGCATGCGCGCAACGACCTCGGCAGCTCGCTCACCTTCCCGCCGATGATCTTCGGCATGCTGATCGCCGCAGGCATGCGCCTGCGCCACTTCGCCGGCATCCTGCTGCTGTCGCTCGGCGGCCTGTTTGCCCTGTTCGTCATCCTGCTGATGGATCCCGGCCAGTCGGCGGGGCTCAAGCACCTGCAGAACTCCGTGCTCCCGCGCGAAGGCGCGCGCTCGTACCAGTACAAGCGCATCGAGGCGTGGCTGCATCCCGAGGAGTACGCCCTGACCGAGAGCTACCAGACCTTGCGCAGCGTGCGTTCGATCGGCTCGGGGCGCTGGCTCGGCAAGGGCTACCTGGAAGGCGATCAGAACCGCCTCGGCTGGCTGCCGGAAAAGCATACCGACCTGATCTTCGCCGTGGTCGGCGAGGAGGTGGGCTTCATCGGCTGCAGCGTCGCCCTGGCGCTGTTCCTCGCCTTCGCGTGGGCGGGCATGCACGCCGCGGCGATCTGCCGCGATCCCTGCGGACGGGTGCTGATCGTGGGCTACACCTGCCTGCTCATCGGCCAGGCCTCGATCAACCTGGCGGTCGCCACCGGGCTGATGCCGGTCACCGGCGTGCCGCTGCCGTTCTTCAGCTATGGCGGGTCCAGCCTGATGGCCAACTATCTCGGCCTGGGCATCTCGCTGTGCGCTGCCGCGGCTCCGCGGCGGACGACCGGCAAGACCACCCTGATCTAGGCCTTCAGTTGAGGCTCGGGTCCGGCGTGCCGCCGCCGCGGCCTTCCACCAGCTGCTGCCACAACCCCAGCGCGGGCTGCGGATTGAGCAGCTGCTCCGGACGTCCGGAACGCAGCAGCCACGCCCCCTCTTCGAGCTCGGCGAGCAGCTGGCCGGGTGCCCAGCCGCTGTGGCCGAGGAACAGCCGTGGTCCGTGCTCGTCGCAGCCGCTGGCGAAGCGCTTGGCGAGCGCGTCCAGATCGCCGCCGATGGCGAAGCCCTCGGACAGCAGCTGGGCGCCGCTGAGGTCGATGCAGCGGTGGACGAGCAGGCCCTTGTGGCGGTCCACCGGTCCGCCTTCGGCGGCCACCCGCAGACCGGCGAGCTGCTCGGGCACCTCGCCCCACAGCTCGCTCAGCGGCACTTCGAGCGGGCGGTTGAGGACGAAGCCGAGGGTGCCGTTGTCTCCGTGATCGAGGAGGTAGACCACGGTACGGACGAAATTCGGGTCGCTCAGCTGGGGACTGGCGACCAGCAGCATGCCGGCCACGGGCGTCATGGCCGCATGCTAGCGCATTTCCGCCCCTGCCCAAGAGCGGCTGCCCTCAGCGATCCATCATCACGCAGCGGATCTCCGCCTCGCTGCACAGCTGCTCCTCGACCAGCACCCGCGCCCAGCAGGCGCTCATGCGCTGGCGCAGGCGGATGACTTCGATCTCGATGCGCAGCTGGTCGCCGGGATAGACCGGACGGCGGAACTTGACCTTGTCCATGCTCATGAAATAGGGGATCTTGCCGGCATTCTCAGGTATATCCATGAGCATGATCGCGCCGACCTGGGCCATCGCCTCGAGCAGCAGCACGCCCGGCATCACCGGCATGGTGGGGAAATGCCCCTGGAAGTAGGGTTCGTTGATGGTGACGTTCTTGATCCCGACGATGGCCTTGCCGGGCTCGTACTCGATCACCCGGTCGACCATCAGGAACGGGTAGCGGTGCGGCAGCAGGGAGAGGATCTTGGGGATGTCGAACACCACCTTGGGCCGCGCCGCCTGCTCGATGCGGCGGTTGAGCTCCTGCACCAGCTGCATGTTCTCCTTATGGCCGGTGCGCACGGCGATGATGTGGGTGTTGACCCGGCGCGTCGCATGCGCCAGGTCGCCGATCAGGTCCAGGATCTTGTGCCGTGCCGCCTCGTCCGGGAAGCGCAGCTCGTTGTCGATGATGCGCTTGCCGTCGTAGACGCAGGTGTTCTGCGTCGTGGCGCCCTTGCCCAGGCCGAGCTTGCGCAGCATCTCGACCTCCTTGGCCAGGCAGAAGGTGCGCGCTGGCGCGATGTTGCTGACGAAGCTCTCCTCGTTGAGCTCGATCTCGACCACCTGCGCCCCGCCGAGCTCGCCTCCGTGGTCGTCGAGAGTGTAGGTGATCTTCAGGCCATCGCGGTAGGGCAGGGCGATGATCGAGCTCTTGCCGTCGGAGACCGACACCGGGGTGGTGACATCGAAGTAGCGGCGCGCCACCGCCTGCTCGATGATCCCGGCCGCGCGCAGGCAGTTGGTGAATTCCACCGCCGAGCCATCGAGGCCCGGGAGCTCCACCGCATCCAGCTCGACGACCAGATTGTCCAGTCCCAGGCCGGTGCAGGCGGCGAGGAAATGCTCGGTGGTGTGCACCTCGACATCGATGCCATCCACCGTCATCGCCAGGGCGGTGCGCCGCATGCGCTGGCACAGGTGCGAGGGATGGGCGGTGATCGCCGGGCGTCCAGGCAGATCGACGCGCACGAAGCGCATGCCGGTATCCGGCTGCGCCGGCTTGAAGCGGACATTGACCGTCTCGCCGGAATGGAGCCCAATGCCCGTCAGCGTCGCTTCCCTGGCGATGGTGCGTTGAGCGCTCACGGCGTGCTTCCCTCTCCTCCACCGGAGGCGGGGGCGGGGGCGCCCCCCAGCGCCGCGATGCGCCGCTCGAGCTCGGCGACCCGCAGCAGCAGCTCCTTGACCGTCTGCTGGGTCTGCGGCAGCCGGCGCACGGCCACTTCCTGAGACTGGCAGGCCTTGATCTCCTGCGCCGGGCTGCCGCGCACCACCGCGCGCGGCGGGATGTTCTTCGACACCCCTGCCTTGCCGGTGACGATGGCATGGTCGCCGATGGTGAGGTGCCCGCTGATGCCCGCCTGGCCCGAGAGGATGACGTAGTTGCCGAGCTTGGTCGAGCCCGCAACACCCACCTGGGCGACGATGATGCAGTGGTGCCCGGTCTCGACGTTGTGGGCGATCTGCACGAGATTATCGATCTTGGTGCCCTTGCCGATGCGCGTCTTGCCGAAGCGCGCCCGGTCGAGGCAGGTGTTGGCGCCGATCTCGACATCATCCTCGATGACCACGATGCCGACCTGCGGGATCTTGTGGTGCACGCCCTCGACCGAGGCGTAGCCGAAGCCATCGGAGCCGATCACCACTCCCGAATGGATGATCACCCGGTTGCCGATCAGGCAGCGCTCGCGCACCGACACCTGCGGATAGATCATGCAGTCGGTGCCGATCTGCGTCTCGTGCCCGATGTAGACGTGCGGATAGATGATGGTGTTGTCGCCGATCGCCGCATTGTCGGCGATCACCACATAGGCGCCGATGGCGAGATTGGCGCCAAGGCGCACGCGATCGCCGATGATCGCGGTGGGATGGATGCCCACCGGCGGCGGGACGGCCTTGGGGCCATAGGTCGCGACCACCCGGGCGAAGGCGAAGTCGGGATTCGACACCACCACCTGGATGATGTTCGGGGCCTTCTGCGCGCTCGCCACCAGCACCGCGGTGGCCTTGGTCTCGCTCAGATAGGTGTCGTACTTCGGATTGGCGAGGAAGCTGATGTCGCCGGGCTTGGCCTCAGTGAGGCTGTTGATGCCCGACAGCGGCTGATGCTCATCGCCTATGACCGTGCCGCCCACCAGCTGGGCGACCTCACGCACCGTCACGCGCATGTCATTTCCCTGTCGCCGGGCCGGGGGTGGGCGCGCTCGCCGGGCTCACGGCAGGAACGTCCGCAGGCGGGGAGTAATGGCTGTCGACATAGGCTTCGAACGCCTTGGTGATGTCGAGCGCCGGATCGTAGTAAAGCAGCGACTGGAGGCCCATCTGCAGCTGGATCTCTGAGGTGTTGCTGGTCTGCAGCTCGGAGTTCGGCACCAAGTGCACCAGCAGGATGCCGTTCTCCTTGCTGTATTTCTCCAGCAGATCGTGGAGGATCTCGAAGCAGCTCTTGAGCAGCGCGGCGTGCCGCCGATCGAGGTCCGCGCGCACGCGGTCCGCGGTCATCTTGCGCCTGACCTTGAGCGTCTCGTAGTCCTCGCTCAGCTTGGGGAAGCGCTCGTTGTTCTGGCTGAGCGCCTGCAGGCTGTTCTCGAGCTGCTGCATCTGCTCGTCCATCTGCTTGAGCTGGCTCTCGGCATCGTTCTTCTCCTTCTTCAGGGCCTCGATGCGGGTGGTGTAGATCCTGGCCGTGCGGATCACATCATCGAGGTGGACCACGGCGATCTTCGGCGCCTGTGGCGCCGGCTTGGCCTCATCGGCAGCGGCACGGCTGGTTGCGAGGCCCGCCAGGAGCGCGGTGGAGAGGAGCAGGAGCGCGACGCGCATAGTGGTTTCCCTTCGGACTGGCCGGCATGCTAGAATGCTGATTCGCCTGGTCACGTGCTTATTTGCCGACACTGATTGCTTGCACCGCAGCAGGAGGCGCCACGGCCTAGAAATGGACCTGGCCGAGGGTGAATTGGATCTGCGTGCTCGATTCGCCATTTCTGGCATCAAGCAGCCAGGCGAAATCGAGCGACACCGGCAGCTGGATCGGGAAGCGGATGCCGAAGCCCACGGCGGTGCGCATATCGGACAGGCGGATCACCTGGTCGGCGCCCCAGACGTTGCCGTAGTCGGTGAACACCGCAAGGCGGATGCCCTCGTTGGAGTCCTGGATCGGGAACGACAGCTCCTCGGACAGCAGGGCATCGGTGGTGCCGCCCACCAGGGCGAGCTGGTCGTTGCGGTTGTACTCGGTCGGGCTGAGGTGGTCCTGCTCGAAGCCGCGGTGGCGAGGCGAGGGGCCGCCGCCGAAATAGCGGGCGTAGAACGGGATGTAGTCGTCGCCATCGAGGCCATGGATCTGCCGCCAATGGGCGCTGGTGTGCAGATAGGTGATGCCGCCCTGCTCGCCCTCGACGATGGGCTGGAACTGGTCGCCGCTCAGGCTGTATTCCCAGTACATGGTCGACGAGGGCATGATGCCGCCGGTGAAGGACTCGGTGGCCTTGACCAGGTAGCCCCTGGTGGGGATGCGCGGGTTGTTCAGCCGGTCGTAGGATTCGCCCAGCGTCCAGGTGTTGAGGAAGTACTTGCCGGAGCCGTCGAGGGCGTCGTTGGGCGCATCGGTCTGGGGATTCTCGACGTGCAGCTCGGTGTAGGCGTAGGTCAGGCTGATGTTGAGGTCGTTGTGGAAGAAGTTGCGGCCGACCGTCACCGAAGGGATGTTGCGGACCTCCTCCCATGGCCGGTAGGTCGAATCGATGTAGTCGTACTGGACGGTCATCGCATACGGACCGTCGAAGAGGTGCGGATTGCTCCATGAGACCCCACCGCTGGTGGTGTAGCGCGACCACAGCACGCTGACGTTCACGTTCTGCCCGCCGCCTCGCCAGCTGCGGATGCCGTCAGGCCCCCAGACCTCGCCGAACAGGCTGGTGATGAAGCCCCACAGATCGACATTGCGCTCGCCGAAGCCCGCCTGCACGAAGACGCCCGAGGCCGAGCTGTAGCCGACCTGGAAGTTGAGCGTGCCGGTCGAATCCTCGTCGAGGTCGGCGCGCACGTTCGCCTGCCCGGGCTGATCATCGGGGAACTGCGGGGTGATGCGCAGCGGATGGTCGAAGGTGTTCTTGAACAGTCCCGTGCGTTCGATCTGCCGCTTGGATTCGTCGACCGCATCGTCGTTCCACAGGTCGCCGGGCTTCAGCTGCATCCCGCGGCGCACCACCGCATCCTTGGTCTGGTAGTTGCCGCGCAGATCGACGCGGCTGACGTGGTAGATGTCGCCCTCTCCCTCGTAGTACTTGCCCCCCTCCTCGTGCTGCATGTGCAGCACCAGGTGGACCTCGTGCTTGATCAGGTCGAGATGGCGGTCGACGCCGAGCTGGGCGCGGGCATAGCCCTGGTTGCTCACCACCCGGCGGGACTTCTCGATCGCCTTGTCGATATCCGCCTGCTTGTAGGGCGTTCCATCGACGATGCCGAATGCCTCGCGCAGCTGCACCTGCGTGGCCTTGGTGTTGCCGACGAAGCTCACGCTGCCGAGGTAGTAGCGCTCGCCCGGCACCAGTTCGTAGACCACCACTACCGAATCGTTGAATTCGCCGTCCGGGACCACCTGCGGGCCATGGCGCTGGCGCTCATCGAGCGGACGCACGAAATCCATGTTCTCGATGTGCGTGCCGGACAGCGCGGCGTCGAGCCAGCCCTGGTCCTGGGCCGCCCGGCGCACCGCCTCCTGGTCGAAGGTCATCAGCTCCTGGTGGTAGGGCGAGCCTTCGCCGTTGAGCAGGCCCTGGGTGAGCTGCTTGGGGAACAGGTGCTCGGGAAGACCGAGGAACAGCACCCGGGTGACCTCGATCTCGCGACCGAGATCGATGGTGAAGTTGATCGCGATGTTGCCCTTGTCGTCCTTCTTCTCGACCCCCACCTGGGCATAGCGGTAGCCCTTGTCCTGGAAATGGCGCAGCAGCGCCTGCTGGTCGTTGTCGAGGATGGCCTGATTGAGGTTGTTGCCCGCCTTGGTCTGGATGACCTTCTCGAGGCCCTGCTTCTG
>PLEW01000049.1 GCA_003136555.1 Planctomycetota bacterium | reverse complement strand
ATCGTCGTGGTCGAGAACGTCGAACGGGTCATGAGGGAAGATCGTTCCTCCCCCAAAGAGGCGACGACCAAGTCGATGCAACAGATCGGTGGGGCGCTCGTCGGGATCGCCCTGGTGCTGGCTGCCGTGTTCGTGCCCATGGCGTTTTTTGGCGGTTCGACCGGCGTCATCTATCGGCAGTTCTCCATCACCATTGTGTCGGCGATGGTCCTGTCCGTCCTGGTGGCATTGATCCTGACGCCGGCATTGTGTGCCACGCTTTTGAAGCCGATCACCCAGGGGCACGGACTGTCCAAACAGGGCTTCTTCGGCCGGTTCAACCACGGTTTCGACCGCAGCAACACGCGCTACCAGGGCGTGGTCCGACACATGCTGGGCAAGGGCTGGCGCTACATGACGGCCTATGCGGTGATTCTGGTGGCGGTCGTGGTCGTGTTCGCCAAGATTCCCGTGGGATTCCTTCCCGATGAAGACCAGGGCGAGATCATCAACCTGGTCCAGTTGCCGCCGGGCGCGACGCAAGAACGCACCCTGCAGGTGATCGCGCAGGTCGAACACCACTTTCTGGAGGACCAGAAGGCGGCAGTCGATGCCATCTTCACCGTCGCCGGCTTCAGCTTTGCGGGCAGCGGGCAGAACGCCGGTTTTGCGTTCGTCAAGCTCAAGGCCTGGGACCAGCGGCAGCGCGACGACCTGAGGGTCGCCGCCGTCGCCGGCAAGGCCATGGCCTATTTCGCCTCGATCCGCGATGCCTCGGTGTTCGCCTTTGCACCGCCCGCCGTGTCCGAGCTGGGCAACGCCAGCGGCTTCGACCTGATGCTGCAAGACCGTGCCAATCTTGGCCACCAGGCGCTGATGCAGGCCCGCAACCAGCTTTTGGGTGCCTTGTCCAAGGAGAAGGGCCTCATCGGCGTACGCCCGAACGGAATGGAAGACACGCCGGAGTTGCGCCTTGCCATCGACGCGCACAAGGCCGGCACGCTGGGACTGTCCATGGCCGACATCAACGACACCTTCGCAGCGGCCTGGGGCAGCAGCTACGTCAACGACTTCATGGATGGCGGTCGCGTGAAGAAGGTGTTCATGCAGGCCGATGCGCCGTTTCGCATGTTGCCCGAGGATTTAGATAAATGGTATGTCCGCAACTCCGCGGGCGGGATGGTCTCCTTCGCCGCGTTCGCCACGTCCCACTGGGCCTTCGGTTCGCCGCGTCTCGAGCGCTATAACAGCACGCCGGCGGTCGAGATCCTCGGCGAGCCCGGACCGGGTCAAAGCTCGGGCGAGGCGCTGGCGCTGATCGCAAACTTGGCAAAACAATTGCCGGCGGGATTCGGTCTCGAGTGGACCGGACTTTCGTATCAGGAGCGGCTCGCCGGTTCGCAGACGTTACAGCTCTACGCGATGTCGCTGCTCGTCGTCTTCCTGTGCCTCGCCGCCCTCTACGAGAGCTGGGCGATACCGTTTGCCGTACTCCTGGTCGTGCCGCTCGGGGTCATCGGCGCACTGCTGGCGACGACGTTGCGCAGCCTCGACAATGACGTATTCTTTCAGGTGAGCCTGTTGACCACCGTGGGCTTATCCGCGAAGAACGCCATTTTGATCGTCGAGTTCGCCGAGAATCTGATCGCGGAAGGCAAAGACTCGCTGAGCGCCGTGCTCGAAGCGGCGCATCAGCGGCTGCGGCCCATCCTGATGACCTCGCTGGCCTTCATCTTCGGCGTGGCTCCGCTGGCGCTGGCCAACGGCGCGGGATCGGGCGGCCAGAACGCCATTGGCACCGGCGTGATCGGCGGCATGCTCGCCGCCACCATCCTGGCGATCTTCTTCGTGCCGCTGTTCTTCGTCGCCATCCTGCGCCTCTTCCGCGTGCGTCCGAGCGTGCAGCCGCCGCACTCCTGACGCCGCCGGACTGCGGCAGCGTCAATGGGCGAGCAGATCCCGCTCCGCCCCGTCCTGGACCTCGTGCACCCACAGCAGGTCAGGACCGAATCCGAGTCGCGAGAGCTCGCCGCCGGTGGTCTGGTAGACCAGCACGGTGAGGCCATCGCTCTCGACCCGCAGCGGCAGTCCGAGCTTCGCCTCCACCTCGGCTCGGTGCAGCCCGACGCTCAGGGAGGCCAGCTGCGCGCGCGCGATTTCTGCGCCCGCCCCCGGCATGGCCGCGCCAGCTGGCTGGAGCGCGCCATCGGCGCCGATGGTGATGGCGCCCACCGGGATGCTGTCGCCGCGGCCCTCGAGACGCAGGGTGAGCATGCGGCGGCTCTCGTTCGGCCGCCCCCAGTTGGTGATCGCCACCGCGCTGACGGTCGCCGGACCGAGCAGCCCCTGGGTGCGCGAGCCGAAGTACTGGCAGCGGATGCGGTAGGTTCCGCTGCCGGCATGGCGCAGCAGGTACTCCTCCGGACCGTAGCCCTGGGTCATGTCGCAGGACACCAGGCCGCCGATCACGGTGCGCTGGTGGCCGTAGTAGGCCTCCTCGCCGCTCGGCTCGATGAGGTGGAGATCGATGTCGGTGTCATCGGCATCCCAGGACATCACCACGCGCAAGTCGCAGTCGAGCGCCTGGCGCAGGCGCGCATCCAGGGGCGGGAGCTGGGGTGGATGGTCGAAGCGCCCCTTCTCGGCGACCCCCAGCAGGCGGTTGAGCTCCTCCAACGCGATCACCTCGATCTGCGGGAAGCGGCTCCACGATTGGGCGAGATCAGCCGCCTCGCCGAGCTGGACATCCTCGAGCGGCTGGCGCATCACCACGCGATGGAGCAGGGCCATCGCCTCGCTGAGGTCGTCGCCGCGGCCCTGCGCCTCGGCGCGCGCCGAGAGCGCCAGCGCGAGGTCGCGGTAGGATTGCGGCTCCTCGGCGCGCAGGCAGAGGACATGGCGCAGCACCGCGATCGCCAGGTCGAGGTCGCCGGCCTGGTGCAGGCGCCAGGCGAGGATGCGCAGGAGCGCCGGGTCATCCAGGTGCAGTGCTGCGAGGTTGGAGAGCACGCGATGGCCGAGCGCGGCATCGCGCTCGAAGAAGAAGCCGGCGCAATCGAGGTAGAACGACGGGCTGCCCCGGCGCGAGGCGCGCTCCTCCAGGTAGACCGCATAGGCCTGAGCCGGCGGGGCATCGCGCATGGCGCGCAGGTAGGGGGTGTTGGGTTCGAAAGGGGTGATCGCGATGGCGGCGCGCGCGCCCGGCCAGCTGCCATCGCCATCGGCGATCGAGTCCGCCTCGTCTTTGCCGGTGCGCGCGAGCTGCCGGCCTCCCGACCCGGCGGAACCGCGCGCCTGGAGCGTGGCAGCCGGTGCCGCCAGCGCAGGTGCGGCGGCGGCGCTGGCGGCACCGTCGCGGGCCGAAGCGGGAGAGGAAGCGGCAGGCGGTACGGTGGCAGCCAGCGGGGGTGGCGTTCCAGGGGCGTCTACCGCCGCGCCCAACGGACGGCTGGCAGGCGCTGCCGCGGCGCGGACGCCGGCGCCCGGCGGCAGCGCGCGCAGCTCAGCCAGCAGACCGGCAGAGCTGCGCTCCTGCTGCCACCAGCTCAGCCGCTGGTTCCACCACACCACCACCTGCTCAAGGTGGGAATTGCTGTCCGCCTGCCATGCGCTGGCGCGGTTCTTGACGCTGGCGAGGTACTGCTCGCGCATCTCCGGCAGGCTGGCCGGCGGCTGGATGCGGTGGCGGAGGTACTGGTCGAGGCGCTCGAGGACGATCAGCGAGGTGCCCGGCGTGACCAGGTGGTAGCGCTGGCCCAGCGCGATCAGCTCGGCGCGATTGGCTTCGGCGAACACCCCCAGCTCGGCGGCGTGGGCGCCAGCCCAGGCGCGTGCCAGGACGTTCCCCGCCACCTGGGTGTCGGCCGCCACCACCACGCTGGTGCGCGCGGCTTCGCGCCCGTGCACGCCATAGATCAGCTGCACCGGGCCGCTGCCATGCAGGCGGGCGAGCAGCGTCGCACGGCCGCCGGCGAAGGCGGTCTGCACCTCGCTGACCAGGCCCGGGGCGGCGTCGATGCGCAGCAGCCCCGGCTGGGGATCGGCGATGGCGCTCGCCGCGGTGGCGGCGTCGGAGGTCAGCAGGTCGATGGCCGTTCCGCCGGTGCGCGCCGAGAGCAGGCGCAGCAGGCTGCCATCCCGATCGAGATCGCTGACCACGCAATGGACCGGCACATCGCCGTTGGCCGGCAGGCCCTCGCCGAGGGAGCCGAGTCCATCGCTGATCAGCACCCAGCAGGCATCGTCCGCATGCGGCAGCGCGCTGCGGCGCAGGTCGAGGCGGGCCAGGGATGCCCCGCCATCGCAGGGCGCCTGGTCGATCAGGGCGAGCAGGGAGGCGGCATCGCTGCAGGTGCTTGCCCTCTCGGGGACATCGCGGAACACCACCAGGTCGATGACCGAGCGCGGGCAGGCGGCCAGCAGCGCTTGGAGGAAGGCGCGGCTGCGGGCGATGCCGGAGGGACTGCGGCCGGCCGAGGCATCCCAGGCGACCGCGATGCGCGTCGGCGTGGGGGCCTGGGGGAGGCGCGGAAGGGCCGGCAGGTCGCTGAGCGAGAGGAAGCGCTCGCCCTCGTCATCCTCGACCTGGATGAGCTGTCGCGGCAGGCCGGGCAGACGCACCAGGAGGTCGTCGCCGGGCGTGACATCGCTGAGTATCGCGTTGGCCACCTGCTGGTCGCGCCAGCGGGTCAGGATGAGGTTGCCGAAGCCGCCGATCTGCGGCTCGGCGCTGCCTGAGGCGATGGCGAGGTGCAGGGAGAGCGCCGGCAGCCGGCAGTGGGGCAGGGCGATGCGCAGGGCGGCCTCATCATGGTGCACCGTCAGCTCCTGCACCCAGGTGACCGCGACGGTGCGCTGGCCGGAGGCCGGCACCGGGGAGACGCGCGTGCGGAAGAGGTTGCCGCGCACCGCCTCGACGATGCCGGGATCGACGCGCTGGCGGCTCTCGGCCTCGAGGACCACCCGCGCCTGGTCCTTGCCGACCACCACGCCCTCCACCATCCGACCGGCCACATCCAAGGCATAGCCGCACACCGTCGCGCGCTCGGGAAGCGGGAATTCCAGCATCCCCTCCAGTGCACGGCCGTTGGGGTTGCTGAAGGTCATGGTGGCGGTGCATTCGGCGAACAGGCCGCGGATCTGCACCACCAGGGCATAGCGGGCGATGACCACTGGCTGCTCGCTCGCCGGCACTGTGATCTTCGGCATCGCCAGGCCGGTTTCCCAGTCGGCGGCCGCGAGGGGCAGCAGGAGCAGGCTCAGCAGGAGGGGGCGGATCGGCGTGGGTGCTCCCGGGAGGTACGTGCCCTGTCCACGGACCAGCCGGCTGGTTCTTAGGGGGAATGTGCTGCCCAGTGCGCGAGCGCCACTGCGACGTCACCTGTCGACTTCCCCCAGACGTCCGCGCGCAGCCGCCTGCCGACGCCGCAAGGCATCTGCCGGCATGCCGTTGCGCACGCTGCGCTCGCACACCGTGGGTGATGGTATGCCTGAGCAGATCGACCACACGGTCGCTGGAGACCCATTCCATGTCGTACCAGACGATGAAGGTGAAGAAGCGATTAGTCAGCGCGAGTGGCCTGGTCGCGGTTGCCGAGCACCGACGCGAGTGGCTGAAGCGGACCGCTGTGCGGCACGAGGGGCGCATAGCCCGGCGATTCATGCACACCTGGGCGTGATCAGTGCCTATGATTGATGGCGTGGGACATAGCGCGTCAGCCCTGGTCTCCCGTCGTGCCGTCCTGCGAGGCGTGGGAGTGGCGTTGGCGTTGCCATGGCTGGAATCGGCCGAGCCGGCTTCAGCCGCCCCGAGCAAGCCGCCCCTGCGCCTGGGCTTCTTCTATCTCCCCAACGGAGTGGTGATGGATCGCTGGAAGCCGACCACCACCGGCAGCGATTTCGCCTTCACGCAGATCCTCAAGCCGCTGGAGCCGTTCCGCTCCCGGCTGCTGGTGCTGTCCGATCTCGCTGCCGATCACTGCGAAGCCCGGGTCGCCGGCCACGAGAATGCCGGCGGCGGCTTCCTGGTCGGAGCCACCTGCGCGCGCTCGGAGGAGCCGAAGGCCGGCGGCATCTCGGTCGATCAGCTGGCGGCACGCGTGCTCGGCGAGCAGACCCCGGTCGATTGCCTCACCCTGGGCGTCGAGAGCGGTGGACGCGGCGAATTCGGCTACAGCGGCACCTACCTGTCGCACCTCTCATGGCGCAGCCCGACCTCGCCGGCGCCGGTCGAGATCAATCCCCGGCAGCTGTTCACGCGCCTGTTCCGCGGTTGGCGCGCCCGCTCGCCGGCGCAGGAGCGGTCGGCGGCCCAGCCTGCGGATGGTTCGTTGGATCGCAGCGTCCTCGATCTGGTGCGCGAGGATGCCTGGAGCCTGCGCCGCACCCTGGGCACGCGTGACCGCGAGAAGCTGGACGACTACCTGGACGGGCTTCGCACCATCGAGCGCCGCATTGCAGGCGGCGGCGTGCCGGAGCCGGATCGCCTGGGGGTGGGGGAGCTTGCGGACGCCGCGCCGGCATTCCCGCAGGGCCAGGACCTCCCGCCGGTTTACGCCGACCACGTCAACCTGATGCTCGACATCCTGGTGCTGGCTTTCCAGGCCGACATCACCCGGGTGGCGACCTTCATGTTCGGGTCTGAGAAATCGGACCGTGCCTATCCGGAGATCGGTGCACCGGGTTCGCACCACTCGACCTCGCATCATGGCAACAAGCCGGAGAACCTCAGCGCCCTGACGCTGATCAACACCCACCATGCCAGCCTCTTCGCGCGCATGCTTGCGCGCCTGCAGCAGATCAAGGAGGGCGATGGGACGCTGCTCGACCAGGTGGTCTTCTGCTACGGCGGCGGCATCAGCGATGGGGCCTGGCACAACCACAACAATCTGCCCATCCTGCTGGCGGGCGGCGGCGGGGGCACGCTGAAGGGGGGACGGCACATCGCCTTCGGCAGGAAGACACCGCTCTGCAACCTCTACCTCGACATGCTCGCCCGCTGCGGGGTGTCCCTCGACCGCTTCGGCGACAGCACCGGGCGGCTCGCGCAGCTCGCCTGACCATGCGCGTCCTCGCCAAAGCCGTTCGGATGGCGGGCATCTGCCTGTGGGCGGCAGTGCTGCTGGTCGGCGCGGAGGTGGATGTCGACCCGCTGTCGTTCGACCGCCGCATCGCGCCGCTGCTCGATACCCTCTGCTATCCCTGCCACAATGGCGAGAAGACCAAGGGCGATGTCAACTTGAAGCAGGATCAGGACCTGCGCCAGATCATCGACCATCGTGCAACCTGGCAGATTGCGCTGAAGAAGCTCAGGGCCAGCGAGATGCCCCCGGCCAAGGCACAGGTGCAGCCGAGCGCAGCCGAACGGGCCCAGCTGGTCGGCTTCATCAACCGCACGATCAACAACCTCGATTGCGCGCACAGCGCGGATCCGGGCGCAGCCATCGCCCGCCGGCTCACCCATGCCGAGTACGATAATGCGCTGCGCGACCTGCTCGGTCTGGACCTGCGGCTATCGCAGTCATTCCCCGCCGACGGTGTCAGCTTCGGCTTCGACAACAATGGCGCGGCGCTGACCATGCCGCCGGTGCTCGCCGAGCGCTACTACGATGCCGCGACGGCGGCTCTCGACGCGCTGTGGAGCGATCCGCAGGCGCGCGCGCATCTCATCGGGATGCCGCCCGGGAATGGCGCCGGGGAGGAGGCGGCGGCACGAGCCATCATCACCCGCGTCGCCACCCGCGCCTACCGCCATCCCGTCGAGCCGGTGCACCTCGACCGCCTGATGACGCTGTTCAGGATGGCGCGCAGGCAGGGGCTGCCGTTCGCCGATGCCGTGCGTCCGATGCTGCAGGCGGTCCTGATCTCGCCGCGCTTCCTGGTGCGCATCGAGGAGAACCGGCCGGACGAGCTCGGCCCCTATCCATTGGGCGCTTACGACATGGCCTCGCGCCTGAGCTTCTTCCTCTGGTCATCGCCGCCCGACGACGTGCTCCTGGCGGCAGCTGCTGCCAACCATCTCAGCCGACCGGAGGAGCTCGAGGGCCAGGCGCGGCGCATGCTGGCGGATCCGCGTGCCCGGGCCCTGGGCGAGCATTTCGCGGGCCAGTGGCTGCAGCTGCGGGCCCTGGAGGGCCATCGGCCGGACGCCACGGCGTTCCCGGAATTCACCCCGGGACTCAAGCAGGCAATGGCCGAGGAGGCGCGGCTAGTGATCGACGAGGTGATCATGCATGACCATCCGATCACCGAGCTGATCGATGCGGACTATACCTATCTCAACGGCGATCTCGCCCGCCTCTACGGCATCGCCGGGGTGGAGGGTCCGGCGATGCGCCGTGTGCAGCTGGCGGACCATCGCCGCGGCGGTCTGTTGACCATGGCCGCGGTACTGACCTTCACCGCCGATCCGCTCAGGTCGAACATTCCGCGCCGCGGCAACTACCTGCTCAGCGCCTTCCTCGGAGAACCGCCGCAGTCGCCGCCGCCGGTCGTCCCCCCGCTCGAGGACTCGGCGGGGCACGATGCGCAGCTGACCATCCGCGAGATGATCGATCTGCATCGCCGCAATCCCGATTGCGCGGCGTGCCATGCGAAGATCGATCCGCTCGGCATCGGCCTGGAGAACTATGATGCCATCGGCCGCTGGCAGGATCAGCAGGCCGGCAAGACCATCGATGCCTCGGGATCGCTGCCCGGCGGTGAGGTGTTCGACGGATCGGTCGCCCTGAAGCGCATCCTGCTTGCGCACCGCACCGCCTTCGCCCGCTCCATGAGCAGCCAATTGCTCATATACGCCCTCGGACGCGGGCTGATCTACCCCGATGACTGCGTGCTCGATGACATGCTGGCGGCGCTCGAGCGCTCGTCCTACCGCTTCTCGGCGCTGGTGGTGACCGTGGTCTTGAGCTTCCCCTTCACCCATCGGCGCAATCCGGATTCCTGATCCCTGGCTGCGGGCGCCTCCTGGCGCCCTTGTCCTTATGGATCACCATCCACCGATGGTATGCTGCCGCCGGAGGATTAGTAATGACCACTGTCAACCCTACCATCAGGCGATGCCCCAACTGCAATGGCACCAATCGGTACTCCTACTCGCAGACGACGGGAGCCGAACATCACCATCCTCCCGGCCTGCGGCTGCTGGTAAACCTCTTCCGCCAGGTCACCATCAAAGAGATCATCTGCGCGGATTGCGGCTTGATGCAAAACTTCGTCGATAAGAACATCATCAAGCAGGTGGAGAGGTCAGACTTTTGGGACAGGATCGGATGATGTTGCGATGCCTGATGATCGCGGTGGCAGCTTCTGCTGGCCGGATGCCATATCCGCAGTGATCAGCCTGCAGTCGCCCCGGTAGCGAAAGCCGGCGCTTCGAATGCCGATGTGACCGCACTGCGCGACAAGCTCATCATTCAGCACGGTGCTGGCAGGGCATCGGACGCGCAGTGCTATCGGTATGCGCTCGAGGCGGGAAGGCAGGCGGACGGAGGGCTCGATGCCATCCTCCGTGAATACTATCGATCACGCGGCATAGACATCTCTGGCGATCCGGCCGCAATCGCCGTGCAGCTTCACCCGGATATCGACGGTTCTGCGATCCTGCACGCCTTCACCTATGCTGGGAAGATCGTCTATGATATTCGTGTCGGGTCTGGCATGCTGTCCGGAAGCGAATGCCGATTGACCATGCTGATGAGAAATGGGCTCTACGTGCCGATTGCCGATGAGGTCATTGTGGTCTACTGATGGAGGAGGCGAATGCTCGCTACCTGTGGGAATGCCGACCCGATTAATGATCCTGTGGCGGCAAGCGCTGTCCCGTGTAACTTCCATGGGACCATCTACTCGTTCCTGCCTGGCGTCTCCTCACCGCTATCGCAGAGGTACTGTGCAAATGACATCTTGAGGCACTCATTCTTGCTTGGAATGCTGCCGGCGACACCTGGCACCATCCCATCTGCTGATTCGATGCTGAACCCTTCTTGTGCTCGCCTTACCTCGTGCTTGCTCCCTTACTGCTGCTCTAGCTGGCGTGTCGGGCCATTCAGCAAGTTGCTTGATGGTGAACTGGCGAGTGCCGGAGAGACGCCCGGATCGGTTCTCTGCAGCAGTGCGTCCAACGCGCTAGAGGTCTTTGGCTTTGATGCCGCTGATGCTGAAGTGCGGCCGAGACATCAGCGGGATCACATCGGATAACGACCGAGACAATCAGGCGCTCTGGGGCAGCGTGCAGCCTCAGCGTTTGAGCAGTCCGTAGACCACGATTTTCCCATCCCCCGTCGGGATGTAAGCCTTTCCGGAGACTACGGTTGGGAATTGGAAATGGCCAACCGATCCGAGGCCATCGCGATCTGGGTTCTGCGAACTGTTCCACAACTCCTTGCTGACGTCCATGGCGTCCAGCGCATGCACCACCCCATCCATGCCGACGCACCACAAGATGCCATTCGACATGCCATTCGATGTCACGCAGAGTCCTCCTCCGCCACCGCTGGAGGATAGTCCCGACTTGCCGGGCATGGGGGCGACCACGGCGCGCTTGGCGGCCTCGAAGACGTACTGGGCCACCTGCTGGGTGGGATTCCATAGGTAGATGAAGCTGCCGATCGGCCCGACATTCCAGGCCACGGCATTCTCCCCCACCGGTCCTCCGGGAGCAGGTGTCGACAGGGTCTGCAAGCAGGCATCCTTGTCAGCGTTGAAATGACCCATGGCCATGGTGTCGACCAGATGGCTGCGTCCATATTTCGTCGCGCCGGCAAACAGCACCGTGGTTCCTGGGATGATCAGGGGTCCGCAATTCCCGAGGTCGAGATCCGCGTCGCTATCGCTGCGCAGCTTGGCTTCTGCGAAATAATCCATGACCTGGAGATCGACCGGGTGCAGCTTGAGGAAGCACATGCTGAAGTTCCGGCCGCCAGTATCGGCGGTGAAGCTGCCATTGCCGGTCGTGCAGTAGATGGCCTTGCCGTCGGATGCCAGTCCTTTGCCCGACTGCCAGATGCCGCCACCATCCTTGGAGTAGTTCTGGGGCTTGCCGACATCCGGGTCCGGCGTGGTGCAGAGAACCCCTTTCTGGGTGAAGGAGGAGCCGTCATAGCCGTAGCAGAACACCCAGCCGTGGTAGGGGTGGGCGTCGGAATTGAAGGCGAAGGCAATGTAGATCAGGCCCTTCTCGATCAGGACGCCCGGCCGGCTGTTGGCATGGGTGGCCGGAAAGCCGAGTTTGCCACCCTGGTTGCCGGCCCCCATCCCCTGGGCCACGCCGGTGATCTTGACCGGTGATCCGGGACGCTCGGAGCCGTCCAGGATGTCGACGGCATGCAGCCAGTTGGAGCCATCGTCGTTCAGGTCCTTGCTCACCAGGTACATGGTCTTGCTTGCCGGATCGATCGCCGGCGTGCCGGTGGTGTATTGGGCGCCATTCGGCAGCGAGCAATTCCACAGCGCAGGACCTTCACTTTCGGCATCGAAGGCAAAGAGGCCGCACGGCGAATTGTTGCCGTTGTTCGAGCAGTACGCGAATACGACGTTGTGGATCTTGCCGCCGATCTTCAGGGCCGGGACGTAGAGCACTTGGCCGTTGACGTTGCTCGAGAGCGTCAGGGTGAAGAGCTTACCAAACGTTGCGACCGCGACCGTGGCAGGAGTGAGGATGGTCTCGAGGGGATTGACGCCAGTACGGGCATTGTTGTTATGCTGGGTGAGGACAGAAGGCGCAATCGGAGCGGTTGCAGCTGAGACATGCGCTGAGATCAAGAAGAAGGCGGAAACGAGCATGAGGGCAATTCGGCACCGTGGCATGGGCGTGTCCTGGAGCGCGTCGCTCGATGAGGCGGCAAGCGGATCGGGGTCGAGGGAGTTCCCCGCGTGAACTGCAGAGATTCTACCTGCCGACCCCGGTTTTACCACTTGCCGCCCAGCCCCTACCTGTGGCCATCTGGTGACCACGTCGGTGTGCCCACGATGCACTACAGCTCGGAATTCAACGGGGAAGGTCGTCATCTGAATCTCTGCCGTCACGCCACGCCACTCCATGGCACGATCATGGTGAGAACGGCGAGGTGCATGGTGGTCCGCCTGCGGGTCCAGCGGGAGATCCTCCTCATCTGCAGGCAGGATGGATCGGGAGCGCCGTCAGAAACGAGTTTGGACGCGCACATGCGCTGGCACATGGCATCGTCATAGATGGAACCACTGGAATGCCGCCAAACGGACTGATTGCTCACGGTCTGCAGCGCCCGCCCGCACTGGTCGAATCTGCCAGCGGGCAGGAACGTTCACGATTACGACAGGCTGATGGGCAGGGTAGCAGCGGAAGCATGCCCAAGTGGCTCTCGTCTATTCGCTGACGTGGACGTACCCGGAAATCATACGAGGAGCCCTTTCAGTGGGCCGGTACGATCGGCGAATTTCGGCAACAGCAGTCCCATGCGCGCTGCGATTTCGCAATGCCGGTTTGCCATCGGTACATCAGTGCCGTCCTTAACATGGCGACCGCTGCTCAGCGTAAGGTCACCGCCAACCGTGTCGCAATCTGACAAGCTGCATGATTTCATGGCCGCTTCCTACCTACACCGGGCCATCTTGGCGGCCCCAATGGCACTGAGTATCTGGCTTTGCTTGTGGGCTTCATGGGGCGGCACCAGCGGCAGCGCCTTGACTAGCTCGGCAGCAGGCTCGGCGCTAGTGTCCTGACACTGAAGTT
>PLEW01000036.1 GCA_003136555.1 Planctomycetota bacterium | reverse complement strand
CGCACCACCCATGACCAGGTGATGCTCGACGAGATCCGCAAATCCGCGCTTGCCGCCGGCGCGAGCATGATCGAGATTCCCCATACCACCGCCATCCCCTCGGCCATCGACTCCCGTCGGCCGGAGGCGGCGATGGCTGGCAACCCGGCCTCACAGGCGCTCAGCGCGCTGGTGAAGGCGCTCTGGAGCGAAGAGGTAGCGCATGGCAAAGCGCCCTGATCTGCGCGCCGCGCTGGCGGCCCGGGCGGTCGCCGCCCAATCCGATGGCCATCAGCAGGCGGATAGCGCAGAGCTGACCTTCGCCACCGACCAGGCGCGCCTGCGCGAGCAGCGCCAGCAGATAGACCTCGCGCGCATCCAGGCGCGCACCAGCAAGGATATCCGCGCCACCAACCCCNNACCGCCTGGCGGCCCTGCGTCTGCTGTCCCTGCCGCTCGCCCAGCGCGCGACGGCTATCGCGGAGCTGGCGCAGCACTTCGGCATCGAGCGGGGTAAGGCGATCCCGGCCAGCCAGGTGGTCGTACTGCAGGAGCGGGTGGCGATCTTGCCCGTCCTGCCAGCGAGTGCGCCGATCCATGCGGTTGCCGATCTCGATGCCCAGCGCGATCCGGAGCGTGCCTTCCAGGTCGAGGTGGCCGAGAACGAGAAGCGCCGCGATTACACCAGCCATGAGATCCGGGGGGTGGCGGAACGCCTGCGCCGCAGTGGACGCTACCAGATGAGCGGCCGCCCCGGCAAGGGGAAGAAGGCCATGCTGCCCGAATTGGCAGCGATCTTCGGCAAGTCCCAGCGGCAGATCTATCGGGCCCTGGCCGGCATCCCGGCCGCTCCGGTGGGAAAGTCTGCCATCCGTCAGCATTTCGACCCCCGTGCCCAGCGCTCGGTGGTCCAGACGATGATCGCTGCCCTGCCCGCCGAGAGCCGGTTCGACCGCCTGCGCGAGCTCTTCGCCCAGGTCGACGAGGAACTGGGCCGCCTGCATCCCTGAGCCCGGCCACCAGAGCCTTCAGGAGCGATGCTGGCCTGGTCGATCCGCCCCTGCATCAGGATGGCGTGGCGAGTCACGGGAAAGTCTGCCACCTGTCAGAGTTTCTCCCGTGCCGGAGTGACAACTCCCGCAGCAGGACACCGCGCAGGGTCACGGGAAAGTCTGCCATCTGGCAGTCTTTCCGAGGGTGGTGACGAGGGTCCTCCTTCCTGCATCAATGCCGATCGAGGCGCCAGGCCCGGCGAAACGGAGGGAGGTGCAGGCGTGAATTATGCGGGATCACAGGATGCCGACGACGGAGCGTTCCGGGTTTAAACCACGTGAGGGCAAGCCATTCGATAGGGGTATTTGCCACTGTCACGTTTAACTAGGCACAGACTGTCATCATTTCCCAGCACTCGATGGCGACCGCTGCAAGACGAAGGCTGAAGCGTACGCGCGCTGGAAGCGGCTGCGGGAGGGGGACAGCGGGTGACGGGTCGTCCCGATATTGCGGGACAGGCAGTTGCCCTAGTCGATCGCTCCGGCCAAGCGGGCGAAGTAACGGTTCCACCAGCGCCGCCGCACCATCAATGGCCGTTGGATGGGGTGGGCGCGGACCTCGGCGATCGCCTGATCGAGATCGAGTCCGCGGATCAGCATGCCGGCCAGCTGGGCGTTGATGGACTCCTGGAATCCCTGCTTGTTTCCCCAGTAATGGTCGAACCATGCCCGGGCCGGACGCAGCTGACCGGTGGCGGAAAGGGATGCGCTGAATGCCAATTGCTCATGCAAGGTGTGCGACCCGACGGCTGAAAACGCATCGCAGAGCGCCAGGGCCTCATCGAGCAGGGCCCGCTGCTGGCTGCCGACCGCGACGATGCCGGCATTCCACATCGCGGTGTCAGCCGTGACCGCCACCCCGGCGCAGACCGTGCCCACCAGCTGGCGGGCCAGCTGGCGGTGCCCGCGTCGACGCGAAGCGCCGAGGGCGAATTCGCGCTCGTGCATGAACACCGCGCCCGCTGCCAGGGCGTCCGACATCGGGGCGAGCGGCTGACGTGCGAGGATATCGGAATCGAGGTAGACGAGGTGCGCCGGACCGAGCTCGCCAGCCGCGCGCACGGCCTGGATCTTCATGCGCCAGAAGAAGCCGCTGCTGCCCCGCCACTCGGTCATGGTGCCGGCGCTCACCGGAATCGCGTGCACGCGCGGAGCGAACCAGCGGTAGTAGTGCGGCACATCGGTCAGGACCACGAACTCGCTCGACGCAGATGCATAGGCCATGGTGCTCAGCAGGGCGAGGTACGCCTGGCTATGCACCGCCATCTGGTCGCCGAACACGAAGAGCACATAGCGCGTCGGCACCTCGGGCATGGCGCGCACCAGACCATGGTCGCCTTCCTGGGCAAGGGAAAACGATGCCGCAGACGGTGGCCGGACGCCGGTACCGCCCGCGCACCGCGGAGGGGGGATGACCCCCGTGTCCGGCAGCGCGGCGCAGGGCGCAGGGGGGCAGCGCTACCTGGTGATCGCCAACAAGACCGGGCAGCTGGGCAACCGCCTGACGGTCTATGCGCACCTGATCGGGGCGGCACGCGAATGCGGCTGGACCCTGCTCAATCCCTCGTTCTGCGAATACGCCGACGACTTCGTCGGCACCCGCGGCCGCCTGCTGACCTGCGGCGAGGAGCAGGCCAATGCCAGGACGGTGGCGCGCGACCTGCGCCAGGTCGCCTACCGCATCAACCGCATCGCCTACAAATGCGCCCGGGTGCTGCAGCACCTGCCGGGCAGCCCCATCGGCTGGGCGCGCGCCAGCAATATGCCGGTCTATGATCTCACCGCGCTGATGGAGCGCGCCGAGAAGCGGCGTTGGCGCTACCTCTTCACCCAGAACTATGTCTTCCGCCAGCACCGCTGGTGCGCCCGGCATGCGGACTACATCCGCCGGGTCTTCACCCCGATCGCGGTCCATGCAGGCGCCAGCGCCAGCGCGCTGGCGCTGGCGCGTGGCCTCGGCGCGGTGCTGGTGGGCGTGCACATCCGTCACGGCGACTACCAGCAGCATCTCGGCGGGCGCTTCTTCTTCCCCTTTGCCGCCTATGCAGCGATGATGCAGCGCATGTGCGCGCTCCTGGCGCCGCGCCGCGTCGCCTTCCTGGTGTGCTCGAACGCCGTCATCCCGCCGGACGCCTTCGCCGGCCTGGCGGTGGTCAACGGACCGGGGCACCCGGTGTCCGACATCACCGCCCTGGCGGGCTGCGACTACCTGCTCGGGCCGCCGAGCTCCTTCAGCGCCTGGGCGGCATTCACCGGCATGAGGCCATTGCTGGTGGTCGAGGATGCGGCGATGCCCTTCTCGCTGGCGGATTTCGTCCGCTCGCCTTCCGTCGATCCGCGCTATTGAGCCTGCGCTGCCGCGCCGGCGCGTGCGCTGGGCCGGCAGATTCCGGATGCAATCCCGGTGCACGATCTAGGATTCCGCCCGCGAGGGCCGCAGGCGATGATCATCCTCACAGGGGGGGCCGGTTTCATCGGCAGCAATCTGCTGCGGGGGCTCAACCGCCTGGGGCGCACCGACATCCTGGTGGTCGACGATCTGACCCGCGGCGAGAAGCACCGTAATCTCAACAGCCTGGACTTCGCCGATTACTGCGACAAGCGCGAGCTGCTCGCACGCCTGCCGTCGCTGCTCGAGCAGGGGGTCGAGGCGATTGTCCACCAGGGCGCCTGCGCGGACACCATGCAGGCCGATGGGCGCTACCTGATGGAGAACAATTTCCAGATCAGCAAGACGCTGCTCCTGGCGGCGCAGGCGGCGCGCGTCCCCTTCATCTACGCCTCCTCGGCCTCGGTCTACGGCGACGGCACCAAGGGCTTTTCCGAGGAGCGCGCCTGCGAGTACCCGCTCAACGCCTACGCCTACTCCAAGTTCCTCTTCGACCAGTACGTGCGCCGGACCATCACCGCCCCGACCGCGCTGGTGGTGGGCCTGCGCTACTTCAACGTCTATGGCGCACAGGAGAACCACAAGGGCCGCATGGCCTCGGTGGTGTGGCAGTTCCATCGCCAGATCGCCGCCGACCGCACCTTGCGCCTGTTCGAGGGCAGTGCCGGCTTCAGCCGTGATTTCGTCTACATCGACGATGTGGTGCGGCTCAACCTCTTCTTCTTCGCCGAGCGCGCACGACTCGACCTGAGCGGCATCTACAATTGCGGCAGCGGCCAGGCAGAGAGCTTCCAGCGCATCGCCGAGGTGATGGTGGCGCGCTATCCCGGCGCGCGCATCGCCACGACACCCTTCCCCGAGGCCCTGCGCGGCAAGTACCAGACCTACACCTGCGCCGACCTCAGGCGCCTGCGCGCCACCGGCTACCAGCAACCGGCCACCACCCTGGAGGCCGGGATCAATGCCTACCTGGATGTGCTGCACGCCTCCGAGGGCTGGTACCGGTGAGCCGGGTCGTGCTGCTCGATCGCGATGGCGTGCTGAACGTCGACCGTCCAGCTTCGGTGACCGTGCTCGAGGATCTGGTGCTCGAGCCGGGGGCGGATCGCGCAGTGGCGGCACTCTGCCGTGCCGGCTACCGCGTGCTGGTGATCACCAACCAGGCGGTGGTCGGGCGCGGGCTGCTGAGCGAGGAGACCCTGGCGCTGATGCACCAGCGACTGCAGGCGTGGATCGCCGTCGCCGGTGGACGCATCGACCAGTTCTTCGTCTGCACCCATGCGCCGTCGGCGAACTGCGCCTGCCGCAAGCCCAAGCCGGGGCTGATCGAGCAGGCGCGTGCCACTTGGGATTTCGATCCGGCCGTCACCTGGTTCGTCGGCGATGCCGAGCGCGATGTCGAGGCGGGCCGCTCCGCGGGCTGCCGGCCGGCGCTGGTATTGACCGGCAAGGGACGCGAGGCGCATGCGCACTACCCCGAGGTCCCGGTGTGGGACGATCTCCTGGCCTTTGCCACTGAGCTGACCGGCACGAGCATGCCGACAAGGACCATGCCATGAGCGCCACGGCCGCCCTCGCCATCCTGCGCCAGCATCAGGAGGTCATCCAGCAGCTGGAGGGCCTGCTGCCGGACATCCTCTCCTTTGCCGCGCGCCTGATCACCTGCCTCGATGGCGGCGGCACAGTGCTGTGGATGGGCAATGGCGGCAGTGCCGGCGATGCCCAGCACCTCAGCGCCGAGCTGATCGGACGCTTCCAGCGCGAGCGCCGCGGCCTGCGCTCGCTGGCACTCAGCACCGATACCAGCCTGCTGACCGCGGTGGCCAATGATTACGGCTTCGAGCAGGTCTTCGCCCGCCAGGTCAGCGCCCTGGCCGGTCGTGGAGATGTGGTGGTTGCGATCTCGACCTCGGGCAGCAGCCGCAATGTGGTGAAGGGGGCTGAGGCCGCGCGCGCCGTGGGCGCCACCGTGGTCGCCCTTACCGGTGCTGGTGGCGGCCAGCTGCGCGCGCTCAGCGACCTCCTCCTGGCGGTGCCCTCGGGCGTCACCGCCCGGGTGCAGGAGGCCCATATCCTCATCGGCCACCTGGTGTGCGAGCTGGTCGATGACCATGTCGCCGCCCGCAGCCAGCAAGGCACCTGATGTTCAGCGATCCTGACCGCATCCGCCACCTGGTCGCCCAGCGCTTCACCGGCGCACGGGTGATGGTCCTGGGCGACCTGATGCTCGATTGCCATGTGCGCGGCGAGGTGACGCGCATCTCCCCCGAGGCCCCGGTGCCGGTGGTGCGCGTGCTCTCGCGCTCCTGGTCGCCGGGCGGGGCCGCCAACGTCGCCAGCAATCTCTGCGAGCTCGGCCTACGGGTCGACCTGGTGGGCGTCGTCGGCGCGGATGATGCCGGCCGGCGACTGCGCGAGCTGGTGGTCGCGCACGGCATCGGGGCCGATGCGGTACTCGCCGATGAGCGCTTCTCGACCATCGTCAAGACGCGGGTGATCGGCGGCCATCACCAGATGCTGCGCATCGATGATGAGCAGCTGGGCGGCCTTGGGTCGGCGACCGTGGAGCGCTTCATCGCCGCGGTCGAGGCGCGCCTCGATGGGCTGGGCGCCCTGGTGCTCTCCGACTACGCCAAGGGCATGTGCGCGCCGGCGCTGTGCCAGGCGGTGATCAGTGCCGCCCGCCGGCGCGGCATCCCGGTGCTGGTCGATCCCAAGGGCCGCGACTTCAGCAAATACGCCGGTGCCACCACCATCACCCCCAACACCGGCGAGCTGGCGCAGGCCAGCGGGGTCGAGGCCAGCGATCAGGCCGCCCTGGTGCGTGGCGGCCAGGAGCTGCGCCAGCGCCTCGGGCTCGACTTCCTCACCTTCACCCGCGGCGAGCATGGCATCGCCCTGATCGACGAGCGGACGGTGCACCAGATCCCCGCCACCGCGCGCGAGGTCTTCGACGTCTCGGGTGCGGGCGATACCGTGATCGCGGTGCTGGCGGCCTGCCTGGCTGTGCCGCAGGCGGGGATCGCGCCCTTGGACGCGGTGCGTCTGGCCAATCTCGCCGCCGGCATCGTGGTGGGCAAGGTCGGCACGGTGAGCGTGCATCTCGACGAGCTGCTCGCCAGCCTGGACAGCGACGTGGGCGCGCGCCTCGGCAGCAAAGTGCTCGCGCTCGCGGAGGTGCAGGCGCTGTGCGCGCGCTGGCGTGCGCAGGGTGAGCGGGTGGTGTTCACCAACGGCTGCTTCGACCTCGTCCACGCCGGGCATGTCGGGCTGCTGGCCTACGCGCGCCAGGCCGGCGACCGCCTGGTGGTGGGCGTTAACGCCGACTCCTCGGTGCGCGCGCTCAAGGGGCCGAGCCGGCCGCTCAATCCGGAGGGCGATCGCGCCACCGTGCTGGCGGCCCTGGCGGCGGTGGATGCGGTGGTGATCTTCGCCGAGCAGACGCCCCTGGCGCTGATCAACGCCCTCAGGCCGGACGTGCTGGTCAAGGGCGCCGATTACCGCGAGGATCAGGTGGTCGGAGCGGCCGAGGTGCGCTCCTGGGGCGGCCGGGTGGTGCTCGCACCGCTGCTCGACAGCCGCAGCACCACCAAGATCATCGAGCGGATGACGCGCTGAGCTGGGCGCCATCGGCTGCGCCCAGGGAGCGCCAGGCGGCGATCACCGCTTGCGGGAGGATGGCGCTCATCTGGTGATGGGCGCGCCAGCCGCCCTCGCCATCCAGCACCGGGGCGCCGGGGGGACCGGTCACCACCTGCACCGGGGCATGCGCGCTCACCGGGCGGTTGGCGCGCGGGTCGGTCTGGCCGAAGAGCACCACCAGCGGGCAGCCGAGCGCGGCGGCGGCATGCGCCGGACCGGTGTCGACGCTGATCAGGCTGTGCGCGCTGCGCAGCAGGGCGAACAGCCGGCGCAGCGGCGTCTCGCCGGCGACGGAGAGCACCCGCTCATCGGCGCAGGCGGCGGCGATGGGGATGGTCATGCGCGCTTCGCTGGCGGTGCCGGTCAGCAGCACGCGCGCCTGCGGCAGGGCGCTGAGCACGGCCTGTGCGACCGCCACCCAGTGCCCGTGCGGCCACTCCTTGAGGTTGCCCGAGCGCTTGCGCCAGCTCATGGTCTTCTTGTTGCCCGGATGCATGAGCACCACCGTGCTGCCAGAAGGGATGCGGCGCGCCAGCCAAGCCTGGCACTCGGCCTGCTCGCCGGCGCTGACCATGAGCTCCGGGACCGGGATGAAGCCGTCGGTATAGGCGCCGCCGGCATCGGCGAAGCCGCAGACCCGCGCCTGGCCCTCGATCTGGTGATGGTTCATCCGCTGCTGCATGGTGCGCATCGAGCCGGACAGCGTCAGTCCGGCATGGGTCGCGAACCAGTCGCTCTTGCGGTCGCCGTCCATGAGGTAGGCGGATCCGCCGCGATAGGTGCGCAGTGCGGCGACCAGCCGCCATTGGTCGGGGCTGATGAGGTAGGGCGCCCCCCGGCTGGCGATGGTGTGCACCGCTCCGACGTAGGGCAGGCCCTGGAAGAGCGCTCGCGCCCAGCCACCGATGCAGGCGATGTCGCAGGGCTGGCCGTGGCGCGCCGCCAGGGCGCGCAGCGCCGGGGTGGTGAGCACCATGTCCCCGAGGGCGCCAAAGCGGATGATCAGCGGCGGGGGCATGCGCGGCAGTCTGGCGGGGGCATGCGGCAGGCAAAGCGGCTGCGGGCGGGGGTCACCGGCATCGGCGACGCGCCTGCACGCCGGCCGCAGGGAATCGCGTCGGCCTGGACGCAGCGGGTGATCGCTCGCTCAGCGGCGGGAACGCGGACGGCCGCGGCCGCGCGCTGTGGATTTGCCCTTCGCGGCCTTGGTGCTCTTCGCGGGCTTGGCGGTCGCGGCACGGAGCTTCTTGCCCTCGACGACCTGCAGGTTGAGTCCCAGCGCTTCCATCAGCATCTCGACATTGCGCAGGGGGACGTTGAGCTTGATGTTCAGCAGGCGCTGGACGGTGGTCAGCGGCAGGCCGCTCGACTTGGCAATCCGGTAAGGATTGAGGCCCTGCGCGGCGGCGGCGGCACGCAGGATGGAGAGGAGGCGGGACGTCTTGGGTGGGGATATGCGCATCGCCCCAGCCTATCCAAAGCTGGTCAAACCCAATATATTTATTTTCGGGTAGTGGCGCGACGGACGGCCTGACGGGACGGCACTCCCACCGATAACGGATCACTCGCGGGTATCCTCCCCGGACGCTGGTCCCGGGGGTCGATTGCTCAGCTGCACGCTTCGCACAACGGGGCGGCCGCGTCGGGCCGTGCGCGCGGGATGATGGCCGCCGAGCCGCATGCCGAACAGGCGCGGATGAGGTAGTCGGCGCCGCAGCGGTAGCAGTGGGTCTCGTGGCGCGGGCGCTGCGGATCGGGGATGGGAACGGTCGCTTTGATGCAGACGGGGCAGGTGACGATGAGGGCATCATCTGCGGCGGACTGCAGGGCGCTGCGCATGAACATCGCGGTGGATTGGCGGATCGCTGGCCGCTCACCAGAGGAGCTCATGATCGTCGTTCCGGGGCTTTGAGGGGCACGCGCATCGTCATCGTGTCACCATATTGTCATCGGTGGCGGCGGTCGGGGGAGGACATCGCCGGGAAGAGTAGCGGCACGGCGCGTGAAGACCACCAGCCAGTGGTGTTCATGACTGAAGCAGGCGTTCGCGCGCATCAGGCCAGCAAGCTCAAGCAGAGATTCCAGCGGACGCAGGCGATGTGCAGAGGCCGCTGCGCGTTAGGATCGATGGGTGACCGGGCGCATGGCCGCCGGAGCGGTGTGCAGTCCTAGTGGGCTTCTTTGCGCGGAGCCAGGGCCTTGCCGCTACCGACATACTCGACCTGCTTACGCGCGGTGGCGGCGTCGCGGATCTCATCGCGGGTGTGGGTATCGAAGATGTTCTTCAGGTACTCGAGCACATCCGCGTCCGTCAGCGAGCCCCAGCGCACGATCTGGTATCCCATGTAGCCCGGCAGGGGGCCGGCCACCTGGCCTTCGGCGAGGGCCGCCAGATGAGCCTGGTCGAGGCCGAAGAGGACGGCATCCTCGACTGCGACCATGCCGGCGAAGCCGCCGCATTTGGCCCAATCGGCCGTCCCGCCGATGTCCTTGGCCACGGCGGTGAAATCCTCACCCGCGTGCAGGCGGCTCATGATCGCCTCGGCCTTGGCAAAGCCGGGACCGCGATGCGCCGGGTCGTCGTTGTGCTCGTCCACCCCGAGGGAGATGGGCATGCGCCAGAAGCGCCGGTACTTGCTGCGCACATCGGCACCCTCGCGGGCGATCAGCGCGGCCTTGCCAGCGCTGCCGGGATTGGCCTTCTCCCACGCGTCGTCGACCGCCTTGGTCAGGCCCAGTTCGATCGCCACCACCAGGCGCGCATCATCCGCAGTATAGCAGTTCTGGCTCAGGTAGTCGTCGAAGTTCTGGTAGGAGCAGCCGCAGCCCATGATCGGCGGGTGCTTCATGACCTCGGCGAAACCGGCGGCGACCACGCCAGGATCGGCGACTTCCTTGATCGAGTCGAGGTACTGGCGCATCAGCATCAGGTCGATCAATTGACCGAGGCGCGCTTCGCGCGCCCATTGGCGGCTGCGGCCGAATAGGCCCTTGGGGACTCCACGCATCAGTTCGCTTTCGCTGATGCTCTCGCCATTGACGAGCGCAATCGTGGCGTCGCTGTCCTTGGTCAAGGGCTCACCGGCGCTCAGTGGCATCAGGCAGACGAGCCAGGCGAGCAGCAGGGGGGACAGGAGGGCACAGCGCATCAGGCACCTCAGGGGGCGTCAGGAGACGGCACAGCCCGTCGTCCCAGGGTGGAGACCAGGAAGCCGCCGAACAGTATAACCTGGAAGGTCGCAATGAGAATGGCGAGGGCGGTGGACCTTGAGCCGGCATCCGGCAGGTGGGCGCACACCGTGGCCTGGTCGACGTGCACGATGCCATTCTCATCCCAACCCTTGGGGTCGCTGGTGATGTGCAGGATGCCCTGCCAGACACCGCGATCCTCCCAATCCTGCGGCAGGGCGGTCCCGGGGGCCGGCATCACGCTCATGGCGTCGAACAGCGTGGGCACATGGCCATCGGGCCGTCCGGGCGGGGGATGCAGGCCGACGGTGATCACCGCGGGGGGTCCGGGGTCGCGCTGGTGGATGTAGCCCTCGACCACCACGGTGTGGCCGTCGAGTCCGGTCAGGCCCGCCGGCAGGGCGGGGTGGTCGGGATCGGCGGCCGCTAGCGCTCCGAGGGTGGACCAATCCCACAGGGTGAGGTGGTTGGCCTCGGCATAGACCCGGGCGTCGACGGGCTCATCGAAGCCGCCGACGGCGGCGACCGAGGCGCCTTCGAAGCGGTAGATGTAGCCTTGCGTCGGCTGGGGGTCGACCACGAAGCGTCCGCTCACCTGCACCGGCCGGCGGCGCTCGAAGGCCACTGGTTCGCTGCATTCGACGAAGACATACTGGTTGAACTGCGGTCGCGGTCCGAAGCAGCAGGTCTGCGTATTGCGCAGCAGGCAGAAGGCCTTGATGCGGTCGCCCTGGCCGAGCGGGTACATGAACCCCACCAGCGTGGCGGCCTTGCCGTCGTGGGCCTGGATGATCGGTGGGCAGGGGACGCTGCCGGAGGGGTGGAAGGCCCACTTGCCCAGCAGCGCGAACGAGAGGCCGCCGGTGCTGCTGGAGGATTCGGCCACGCCGATGGTGGCATGGCCGCCGGGCCCGGTCTCGCTGCGCAGCACCACCGGCACGGCGGTGGCCGTCAGCGCCGTCGCCGGCTGCGCATGCGGGACCAGTTGCGGGTAGGCGATGACGTCGGTGACGATCATCGCCACCAGCAGCACGATGCCGGTGCGGAACAGCCGCGGCCGGCGGATGCCGAAGCGGGTGGAGGCTGGGATCGGTGACGCACCAGGACTCATGGGGAGCTCGCGGTCAGGATGGTTACTTGGCGGCCGGCGTTGCCGCGGGGACATCATGGTCGGGATCGAAGCCATGCGGCCATTCGATCACCAGATCGGCCTTCTTGCCGTTGAACTGCACCGACCCGGTGGCCTTCAGCGCGGCGACCCCTGCCAGCCAATCGGCGTTCGCCTCGAAGTAGGAGCATGCGCCGATGGTCTCCTCGGCCAGTATCAGCGGCTTGGCCGCCAGCACCAGCGTGCGCGGCGGCTGGCCGGTGCCGATGGTGATGGCCAGGGCGATGCTGGCATCGGGGACGCGCATGGCGGTGGTGGTGTTGTTACCACCCCCGACCAGCCACATGCGCAGGCGGGTGCCCTCGATCTTGACCTCGGCATGGCCGTTCTCGCAGCCGCCGATCTCGTTCAGGCAGCCGCCATGGACGGCGATGTGGCCATGGGTCGCCTCCTCGGCGTTGGCGGGGCTGGCGAGCAGGCCGAGGAGCAGGGCGGCGCAGCTGAGATGGTGCATACAGGCCTTACGATTGGGGTTTGAGGGTGGCCAGCAGGCCGAGGCGGTAGGCTTGGATGGCAGGCCACAGACCGGCCAGCGTGCCGAGCACGAGCGCGGCGGGGAGCAGACCGAAGTCGGCGGATGACCAATACCAGGTGGTGAAGCTCATGCCGGTCTCGGCCTTGACGAAATGGCAGCCGATCCCGGTGAGCAGGTGGCCGAGCAGCCAACCGATCACTGCCCCGGCCAGGCTGATCGCCAGCGCCTGGGCGAGGACCAGACCGAAGATGGTGCGGCGCCGGGCGCCCAGGGCGCGCAGCAGGGCGAGATCCCGTCGCCGTTCGCGCAGGGTCGCCACTAGGGCGAAGGCGAGGAATGCGGCGGCGAGCAGGGCCACCATCATGCCCACCGCCCACAGCACCTGGTCGACCCAGCCGATGATGAGGAACAACCGGGGCATGACCTCGGCAGGCATGACCAGCTGGGCCTTGGTCGATTGGTTGATGTCATATTGCAGTTCCGTCACCCCGGGATTGTAGGCGTCGCCGCGGATGCGCTGGAGCTTCAGGTAGGCGCCGCTGATCTCGCGGTGGTCGAGATCCTTGACCATGGCGGCGACCGAGGCTCCATGTCCTTCGAGCGTGTAGAAGGACTCCAGCGGGATGTAGATGGCGCGGTCGTGCGGGGTGCCGGTGGGGGCGAGGATGCCGACGAAGGCGATGTGATCGTTGACATGGACCGGGTCGCCGGCGGTCACCCCGCAGGTCGGGTTGAAGGTCTGGCCGAGCTGCAGCCCGAGAGCGCGCGCCACCTCGGCGCCGGCGACCGCCTCATCCTTGCCGGAGAACAGGCGGCCTGAGCCGCCATCGGCGGCGGCGACTGAGAAGCGGTGCCCGGGCAGGTATTCGAAATCGGTGAGGAAGCGCGACTCCACCGCGTTGACCCGGTAGCCCGCATAGGAGTGTCCGGTGATGAAGGCGAAGCCATCCGCGACCATGGGATTGGCCTTGACCGCCTGGTAGTAGGTCCAGGCAATGCGCCCCGGCATCTCCTCGAGGTGGTAGAGGGCGTTGAGGGCGATCTGCAACGGCGAGCCCTTGGGACCGAGCACGGCATCGACGCCGAGGCCGACCTGGGTGAACTGCCGATGGGCCTGCTCACGCAGCGATGTCACCGCCAGCAGCAACGCGACGCCCAGGGCGATGCTCATCGCCGCCAGGCCGGAGGAGAAGAGGTGCTGACGCAGGCTGGTCAGGACGATGCGCAGGAGGTTCATGGTGCGACCCCGCTCGGGGAGACGCGGTTGAGGGTGGTGAAGGCGATGCGCTGCGGGAAGTGCGCGGCGATCTCGGGCTGGTGGCAGACCATCACCAGCGAGCAGCCATGGTCGGCGCAGACGCGCCGCAGCAGGATGGAGATGTCGGTGGCGTTGCGCGGATCCAGTGAGCCGGTGGGCTCGTCAGCGAGGATCAGGCGGGGGCGCTTGACCAGGGCCCGGGCGATGGCCACGCGCTGCTGCTCTCCCAGCGACAGGTCGCTGGGACGGTGGTGCACGCGCTGGGCAAGGCCGACTTCGCCGAGCAGGGCGGTGGCATCCTTCCACGACCCGGTGACGTGGGAGAACGTCATGCCGAGCATGACGTTCTCGAGCGCAGTGAAGCCCTGCAGCAGATTCAGCCCCTGGAAGATGATGCCGACGTGGTCGGCGCGCCAGCGGTCGCGGCCGGCCTCGTCCAAAGTGCCCAGGTCGACGCCGCACACCGTGACCTGGCCGGAGGTCGGCGGCAGCAAGCCGCCCAGGACATTGAGGAAGGTGGATTTGCCGCTTCCGGATGGTCCCTCGAGGACCACCAGGGAGCCCTCAGGCAAGGCCCACTCCGGGATGTCGACGATGGGCAGCACGGCGCCTTGGGAGGTATAGGCGACGCGCAGGTCCCGGATGACGATCACCGGGGGTCGGGGCATGTCCGCAGCTGAGGGCATAAGCACTTCCGGAACGAGGTCATACGGCTCACGAGGGTGAGCGTCGCAGGGCGGCTGTCCACCCTGGTACGAGACGGGCGGATGAGGTGGTGCTGACCAGCTTCCTGACCTGCATCCCGGCGGCGGAGACGCGCCACGCGACCCTCCAGTACGAACGTCACGGTGCGGGTCTGAGGGTCCGGGCTCGAGCACAGGCGCGCACTAGGACCTGCAGTTGCGAGCGCTGCCGGCTCGCGCCTCAGCGCTCAGCGACCCGCCGCGTCTGGGCGAGCAGTTCGGCATAGTCGGCTTTCAGGCGATGGTACTCGTCGTACCAGGCGAAGAAGCGGGGTCGAGCTTCCTGGGGGAGGTGGGCGAGGGCGGCGAGATCGAGGAACTGCTGGCGCTCCTGGCCACGCAGGCCGAGCGCATCGCACCACTTCTCCAGCCGGTCGAGGGGGGGCGTCCGTTCGCCATTGGTGATGCCTGAGATGCTGGATTTGCTGGATTTCACCGCGCGTGCAAACGAGCGGGTGGAGAACTGGCGGCGTGCGAGCAAGGTTTCCAGCAGGGCCCCGAACGTTGTCATGGCCAGAGCATAGCCGATGGTCCCAGAATGTCGGGACCTTTCTGCTTGCGTCCCCGAAAACAGGGACAGAGTCCGGCGCCGTCCCGGAAGAACGGGGCGGTGCAGCGCGAGCGCCCATGCCGCAGGGAGGACCGATGATGCCGACAGCAGGACCAGCACCGCTCACCGTCACCGATCAGCAGGATCGTGGCGGCGAGCCGCATGCTCCGGGGGGTGCATTCCGGGGACTGCGGCTTGCCGCCAGCCATGCCGATGCAGGCGGGCGCGGGGCCGTGGTCGCCCAGCCGGCTCGACCACGTGCCGGCTGCCCACCCCCGTTCATCGGGTCGGAGACGCGCGCGCCGGCACCAGGCAGAGGGGAGCCGACGCCCTACCGCAGCACCTGCCTTGCTGGCCATCTCACCCAGGATGATGGCATCGATGCCTGCGGGCACCGACTCTGGCATTGCGTGCGTGCGGGATGCGGCGCGGGACGATTCCCGTCCGCCGCACCGGCACCCTGGTGATCGCTGGTCGAGCGGCGGGTGGGTACCCGAGCGGCTGCGCCGGGTGCCGCGCACAGCGTGGTCACCACAGGTCTCCTTTGGGCTTGCCGCCGTCGCCTTTGCCGCACGATGGCGACCCGTATGACACCCACCTCCTCGACCGTGCTCGCGCTCCTGGCGCTGTCCCTCCCATCGTTCGCGTGCGCCGATGAGGCGGCAAGCAATACCCTGACGGATCAGGAGAAGGCGGCCGGCTGGCAGCTGCTCTTCAACGGCAAGGATTTCACCGGCTGGCACAACTTCAGGCAGGACGGCATCCGCCCTGGCTGGGTAGTCAAGGATGGCATGCTGGTCTGCGCCGACCCGCACAATGCCGGCGACATCGTCACCACCGGCGAGTACGGCTGGTTCGAGCTCGACCTGGATTACAACATCTCGGTAGCGGGCAACAGCGGCATCATGTACCACGTCACCAATGCCGGTGGCGCGGTCTGGGCGACGGGACCCGAGTTCCAGCTCGAGGATAACGTCAAGGCTGCCGATCCGGTGCGCTGCGGCTGGCTCTATGCGCTCTACCAGCCGCCCATCGATCCCGCGACCGGCAAGACCCTGGATGCGACCAAGCCGGTGGGCGAGTGGAATCATGTCCGCCTGATCCTCAGCCCGACCAAGTGCGAGCACATCATCAACGGGGTGTCGTACTTCACCTACGTGCTCGGCAGCGACGACTTCAATGCGCGAGTCGCCAAGAGCAAGTTCGCCAAGATGCCCGGCTTCGCCAAGGCCGAGAAGGGCTTCATCGCCCTGCAAGGCGATCATGGCTCGGTGTCCTTCCGCAACATCAAGCTCCTCCCCATCACCGCACCCTAAGGTCAACCGGAGCGCCTGCCGGTCCCTGTAGAGGGCCACCAGCACCAGGCGCTCCTGGACCGACCCGTGCAACGCCACATCGAGACTGTCGGAGGCACCACGCCCCGGCCATAACATGCCCTTGTGCTAGACGGATAGGTAGTCGCATAGGGGGGTGGTGACAATGGGCGGGCGGGCGCAGTCGCTGATCAGCTGAGCGCAGGGTAGGTCCCGTAGTCCGGACGGGCGGTGTCCGCGAACTCCGCCTTTACAAACCCCATTTTTTGTGGTTAGACTCATGGTATCCGTGCCTGCCGCGCTCGGATCACCCGCCATGTCCTCGCTCCAAGGTCGCCGCTGTGCCGTCCTGCTCGCCATGTCCGTGGTCGGGGTGTGCCAGGTCGTTGCTGACCCGGGACTGGTGCGTGGGCAGACCGGCAACCCGGGCCGCCGCGACTGCCGTTTGCCAGCAGGAGCGGGGTGATGATCTCACCGATCGATCTGCTGGTAGGCCTGGGCGAGAACATGGCCCTGGTGCTGGTGTTCCTCGGACTGGAGAACCAGATCCGCTTACGCCTGCCCCTGGCTCACCCGGGGCTGCTCAGCCTGGTGATGGGCGGCCTGTTCGCCGGCATCGCCCTGATCGGCATGCAGGTGCCGATCCACCTCGCCAATGGCGTGATCGTCGATGCCCGGGTGGTGCTGGTCGCCCTGGCCGGGGCCTTCTACGGCATCCCCGCAGCGCTGGTGGCGGTGAATGTGGTGGCGGCCTACCGCCTCCATCTCGGCGGCCTGGGTGCGCTCTCCGGCATCTGCGCCATCATGGGCGGCGGGGCGGCCGGTGCGGTGGTGTTCTTCTGGGTCGGTGGCCGCCCGGAGCTGCTGCGCCTCAAGCATCACCTCGTCCTCGGGCTGATGCTGTTCGCCTGGGGGCTGGTCACCGCCTTCCTGCTGCCCCTCCAGATGGTCCTGGATGGCTTCCTGACGCGCATCCTGCCGGTACCGCTCACCTATCCCTTCGCGGTGCTGTTCTTCGGCAACCTGCTCGGGCTGCAGATGCGCGAGCGGGCGGCGCAAGCGGATCTGCTTGCCGGCCGCGAGCGCCTCAGCCTGGCCACCCGCACCTCGGGTTTGGGGGTGTGGGATTGGGAGGTGCGCACCAGCCGGCTGGTGTGGGACGAGAACATGGGCCGCATCTACGGCAGCGCACCGGCCGCCAGCGCACGCGGATTCGATGCCTGGGTGGGGCTGGTGCATCCGCTCGACCGCGCCGCCACCACCGCGCTGCTCGCCGCAGCGGTCGAGCATGGCCCGGACCAGGACCACACCTTCCGCATCTGCCGGCAAGATGGCAGCATCCGGCTCATCCGCTCCTGCTTCATCGGCATCCGCGATGCCCAGGGGCGAGCGCTGCGCATGGTCGGGATCAACGAGGACATCACCGAGCGCACCGCCAAGGATGCCGAGCTGACCGGCTACCGCCACCGGCTCGAGGACCTGGTTGCGATACGCACCGGCGAACTGCAGCGCGCCATCACCGAGGCGGAGCGGGCGCGGCAGGATGCCGTCGCCGCCCTCGACCAGGCCCAGCAGCTTGAGAAGTCCTATCTCAGCGCCAAGGAATCGGCCGAACAGGCCAACCGCGCCAAGAGTGACTTCCTCGCCAGCATGTCGCATGAGATCCGCACCCCGCTCAATGCGGTCCTCGGCTATGCCCAGATGCTCGTACGCGATCACCGCCTGGCCCCGCAGCAGCGCCAGGCGGTGGAGGTGATCAACCGCTCGGGCGAGCACCTGCTGTCGCTGATCAACGATGTGCTCGAGATGTCGCGCATCGAGGCCGGGCAGACCACCGCCCTGCCCGAGGATTTCGATCTGCACGGCCTGCTCGACAACATCAAGAGCCTGTTCCTCCAGCGGGCGCACGAGAAGGGGCTGGAGCTGAGCGTCACCATGGCCGCGGATGTGCCCCGCTGTATCCGCGCCGATCAGCGCAAGCTCCGCCAGGTGCTCTTCAACCTGCTGTCCAACGCCATCAAGTTCACCGCCAGGGGTTGTGTCGCCCTGATGGCCTCGTGGCAGGACACTCAGCTGAGCGTCACCGTCAGCGATAGCGGCTGCGGCATCAGCGCCGAGGACCTCGCCACGCTGTTCCATCCCTTCGTCCAGACCCGTTCAGCCCGCCTCGGCGGCGATGGCTCGGGCCTGGGCCTGGCGCTCAGCCGCGGCTTTGCCAAGGTCATGGGCGGTCGCTTGACAGTGGAGAGCACTCCAGGGCGCGGATCGGCCTTCACTCTGGCGATTCCCGCCATCATCGTCGATTCGGCGATCCGGGCGGCGGTACGCCGCGATGTCATCGGCCTGGTTCCCGGACAGGCGGCGCCCCGGGTGCTGGTCGCCGAGGACCATGCCGCGAGCCGGGCGCTGCTGCAGGAGATCCTCGCGCAGGCCGGCTGCCAGGTGGTGGCGGTCGACCAGGGCCAGGCCGCCATCGCTGCCTGCCGCGAGCAGCACATCGACCTCATCCTGATGGACATCGACATGCCGGTCCTGGATGGCCTGAGCGCTGCCGCGGCGATCCGCCAGCTGCCCGGCCCGGCTCCGGCGATCATCGCCCTGACCGCGGCCGCCTTCGAGTCCGACAGCCAGCGCATCCGTGCGGGCGGCTGCGATGAGATCGTGCACAAGCCCTACCGTGAAGACCACCTGTTCATCACCATCGAACAGCTGCTGGGCATCCACTTCGTGTGGCGCGAACGCGGTTCGGAGTCGCCGCGCCTCCCGGCAGCGGGCGCGGATGGCGAGCTGCGCAACGCTCTGGCAGCCCTGCCGCACGAGGATCTCGGCCGCATCCGCGAAGCGATCATCATCGGCGACCTGCACGCCATCTCCACCCAGACCGCCACCTGGTCGAACCGCAGACTGGCGGATGGGATCAGCGAGCTGGCGCAGGCCTGCGCCTTCGACCGGCTGCATGCCCTGGTCGCCGCGTCCGGAGGGGAGTCATGAGCAGCGACGGCGAAGTCCTGCTAGTCGACGACACGCCGGAGAACCTGCGCGTGCTCAGCGACCTGCTGCGTGACCATGGGCTGAAGGTGCGGGTCGCCTCCAGCGGGACGATGGCGCTGCGCTCGGTCCAGGCTCGTCGCCCGGACCTCATCCTCCTGGATGTGCAGATGCCTGAGCTGGATGGCTTCGAGACCTGCCGCCGGCTCAGGCTCGATCCCGCCAGCGCCACCATCCCGGTACTGTTCCTCAGCGCCAGCGACGCCGCCGCCGACCGCATCGAGAGCTTCCGCGTCGGCGGCGAGGACTTCATCTCCAAGCCCTTCCAGGCCGAGGAGGTCCTCGCTCGGGTCACCACCCACCTCGCCCTCGGGCGCACCCGCCAGGCGCTCGATCAGGCCAATGCCCGCCTCTCCGACCAGGTGCTGGCCGAGACCAACCGGCGCGGGGATGCCGAGACGGTCGCCGCCGAGCGTCTCGCCCGCCTCGATCTGGTGCTCGCAGCGGCTACCCTGGGCGCCTGGGAGATCGACCCGGTCAGCGCCGCCTTCCGCTGCGACGAGCGGGCCCGGGCCATCCTCGGTCTGGCCGCGGAGCATCAGCTCGCCTGGTCTGATATCATCCAGACCTTCCCGCAGGCCGAGCAGGAGGGCATCGCCCTGCGCTTCGAACGTGCGCTGCGCAACCGCGGGAGCTTCGACCTCGAGGGCTGGTGGACTCCGCCAGTCGCCGCTGCGGCAGGCGGGGACGGCCCTGCGCGCACCCGCATCCGTCTGCGTGGCCGGCCGCTGCCCCCGCGCGCGGGGGGGGGTGCGGTGCAGATGGCCGGGGTGATCTGGGACATCACCGAGGAGCACCAGCTGCGCGATCGCCTGATCCAGAGCGAACGCATGGAGGCCCTGGGACTGCTGGCCGGTGGGGTGGCCCACGACTTCAACAACCAGCTCGCCATCATCACCGCCGAGGTCGACATCCTGCACCTGGATGGCGCCGGCTCGCCGCAGGCCGCCGCCCACCTGGACAACATCAGCAAGGCCGCCGAAGCCTCCACCATCCTCATCCGCGACCTGCTGACATTCGCCAAGCGTCGCGATCTCGAGCGCTCAACCATCGACCTCTGCCAGCTGCTGCGCCAGACCGTGCAGATGGCCTCGCGCTCGCTCGGGACGGCGATCACCCTCACCGCCGCCATCCCCGCGGGGCCGATCGTCGTCTCGGGCAATGCCGGGCAGCTCGAGAACGCGATCCTGAACCTCTGCATCAATGCCCGCGATGCGATGCCCGACGGTGGGCGCCTGTCGCTGAGCCTCGAACGGCGGGCGGTGGAGCAGGCCTTCTGCCAGGTCTCGCGCCGGGCCTTCAGCGGCGACTTCGCCGTCCTGACGGTCGCCGACACCGGCATCGGCATCCCCGAGTCGATCCAGGGCCGCATCTTCGAGCCGTTCTTCACCACCAAGCCGGAGGGCAAGGGGACGGGCCTTGGGCTCTCGGCCGTGCTGGGCTGCGTGGTCGCCCATGGCGGCTATCTGTCGCTCGATTCGGCGGCCGGCCGCGGCACCACCGTCTCCCTGTATCTGGGCAGCTCCGCGGCGCCCGCGGCGAGCACGCCGGTGAGCGTTGCCACTACCGCCATGCAGCACCGTACCGGCCGCGTGCTGCTGCTGGATGACCAGGCCACCGTGCGCGAGGTGCTCGCCGATGGTCTGCGCCATCTCGGCTGGGAGGTCACCACCGTCGCCGACCCCGATGCCGCCATCGCCGCCTGGCAGCAGACCCAGCCGCGCTTCGCCATCGGCCTGATCGATCTGATCATGCCCAAGCAGAGCGGCGCGGGCGTCTTCAGGGCGATCAGGCGGGCGGACCCCGGCGCGCTCATCGTGCTCATGTCGGGGCATACCGCCGGCGAGAACATCGACGCGCTGCGCCAGGATGGGCTGGCGGCCTTCATCGAGAAGCCGGTGCGCATCCGGCAGCTCTCCCAGCTGATGGGTACACTCCTCGAGGGCCGACCCCAATGACCACCGTTCCCGGATATAACGATGACGCGGCGATGATCAGCCGCATGCAGCAGCACCGGCTCAAGGGCCTGGCCGACATGGCCGGCGGCATGGCCCACGAGATCAACCAGCCCCTGGGCGGCATCCGCGGCTTCGCCGAAGGCATCCTCATCGGCCTGGAGGAGGGCTGGGACATCTCGCAGGCGGAGATCAAGGCCAAAATGCGGCGCATCATCGCCGAGGCCGATCGCATCGACGACCTGATCCAGAGCGTGCGCGGCTTCGCCGACGAGCGTGCGCGGCTGGACATGGTCACGGTCGAGGTGATGACCGCGGTCAGGGCGGCGGTGCGCCTGATGGGCACCCGCCTGCAGGCGGCCGGCATCGACCTGGAGATCTCGGCCCAAGGTGGGCGCGCACGTGTGCGCGCCAATCCCTTCGGCATCCAGGAGGTGGTGCAGATCCTGCTCTCGAACGCCGGGGATGCCTGCATCGCCCGGGCCGGGACCGGACGCGGACGCATCTCCATCGTCGTCGACGGGGGGGTGCTGCCGAGCGATCCGGTCAGCGTGCGGGTGAGCGATAACGGCATCGGCATGGATGCCCCCACCCTGGCCAAAGCCGGGGAGCCCTTCTTCACCACCAAGGGGCCCGATCGCGGCGTCGGGCTCGGGTTGGCCACCGCCCGCGGGGTGCTGACCCAATGCAGCGGCCAGCTCGATATCGCCAGCCAGCCGGGCACGGGCACCACCGTGACCGTGCGTCTGCACCATCGCATCGCCGAGCAGGAGAGCACATGAGCAGTCCTGGGATGGATATCGCGGTGATCGATGATGAGGAGGTCATCCGCGAGTCGCTGCGCGATTTCCTCGTCCGCCAGGGCCACCGCATCCGCGAGTTCACCGACGGCGAGGCGGCGGTGAAGGCCTTCCTGATCAATCCGCCCGACCTCGCTCTGCTCGATATCCGCATGCCGGGCGAGGACGGCCTGTCGGTGCTCAGGCGCCTGCGCAGCGACCACCCCGAGCTGCCGGTGATCATGATGTCGGGCCACGGCACCATGGACACCGCCATCGAGGCGATGCGGCTGGGCGCCGCGGACTTCTTGCGCAAGCCGGTGAAGTTCCCTGATCTGCTCGCGGCCATGGAGCGCACGCGCCGCCTGATGGAGGTGGAAGGCGATCGCAACCGCTTGCGGGCGGCCCTGGCGCGCAGCCAGGGCCCGGCCGACAGCGGCTATCTCGGCGCCAGCCCGGCCTGCCAGGCAGTGCGCACATTCCTCGATGCGGCATCGCGTTCGGCGCTGGACAATGTGCTGATTTCCGGCGAGACCGGCAGTGGCAAGGATGTCGTGGCGCGCGAGCTCCATCGGCGCCTGCGCGGCAACGAGGCGCCATTCGTGGTGGTGAACTGCCCGGCCCTGCCCGAGACCCTGGTCGAGAGCGAACTCTTCGGCCACATGAAGGGCTCGTTCACCGGTGCGGATGCGGATCGCCCCGGTGCCTTCGAGCTGGCCGACGGCGGCACGCTGTTCCTCGATGAGATCGGCGACATCTCCGCCGCCGCCCAGGCGAAGCTGCTGCGCGCGCTGGAGGCCCGGCAGTTCAGGCGCCTCGGCGGCCGCAAGGAGGTCGATGTCGATGTCACCGTCATCGCCGCAACCAACCAGGATCTCGAGGGCATGGTCCACGACGGCACCTTCCGGCGCGACCTCTTCTACCGCCTCAACACCTATCAGCTGGTGCTGCCGCCGCTGCGCGAGCGCCGCGAGGACATCCCGCTGCTGGCCAAGCACTTCCTCCTCCAGTTCGCCGCCCGCCGGCACCTGGACAGCGCGCTCTTCCAGTCCGGGGCGCTGGCGGCCTTCGATGCCTATGACTTCCCCGGCAATGTGCGCGAGCTGCGCAACATCATCGAACGCGCGGTGATGCTCAGCGACAAGGGCACCATCACCCCCGACCTGCTGGTCCTGCCACGCGCCCGGGCCTCCGGTCCAGCTCCTGGCGCGCGGCCAGGCGGGCCGGGCCGCCGACCGGTGGAGGAAGCCGCTGACGCCGAGCCGGCGGAGGCGCGTACGACGCGCGACGCGCTGGTCAGGCACCGCTGGAACCGCCGGGCGGCGGCCAAGGAGCTGCAGATCACCTATGAGGCGCTGCGCTGGCGCATCGACAAGTACAGTCTGATGCAGTGAGCGGCGGCCGGTGGCGCCCCAAGAGGTGGTGGGCAACCCCGATGTTTGGGGTGGCTCACTGCAGGGCATGGGCGTAAGTGCCTGGCGGACGGCCAAGCGGTGCGCGCCCTCGCCTGGCATGGCGTTCGCACTGGCTGGTCCATGCCTTGGACGTCCATGCCTCAAGCTGCCAGCAACGAACCGTCCGCCAGTACCCCGATGCTGAGCGGCGAAGTGCTGATCGTCGATGACGTGCCGGAGAACCTCCAGGTCCTCGGCGCGATCCTGGGCGCACACGGACTGACGGTACGGCAGGCACCAGGAGGCGCCTATGCCCTGCGTTCGGTCACCGCGCGCCGGCCGGACCTCATCCTGCTCGATATCCGCATGCCGGAGATGGATGGCATCGAGACCTGCCGCCGCCTGCGCGACGACCCCCACACTGCCGGCATCCCGGTGCTGTTCCTCAGCGCCAGCCAGGATGCCGAGGAGCGCATCAGATCGTTTGCAGTAGGCGCCAGCGATGTCATCGCCAAGCCGGTCATCGTCGGTGAGCTGCTGGCACGGGTCGCCGTCCACCTGTCGGTCGCCCAGCTGACCGCCGCGCTGCGCACCGCGAACGACCGCCTGGCGCGCCAGGCGGTCGATGAGAGCGCCTTGCGCCACCTGGCGGAGGGGGCGGCGTTGGATCGCCAGGCACGCCTCGATCTGGCGCTGGCGGCCGCCGGCATGGGCACCTGGCAGATCGATGGCCCCGGCTCAGCCATCTCCTTCGGTCATGAGGCCGCGGCGATCCTGGGTCTTGAACACGACTCGGCAGTCATGGGATGGCAGGAGATGATGGCGGGATTCCCGGCCGAGGAGCGCCCCGCCATCATCGCCGCCTGGTCGCAGGGATTCTCAGGCAGCCAGACCATCGAGATCGATGCCTGGTGGACCCATCACGGCGTGCGCCGGCGCATCCGCATCCGCGGCCGCCAGAGCGGGGCTCCCGACGCGAGCCAGCGCGTGATCGGCCTGGTGTGGGACATCACCGATGCATTCGCCCAGCGCCAACGTCTCGACCAGAGCGAGAAGCTGGAAGCGCTGGGGCGCCTCGCCGGCGGGTTGGCGCATGATTTCAACAACCACCTGCAGGTGATCCTCGCCAATCTCTCACTGGTGCAGCAGGTCTGCCGCGGCGATGCCGCGACCAGCCATCGGCTCTCCTGCATCGAGCGCTCATCGACCACGGCGGCGGCGCTGGTCCGCGATCTACTCACCTTCGCCCGCCATGGGCAGCCGGCGATGACGGCCATCTGCCTCTCGCCGATGGTCGCCGACCTGGAGTCCCTGCTGCGCTGCACTATCGGCGATGGCAAGACCCTGGAGCTCGCGCTCGAGCAGCCGGGTCCGTGCGTGAGCGGCAGCCGCGAGCAGCTCTTCAACGCCCTGCTCAACCTCTGCATCAATGCCCGCGATGCGCTGCGGGCCGGTGGGCGGGTGCGCATCGGGGTGTCGCGCGAGACGGTCACAGGCCATCGCTGCCGCATCTGCGCCCAGGAGATCCAGGGCATTTTCGCCGCCATCAGCGTGTCGGATGACGGCATCGGCATCCCCGAGGCCATCCAGGACCGCATCTTCGAGCCCTTCTTCACCACCAAAGCGCCCGGGCAGGGGAGCGGCCTGGGGCTGGCCACCGTGGTCGGATGCATGGTGGCGCATCACGGTCATCTGCTGCTCGACTCGCACCCCGGCGCCGGCTCATCGTTCCGCCTGCTGCTGCCGGAAGCGCCGTCGCCAGCGTGATGCCTGCGCGGGGCAGCGCGGGTGCGCGCCCCCTGGCCCTGCTGCGCTCTGGTACCGATCAGCGCGTCCTCAACCCTCGTCTACGCCCCCCTTTCCGCGCCCTGCAGGCCGCATCAGGCGTCTGTGGGTGCGCGCGTTTCGCCCTCATTCCCGCAGCTGTCGCTGCACCCCGCCGCTACCCCAACCCCTGGGCCGCTGACCCCAGGGGTTGGTGTTCGCCACCACGCGCGATGCCACCTGGATGACGCAAAGGCTTGGCAGCACAACCGCTGGGATTCCACCCGGTTCTGGCACAGCCGACGCAATGCAGGGATGTCGGAGCACCGCATCATGCGCATCCTAGTTGTCGATGATGAACCCCTGATCCTCGATACCATCGAGCCCTTCCTGGCCCGCTGCGGTCACCAGGCCATCGGCACCAGCTCGGTGGATGCTGCCACCGCAGCGATCAGCCGCACGGACGGGGCCATCGACCTGGTGATCACCGACATCTGCATGCCGGGGGGCAGTGGGACGCAGCTGCTGCATAAAGTGCGCAACCTCTTCCCGGGCGTCGACGTGCTGCTGATGACCGCGCACAGCGCGATCTGCGATCTGCGCCAGGCGGTCGAGGAGGGCGCAGTCGGCCTGATGCGCAAGCCGATCAAGCTCGATGAGCTGCGGTTGCTGGTAGACCAGATCTCCGCCAGCCGCTCCGATCGCATCACCATCCGTCGCATGGAGATGAGCCTCGATACCGAGAAGAACCTACGCGCGGCGATGACGCGCGAGCGCATGTTCGCCCGCAGGCTGCACCAGCGCATCTTCCCCTCCGATTTCTCCTGGCTGCGCCACACCGATGTGGCGCTCCGCCATCTGCCGCAGGCGGGCCTGGGCGGCGACTACATGGACGTGCGCGCCGATGGCCAGGGCCAGGTGCTGCTGTTCGTCGCCGACGTCAGCGGGCATGGCACCCCTGCCGCCTTCGGCGGGATCGCCCTGCGGACCTGGTTCAGCTCGCTCGAGGCGGGAGTGCCGGTGGCGGAGATCCTTGCGCGCGCCGACAGCGTGATGCGCGAGCTGTTCCCGGGCGAGTACTACGCCACTGCCTTCTGCGCCCGCTATGACGAAGCCAGCCGCGAGCTGGTCTATGCCTCCGCTGGGCATCCCGCCCCGTTGGTGTGCTCTGCCACCACCGGCTTCCGCAAGCTCGAGGCGGAAGGCAGCGCCCTGGGCGTCGCCGCCGATGGTGAACGCGAGATGCGCTCGACCACGCTCGCTGATGGCGAGGTGCTGCTCGCCTACACCGATGGCCTGAGCGAGGATCTCTATCCCATCGCCTGCACCCACGGCCAGCGGTGCCTGACCCAGCTGGGCCAGGCGAGCACGGATCTGACCGGTGTGCTCACCGGCGCCATCGACATGGCCACCAGCGCCGTGCCGCTGCATGCCTTCGCCGACGACATTTCGCTCTTGGCGCTGCGTCCGCGCACGGCGCTGCCGCCCGAGCGTCACGTCATCGTCGCGGGCAAGCGCGTCCTGCATATCGATGATGACCCGATCATCTGCACCCTGATCGGCCATGTGCTGACGAAAATTGGCATCACCGCCACCTCGTGCTCGACCGCCGCCGCCGCGCGGTTGGCGCTGGCAGAGCAGCAGCCGGACCTGGTCATCCTCGATCTCGGCCTGCCTGATGCCCTCGGGCATGACCTCTTCCGCTCGATCCGCCGCCTGCATCCCCACCTCCCGGTGCTGGTGGTGACCGGCAATGCGATCGACAGCGCGGCGCGACAGTGCTTCGATCTCAATCCCGCCGGCATCCTCACCAAGCCGGTCGATGTGCGCGAGTTCGAGCGCGCGTTCCGCTACGCCCTGCAGTTCGATCCCGACCGCGACCTGGTGGCGTTCGACAATCTCGGCAACGAATGGTTCGACTTCGTCATCTCCTCCTCGCCTGCGGCGGTCGAACTGCTGACCCGCTACCTCCAGGCCCTGGCGCGCCAGCCGCTGCCGTCCGGGGTGCTCGACGACCTGGTGTGGTCGATCCGCGAGATGGCGATGAACGGCATCGAGTGGGGCAACCGCTTCGCGCCCGAACTCACGGTGCGCGTCTCGACCCTGATCATGCCCGACCGGGTGATGGTCAAGATCGCCGACGAAGGCAGCGGCTTCGACACCCACCGCCTGTTCGATTCCTTCGATCCGCTGCACGTCTCCGCGCTGCGCGAGCGGGCAGGCAAGCGCTGCGGCGGCTTCGGCCTCGCCATGGTCCAGGCGCGCATGACGCGCGTCGAATTCAATCAGCGCGGCAATGTCGTGCTGATGGTCAAGAACTTCATCCCCTAGGCATCACCCAACGATCAATCACAGGAGCAGACGTCATGACCCAGGTATCCACCGTCGAGCAATCGCGCATGACCCTCAAGATGCAGGACTACCTGCAGGTGGTGTCATTCAACCTCGGAGCCGAGGAATACGCCATCGAGATCATCAAGGTCAAGGAGATCATCCTCGTCGAAGGCATCACCAAGGTGCCGCAGATGCCCGGCTACATCGAGGGAATCATCAACCTGCGCGGCACCGTCATCCCGGTGGTCGATCTGCGCAAGCGCTTCGGCATGGGCAGCTGCGGCCTTGATGAGCACACCCGCATCGTGGTCACGCGCATGGACGGCGGCATCGTCGGGATGATCGTCGATGCGGTCTCGCGGGTGATGAAGATCCCCAAGGCCAATATCCAGCCGCCGCCTGACACCATCGCCTGCATCGCTGGTGAATACCTCATCGGCGTGGCCAGGCTCGACGACCACCTGCAGCTGCTGCTCGACATCGAGAAGGTCCTCGCCACCAGCGAGCAGGCCCAGCTCCAGAGCGTCGCTGCGCCGGTCTGAGCACTACCGCTTCCACCACCATCATTCACCGAACAACCAACGACAACGAAGGAACAGCCATGAATCTCGCCAATCTCCGCATCCAGACCAAGCTCCTGCTCGGCTTCGGCCTGGTCCTCTCCCTGCTGATCGGGGTGGCTGCGTTCGCCATCACCCAGCTGCACCGGGTCACCGAGCAGACCACGGTGATCAAGGACCGCTGGCTGCCCTCGGTCTACTCGATCGAGGAGATGCGCCTGGGCGCCGGCAGCTACCGCCGCCAGCAGTATGCCCACCTGACCGCCAGCGATGCCGCGACGATGGAGAAGTATGAGGGCGAGATGGTCAAGGCCCTCGCGGTCTTCTCCGCCGGGCAGAAGATCTACGAGCCGCTGCCGCAGACCGAGGAGGAGAACACCATCTACAAGCAGTTCGTGATCGACTGGAAGGCCTACCAGGAGTTCGGCAAGCAGTTCCTTGAGATCGGCAAGAAGGACGAGGCGCACGCCTTGCTGATGGGCGGCGCCATGCGCGACACCTATTACCGCGCCGACAAGGCGCTCAACCGCATCATCGAGATCAACAACGATGGGGCGGCGAAGGCGGGCCTGGTCGCCGACCAGGTGGCCTCCCGCGCGCTGTGGCTGCTCAGCGCCGCCACCCTGGCGGCGGTGGTCATCGGCCTGGTGACCGCATGGCTGATCGCCCGCGGCATCTCGCGTCCGATCCGCAGCATGGCATCGGCCATGCAGGAGGTCGCCGAGGGCGATTTGACCGTGCGCATCCCCAGCGTTGGCAAGGATGAGATCGGCGAGATGGCCGCCGCCCTCAACACCACCGTCGAGACCCTGCATGGGGTGATGGCGGAGATCCGCGCGGCGGCCGACCAGACTGCTGCCTCGGGCGAGGAGCTCTCGGCCTCAGCGCAGAACATCAGCAGCGGCGCGCAGACCCAGGCCAGCTCGGTGGAGGAGATCAGCGCGGCGGTGCAGGAGCTCTCCAAGAGCATCGAGCTTGTCGCGGCCAAGGCCGGCGAGGCGAACCGCGTCGCCCAGGGCACCAGCGCCACCGCCGAGGCCGGCAGCACCACGGTCAAGCGCTCGATAGACGGCATGAAGGCGATCAACGACAGCTCGTCGCAGATCGCCAAGATCATCGGGGTGATCAACCAGATCGCCAACCAGACCAACCTCCTGGCCCTGAATGCCGCCATCGAAGCGGCCAGCGCGGGGGAGCACGGTTTGGGCTTCGCGGTGGTGGCGGACGAGGTGCGCAAGCTGGCCGAGCGCAGCAGCACCGCCGCCCAGGAGATCGCGCAGCTGATCGACGAATCGGGCAAGCGGGTGACGGATGGCGCCACCCTGTCGCATGAGGTGGGCAAGTCCCTGCATGCCATCATCGAGGGCATCACCAGCACCAGCCAGGGGATGGCGAGCATCAACGCCAGCACCGAGCAGCAGGCGGTGACCGCCAAGGAGCTGAGCAAGGGCGCGGAAGGCATCTCGGCGATCACCGAGGAGAATTCGGCCTCGGCCGAGGAGATGGCCGCCAGCGCCGAGGAGCTCTCGGCGCAGGCCCAGCGCCTGCAGGAGCTGGTCGCGCGCTTCCACCTGGCCGAGGATAGCGAGCGCGAGCGCCGTCCGGCGCTGGCGGCGGCGCGCCGCCCGGCGGCCAAGCCCGAACCGCGAGCCGGCCTGACCCGGCAGGGGAACGGTGTGGTGTCGGCGACCCGCAATGGCCAGCGCAACGGCGCGGCGGGGCATGCGCCCGCGCGTGCCACCTTGTCCCGCCAGTCGCTGGCCCAGGAGGAGGACGGCGAGCTCGAGACGGCCGGCAAAGCGCTCTACCACGAGTGAGCGATGCCCCTGGCAGGAGCCGAGCCTCCAGGGGTGTCGTCACCGCTTCAGCTGTCCCATCGACCGGTGTGATCAGGGTGGCCCATGCCCCTGGTCGCACCGGTCGGCGTCGTTGCGACCACGGCCTGCCGGGAGGGGAAGCGTGGCCGCGCCTGGCTTGGCGGCGAGAGCGGTGGCCTCGGCCTCGCCTCCGCACCGACCCGGTGATCAGATCGGCGGCCCCCTGAAGGGCCCGGTGGTGCGCAGGGCACCCCAACATCGGGCCCTGGTCCCAACACTTGGGGCCAGCGGCACAACTCTTGGGTCGACCCCCGGGGCTGTCGATGCAACTCCCTGGCACGACAGTACAGAGTAGGGACCGCGGCTTGGCACATCGGGTGCAAAGGGATAGGCAGGACGAGCGACCAATGACCACCCTCATGCCGACCCGCATCAGCCCCTCGTCTCTGACGACTCCCGCTGAGCTGCACTTCAGCGATAGCGACATGAAGCTGTTCCAGGAGATGATGTACCGCGAGACCGGCATCCGCTTGGCGGATGCCAAGCAGAACCTGGTGCAGAGCCGGTTGCGCAAGCGGGTCGAGGCGCTCCAGCTGCCCTCCTTCAGCGCCTACCACGCCTATGTCACGGCACCCGGCCACCAGGACGAGTTCCAGGCCTGCCTCGAGGCCCTGACCACCAATGAGACGTTCTTCTTCCGCCACAAGCAGCACTGGGATTTCCTCCTCGGCACCATCATGCCGCACTGGCGGCAGCAGGTGCCGGCCTCTGCCGATTTCCGCGCCTGGAGCGCCGCCAGCTCGACCGGTGAGGAGGCCTACTCCCTGGCCATCGCCCTGACCGCGGGCCTCTCTGGCAGCGCCCATGGCGTGCACATCGATGCCACCGACATCAACACCCAGGTGCTCGAGCGCGCGGCCAGGGGCATCTACTCCGCCTATGCGCTCCAGAAGCTGACGCCGCGCTGCCTGAAGCAGTACTTCACCAAGCTGCCCGACAACAGCGGGCACCAGGTGCAGGAGCAGCTGCGCCGCCTGGTCAGCTTCCGCCAGCACAACCTCCAGCAGGCATCCTCGGGCAAGCCCTACGACCTGATCCTGCTGCGCAACGTGCTCATCTACTTCGACGGCGAGAGCAAGGCCACGGTGATGCGCCATGTCAGCGCCCGGCTGAGATCGGGTGGCTGGCTGATCCTGGGCGGTGCAGAGACCCTCAACGATCGCAGCAGCGAATTCTCCTACGTGCGTCCCACCATCTACAGGAAGCGCTGATCATGGCTGCCAATGATTTCGGCATCGATTCCGATGCGGTCACCGGCTTCCTCGACGAGGCGGGTGTGCATATCGCCACGCTCAATGACCGGCTGCTGGCGGTCGAGCAGCGCGCCATCGGTCCCGATGACATCGCCGAGATGTTCCGCGCCGCCCATTCCCTCAAGGGTGCGGCCGGCTTCCTCAAGCTCACCGATATCGCCCAGGTCACGCACCTCATGGAATCCGTGCTCGATCTGATCCGGCACGGCAAGGTGACCTTCACCGCCCTGGTGGTCGATGCCCTGTTCCGCTCCTTTGATACGGTCAGCTCGCTGATGGCGGATGTCGCCGGCAGCTGCACCAGCCAGGTCGACATCCAGCCGGCGCTCCGCCTCCTCGAAGGGGTGCTTGGCGCACCGGCCGCGCCCGTGGGGCCGCCAACCGCTGCGCCAGCCGTGCTCCCGCAGCCGGCGCTGCCCGCGGAGCTTCCCAGCCTGCCCCCACGTGCCTACGATCCGGTCGCTGAGCACCTCGGCCAGGCGCCGTCCTGGCTGCATGGCCGGCTCGATGAGGAGGACATCTGCGAGACCATGGTTGCGATGGGCGAGGGCAAGCAGGCGGTCGCGCTGCTCTTCGAGGCCGACAGCCTGCTGCATTTCTCCCGTGGGGCCACCGCGGCGATGGACGCCATCTCCCAGGGCGTGGGCATCCGACGCATCATCCAGCTGGTCTCCGGGCCGGAGGATCTCTGGGCGCCGCTGCGCGATTTCCAGCTGCGCATCGGCGTCTTTGGCTTCTGCGCCGGGGATGCGGCCGTGCTGCTGGCGGCCTTGGAGGTGCCCCCGGGCGAGGCGTGGCTGCTGTCGGGGCCAGGCAGCACGTCCGAGGCGATGCGCATCGGCCGCGATCCCGCTAAGGCATCCAGGCGCCATGAGCGCCTGGCGGTCAAGCCGGACATGGCCAGGCACCTGCCCCTGTGGATCGGCACCTCGCGGGAAGCGCTCACCGAGCTGGATGCGTCGCTGCTGGCCTGCGAAGGCAGTCCGGAGGAGATGCTGCATGTCGACGCCGTATTCCGCCATCTGCATTCGCTCAAGGGCGCCAGCGCGAGCATGGGCCTGGACGAGATGGCCCGCCTCTCGCACCAAGGCGAGAGCCTGCTGGCAGCGATCCGTGATGGCCGCATGCGCCTCGATGCCGGGGTGATGAGCGACTTGTTCGCCACCAAGGATGCGCTGCAGACCTGCATTGATCGCGTCGAGCGCGGCGAGGAGTCGTCCCCTGATTGCGCCGCCCTCGATGATGCCTGCGCCCGCCAGCTGGCCAAGGCGGCGGCGCAGCAGGCCAGCCTGCCGTTGTGGTCGCCGAGCGAACAAGAGCTCTCTGCCGCCCGCGCCGCCTGCACGGGGCAGCCGCTGTGGAAGGTGCGGTTGGTGCTCGCAGCGCATACGCAGCTGCCCGATCTGCGCTTCCGCATGATCCTCGAGAACCTGGGCAAGGTGGCGACCATCCACCATTCCCGCCCCACCAGGGGCGATCTCGAGAAGGGCACCGGCGCTTCCCTATCGCTGTGCGCGGTGATCTCCTCGCTCGCGCCGCTCGCCGAGCTCATCGAGGCGATCACCTGCGACCTGGTGCGCGATTGGTCAATCGATCCCCTGGCCGCGGGCGAGGCCCCGGCGCGCAGCGCCGGCGGCCCAAATGCCTCCGTCCAGCCGGAGGCCAAGGTGGCAGCCGGGCATGGCGTTGCCGCTGCCGACACGGTGCGCGTCGATACCATGCGCCTCGACCACCTGCTGAATACCGCCGGCGAGCTGGCCATCACCAAGGCCCGGCTGACCCAGCAGGTCGATACGCTGGTCCGGCTGCTCGACGGCGTGGATGCCCGGGCGCTCGAGCAGCTGGCAGTCGGCGATGGCGGCGGCACCGCCTCGGCGCGCCAGCTCTCCAGCATCTCCCTCCTGCGCCGGGCGCAGGACGAGATCCGGCGCACCCGCGACACGACCCTGGAACTGCACCGGCATACCAGCGCCATGCAGCACAGCGTGATGCAATCGCGCATGGTGCCGATCGGCCCGCTCTTCCAGCGCTTCCACCGGCTGGTGCGCGACTTGTGCAAGGAGCGTGGTCGGGACGCCAAGCTGGTGACCTCCGGTGACTCGACCGAGCTCGACAAGAAGCTCATCGATGAGATCGGCGATCCGCTCACCCATCTCATCCGCAACGGCATCGATCACGGCATGGAGACGCCCGCGGAACGGGTGGCGGCGGGCAAGGCCCCCCAGGGCATGGTGCACCTCGAGGCCTTCCATCGCGGCAGCACCATCTGCATCCAGGTTCGTGACGATGGGCGCGGCCTGTCGGTCGAGAGGATCAGGAGCAAGGCGATCGAGCGTGGCCTGGTGACCGCCGAGGCGGCCAATCGCATGACCAACGAGGAGATCTACCAGTTCATCTTCCTGCCCGGCTTCTCCACCGCCGCCGCGATCACCAACATCTCAGGCCGCGGGGTGGGCATGGACATCGTGCGCAGCAAGGTGCTCTCGCTCAAGGGCACCATCGCCATCGCCTCCGAGCCCGGCAAGGGCGCCACCTTCACCATCGCCCTGCCGCTGACCCTGGCGATGATCGATTCCCTGCTGGTGAAGATCGGCGATGCCCGCTTCGCCTTCCCCCTCGACTGCGTGCGCGAGATCGTCGAGATCGACGGCCGTGAGGTGCGCAGCGTGGACGGCAAGGGGAGGGTCATCTTCCTGCGCGACCAGGTGATCAGCCTGGTCGACCTCCAGCGCGTGGTCGGCATCGTGCCCCTGGCCGCCGCCGGCGGCCTGCTGCGGGCGGTGATCACCAAGGGCGGGAGCGAGACCATCGCCATCGCCGTCGACCAGGTGATCGGCGACGAGGAGATCGTGGTCAAGCCCCTGGGGGCGCAGTTCAACCGGGTGCGCGGATTGAGCGGCGCCACCGTGCTGGGGGATGGGGGGGTCGCGCTGATCCTCGACATCCATGGCATCCATGACCTGGCGTGCGCGAAGCGTCCGCTGCTGAGCGCAGGAGCCTGACATGATCAGCCAGATCCATCTCGACGATCTCGCCGCCAGCGCGCGCCATGGGGCCGGCAATGCCGGCTCCATGCTGTCCCGCTGGCTCCACCGCGAGGTCCGCATCGAGGTCTGCTCGGTCGCTTCAGTCCGGCTCGATCTCATCCCCCAGGAAGGCGAGGATGCGGGTGCGACCACCATCACCATCGCCTCGCGGGTGAACGGCGGGCTGCCGGGCAATGCCGCGGTGCAGCTCTCCTATGCTGACGCCACCCAGCTGGTGGTCTGCCTCGGCGGGAAACTGCCCGGCGAGGAGCAGGCTGGAGGCATCGGCGAGATGGAGCGCTCGATGCTCCAGGAGACCGCCAACATCCTCTTCTCCTCGATGATGAATGGCATGGCCAGCCGCATGGACATCGTCGCCGTGCCCTTAGCCCCGGTGGTCCTGGTCGATGTCGGCACCGCGGCCTGGGATGCGCTGCTGATCGAATCCGCCGCCTGCGCCGACGATGCGGTGGTGGTGACGGCGCGCATCGCCTGCATCGGCTCCGGGCCGACCATCCACCTGGTGTTCCTACCGTCGCCGGAAGTGCTGCATGCCATCACTCGCGGAGCCGGCCATGATTAGCACCGAAGCTGTGCGCAAGGGCCAGATCAAGGACATCAAGGTGCTGATCGGCCAGGTCCATCTCACGCGTTCTCCCAATCGCCTGCAGTCCGTCCTCGGCAGCTGCATCGGGCTGGTGATCTACGACCCCGAGATCCGCCTGGCGGGCATGGCGCACGTGCTCCTGCCGCATGCCGAGGGCCGGCCACGCGGCATGCTGCCGGGGAAGTATGCGGACCATGCGGTGGACTGCCTGCTGGAGTCGCTGACCGCCCATGGCGCAGCGCGCAGCCGCCTGCGTTGCAAATTCGCCGGGGGGGCGCGCATGTTCGACCATGCGCTGGACTACACTCGCGACATCGGCGCATCCAACATCGCCTCGGTCACCGACGCGCTTGCAGCGGCGCGCATCCCGGTCATCGCCCACCATGTCGGCGGACGGCTGGGGCGGAGGGTCGAATTCACCCCTGAGGATCTCACCCTCGTGGTCGAGGACTTCGGCCATAATCGCATCGAGCTGTGATCAGGAACGCTGAGCGCCCACCACCTCCTCGGAGAGCAACCATGTCAGATTCCACAGCAGTCATCATCAAGGCCAGCGGCGTCATCGACCAGAGCCGGGCGGAGGCCCTGGCGTCGCATCTGCGCGCCGCGATCCGCAACGGCAAGACCGCCATCACCATGGCCTTCGCCGCTGACACGGTCATGGCGTCGCCGGCCTTCCTGGCCTTCATCCTGCGTGCCAGCGAGCTGATGAAGAAGCAGGGTGGCTCGCTGACCTTCACCGGGGACCGCTCTGTGCGCAGCCAGCTCGGGGCGCTGCAATTCGCCATCGCCCCGTCCGCAGACGAGGCGTCAAGCCAGGGGAGTCAGGGATGATCAGCATTCTCATCGTCGACGACGCGCTGTTCATGCGCAAGCTCATCCGCGATGCGCTGGAGCCCCTCGGCTACCGCATCTGCGGCGAGGCCGCGGATGGGAACGAGGCCATCGCTCGCTACCGCGAGCTGCGCCCGGACATCACCACCCTCGACATCGTGATGCCGAATGCCGATGGCCTGGCCGCACTCGCCGGCATCCGCCAGATCAACCCCACTGCGAAGGTGATCATGGTCACCGCGGTCGATCAGCGCGAGTCCATGCGCCGCGCCGTCGAGCTCGGCATCTGCGACTTCATCGTCAAGCCGTTCGACGCCGATCGCATCATCGGTGCGGTCGAAAAGGCGGCGCAAGGCCTTCCGCTCGGCGCAGCCGAAACGGGGGCGGTATGACCATGCTGAACACCCGGATGGTCAATGGGCAGTGCGTCATCGAGCTGCCCGGGCACTTCGACCAGAATGATTGGCTGGGCTTCCGCGATCAGGTGAACCGCCAGTTCATCGATAGCGGGGTCCAGCATGTGATCATCGATTGCGAAGAGGCGGTCGAGCTCCCCAGCATCGCCTTCGGCAGCCTGGCCAGCCTGTGCCGGGATTTCCGCCGGATCAACGGCTCGTTGTACCTGGTCCATGTCAGTGAGCGCAATCGCATGGTGATGACCAGGACGCGGATGGACAAGCTGCTGCCCATCCATGGGACCCTGACCGAGGTCTTCCGCAAGTCGTCGGCGCCGCGTACCGGCCCGGTGGTTGCTCGCCCGGGGCCGATGGCGGCGGACGGCGATGCTGCCGGCCGACCAGGTGAAGGGGTCTCGCCCTAACTCAGGAGCAGTGCCTTCGGTGCTCTCTCTGCGGCCTGGTCGATGCCACCCGCTGCCAGATCGCCATCTTTAGGCGCCCCGTTCCCGAGCAGGTCGCCATGCGCATGCTCGTCGACCAGCGGTGCGCGGGGCGGGCGATGCGCTCGTCCGGCGACTGCGGTCGGTAGGTGATCGATCAGCAGCGGTGGCCGCATCTACGCCCCGAGCAGGTCGACGGCACGGAGTTCATCGCCGCCATGCTGGCGATGACCCAAGCCGCATGCGACCTGCTGCTGATCGCGCTGTGAGCAGCCATCCCGCTGCGGCTTCCTCCGGCTTCCGCACCGTGCGGCCCCACAGGCCTGTCCAAGCAGCTGCTCACGCGCTGCAGTACGCCCCGATGCTGTGGGATGCCTATGCAGGTCGCCAGCCGACCAGAGCCAGGAAATGGGGCCCCAACCACATTGGTTGGGGTTGACCGCAGCACGATCGAGCCGGAGGCGGGGGAAGCCGGTATACGCGCGATCAGGCCCATGCATCCCGTTGGCACGCTGCGCCACCCGGCCGGCCACGCCGCGCAGCGATCCTTCCCGCTGTGAAATCCGAGGATACGTGCAGGCATGTGGACGGTTCGCGCCCGCATCTCTTGGCCATCGCCGCCGGCATGATCGATCTCGCCGGGCCCGACAGTGACGATAGCGCGCCGCGCGCCGCGCCATCGGCATTTGGCGCAGGATGTGCTCAGGAGATGGCCATGACACCGATGCATCGTCCACCGGTCCTCCCACCCCGCCCAGATCCGCTGCGCGGCGCCATCCGCGCGGTGATCGCGCTCGCCGATTTCGGCACCGAGCCGGAGCTGGTGGAGGCCTGCCTGGACAGCTTGGAGCGCTATGCCAAGGTGATGGGTGCGAGCACCGCCGACTGCGTCGAATACCTGGAGAACGGCTTCGATCAGCTGGCGATCGGGCTGGAGCGCGAGGAATGCCGCATGCTCTGCGTCGGCTTGCGTCTGCTGCGCAGCACGCGGCCGGGCGAGCGCATGATCCTGCTACCCGCGGCTGACGTGCGGGTCGCGGTACCGTCTTAGGAGCGTTGACACATGCAAGCACCCAGCGATCCCAGCGAGGTCACCACCATGATATCGGAACGCCCTTCGCTCGCCGAGCTCATCGAATGCATCCATACCATCCCATCGCTGCCCGAGATCACCACGCGGGTCGGGCGCATGGCCAATGATCCCGCCACCACCGTGCCGATGATCACCGCGGTGATCGTCAAGGATGCCGGCATGTCCGCCAAGATGCTGCGGCTCATCAATAGCGCCGTCCATGGCGTGCGCGAATCGGTCACCAGCCTCGAGCAGGCGGTCAGCATGCTCGGCTTCGACACCATCCGCTCCATCGCCCTGTCGGTGTCGGTGGTAAGCCTGTTCAAGCAGGAGCAGGCGCAATTCAACATGAAGGCGTATTGGCTGCACAGCGCCGTCTCCGCCGGCATGTGCAGGACGATCGCCCGCATGAACAAGGTCTGCGATCCCGAACACGCCTTCACTTTTGGCCTGCTCAAGGACATCGGCAAGCTCATCCTGGTCGAAAACGTCCCCGAAGAGACCCGCGCCATCATCACCATTGCCAAGGAGCGCTCTTTGAGCTTCACCGCTGCCGCCCGCGAGGTGCTCAAGACCGATGACGCCGAGATCGCGGCTTGGCTCTGCCAGACGTGGGAGCTCGATGCCGACCTGACCGATGCCATCCGCCACCAGCATGATCTGGCGCAGGCGAAGGTCCCTGGCCTGACGGCGATGAGCATGGTGGTCGAGCACCTGTGCTTCCTGCGCGGGATGCGTTCTCCCGGGAGCTTCGATGCCTCCGAGCTCGATCCCCAGGCGTGGCGGCATCTGGGCCTGGACAAGACCGCGTTCAAGGCGGTGATCACCGCGATGAATGAGGATATCGCCGCAGCGCGCGAGCTGCTGCAGATCATCGGCTGAGTGCGCTGCCGCATGCGCATGGTCGGCAGCTGGAGGAGAGCGGAGAAGGCGCAGCCCGCCGATGTACCTCCGCGTACCGTGGGATTCCCGGTCAGCACGGTCCGCCGCGCACGTCAGGGTGCGGGGCGGTGCCGCAGCCCCGATCGGACCCGCGGCAGCTGAGAGGGCTACGCTATGCCGGCGCCACACGACAATGAAGCCGTGAACGCATAGAGGCTGACCCTCAAGGGCATCCTCGCCACCTGAATCATCTGCAATATCCTCATCGTCACGGCTACCGCGATCGGTGTCTGGTATACGATCAAGCGCATCGATGACACGACCCGGAATGTGAACGAGAAGATCGACGCATCGTATGCATCCGTACTTGAATATGCCAGGAAAATGGGTGCGCGCCTCGATGCGGTCGGCGTCAAGGCCGACGAGGCAAGGAGGACATCAAGGACCTGAAGGAGAGGGGCAAGCAGGCCATCATCGACCTGATGAAGAAGCCGCTGGAGAAATAGGCGCGCCGCCTGCGGCCAGGCACGGTCATGCTGGTCCGCCAGCTTCATCGCCCACGAGGCCTGCCAGTGGTGAGCGGTACCGGCCTCAGGGACGCGGCGGTATGGCGGGGTCGGCGTGCAGGGAAGAAAGCGCACCGACGGCGAAGGCCACGATCGGTGCGGGGTCCTTCAGGCTATGCGGATGGTGGTCCCCGCCCGGCTTGAGGATGAGCTGCAGTCGCCCGCCCAGAGCGCGGTAGCGCTCGTCGAGGATCTTGCCGTTCTCCTCGTAGGGCACACTGCGGTCGGCATCGCCGCAGATCAGCAGGATGGGCACCTTGGCGGCCGCCAGCGGCGCGAGGTGGTTCAGCGGACCCTGGTCGTAGGCCGGCACGGTCTGCTCGGTGAGATCATACTGGTGCAGGATCTCCGCCCACAGCGCCTGCTGATCCGCGGTCTTGGGCTTGCTCGCCAGGCTGCGGATATCGAGCAGCGGCGCATCGAGGTAGATGCCGCCGGTCTCATCCGCATGGGCAACCGCCCAGGCGAGGGCGAGCGTCCCGCCACGGCTGAAGCCCTCCAGCACCGGCTTGGTCGACAGGCCATAGGTGGCGGTGAGGATCAGATAGCAGCGCTGCCAGGCGGCGACGCCGAGTGGGCCGCCGAAATGCCCGGCGGCATCGGGATTGTGCACCACATGCCAGCCCAGGGCCAGCAGCGCGAGGTCCGCCTGCGGTTCATGATCGAAGAATTCCGCCCGCCAGATCCACGGACGACCGCTCGTCGGCTGCTTGGGCTCGACGACCAGGAAACGTTGGCCGTTGGCGGTGAACTCATGCCGGACGAAGCCGTGATAGTCGCTCGGGGTGCCTGGGAACGGCTCGGGCACCGCAGCGGCGGCGCTCAGGAACAGCCCCGCCAGGATGCACGAGACGACCAGCAGGAGGTGGGGGAGCGGGCATGGGAGGGGGAGGCGCTGGGGCATCATGGTCGTCCACGGTGGCTGACAGGATGATCGGGTCCGGGCAGCGTCTCAGGCCTACGGCGGCAGCATCGCCTGGCGGTGCCGAGCCGGCCCTATGCCTGTCCAGCGCACGAACATGTTATAGCAATAATGCTCTACTGCTGATGACCGGGGATGTTGATCCGGCCCGTGGTGTGGACACCGAAACGTGCGCAGCGGAGCGGATCGGGATATCGCCGCGGCCGGCGGGTTCACGCAGCTACCAGCGCTGGCCGGCGACCGTGCGCAGAGCGGGGCAGGTAGATGCCCGAAGGCCATGGTAGCGAGCCCGCGGCGGCCAGCAGGGGACCTGGCACAGGGGCGCGTGCGATCAGGCGCCAGTCTCCTGCTCCAGGATGCCAGCGAGGTTCCGCCGATCAGTCGCTGATGAAGAAGCCGCCAAGGTCCGATGGAGGCCGGTCAGGAGACCCGGCGTGAACGGCGCGGTGTGGTCGCATGATGCGCGCTTCAGGCCTGCACCGAGGTCTGGGCAATGGCATGACGATCTCCCTTGTCAGAAGCATCCAGCAGGCAATGCTCTGCCCGGTCGGCACCGGCCCGGGCAGGGGAAGCCGGCGTCGAGCGTGCATCATGCATGCACCGGGGTCACAAGGCGATACGAGCGAGTGAAGGAGCAGGGTATGGCGCGCTGGGCACTACGACGGATGGTCACCGTGACGGTCAGCTTCCGCGTCAGTGCGGACAGCGCGCGCGGCTACCGCATGGCCTGCCGTACCCTGCGCAAGACGCTCACCTTCTCGGATAATCGCATCCTGACCGAGGATTCGTACCTCATCGACCAGGTGGGACGCGCACGGGTGAAGCCGGGCAAGGGCAAACCCTCGATCAAGAGGCTCGTCGATGCCGACGCGCGCAGCACCGGACCTGGCGCGCCTTAGCCGGACCACTCCGGCGAGCGCACGATCAGCTGCCCAGCCTGGGCGATCAGCTGCCGGAAGGGCTGCTGGACCGGGCTGTGGGCATTCAGCGCCATCTCGGGACGCCGGCGTGCGATCGCAGTCGGCACGATGTTCGCATGCGGGATCTCGATGATCGTATGATCGGCGCCGTAGCGCTCCGCCACCTGATCGGCCAGCTGGCAGTCCAGGGTATGGGAGCGATTGACCTTGTTGATCACTGGGATCACCTCCCCGGGACTGTAGGCCTGCCGCTGCTTGGCGGTGGCGATCTCGCCGATCAGCTTGGCCAGGCTGGCCAGGCTCTCCATGCACTGGGCGTCGCTGATGACCAGTGCCAGGTCGGCGGCATCGAGCGCCAGGCGGTGGAGATGGAGGATCACCGGGGCGACATCGATCACCACCGTGTCATAGCGGTCGGCCAGGCGCTGCAGGCCGAAGCGCAGCTCATCGGAACGCAGCGCACGGATGTCGCCGCCATCCAACGCCGGACCGCCGGAGAGGACCTCGACATCCAGATGGCCAGCGACCGGCTGGACCTCCTCGCCGAGCAGGAGCTGGGCAACGCCGGAGACGCCAGGATGCGGCAGGGCGAACACCGCGGCCGCTGCCGGCTGGATGTCCAGACCCACCACCAGCACGCGCGCTCCGGCCAGGCGCAATCCGGCAGCAACCACGCAGGCGATGGCGGTCTTGCCGACTCCGCCCTTCTCGGCGATGGCGGCGATGACCTTCATCGGGCATTGGGCGCGGCGGCAGATCGCCGGGCGCGGCACGGGCAGGTCGGCAGCATGGCGAGGAGCATCCGGATGGTGTCGAGAAGGGAAGGCATTCCCCGCGCGTCATGGAACTGCATCTGAGCCGCTGTGCGGCGGCGGTGGCGCGGCTGACGGCGGTGGCGGGGAGTCGCTGCTGAGGGCATGCCTGAGCGTGCCGCCGCTAGGCAGCAGCGCCACCAGCTCCAGGGGGGTGAAGCCCCACGATTCCAATGCGCAAGGCGGTCCGCCCGGCGGATGTCGGAAGCACAGCACGCGCCCGGCGAAGCGCTGCAGGCGCGCCAGCGTAGCCTCCTCCCAGAGCAGGTGGTTGGGCAGGACCAGGCACGCTGCGCGCCAGAGCAGCCGGACCTGGTCATCGGTCACGATCGCGACCTGGTCGCTTCCGGGCGCATGGATCATCTCCCGCATGGATGGGCGCCACATGCCGGAGCAGTCGCTCACGGCCTCAAGCACCACCGCTCGCCAGTCGGCCGCGCTCCTGCCCTGCGCCACGTCCGGGCGTGTGCTCGCAGATCCAAGCGATGGCGCCATCCGTCCGCGCCGGCGTCAAGGCGAGCAGGGTGTGGCTGGGCGAGACCAGTACATCGGCCTCGTGATGGTTGATGCGCGGGGCATCCGCGCGCGCCATCAGCTGGCGGAAGGCGAGCAGGAAGGCCTGCGCCAGCGCCGCTTGGCCGGTCGGTCCGTCGCCGGCCTCGCCGTCGCCCTGCTCCGCGACCCGCTGACCAGTGGCGGTGGACGCGGGACTGGCCGGCAGGGGCGGGATCACGCGGTCGTGGGAGCGCTCGGCCAGGTCGTGGATGCGGGCCTCCTCGACCAGGGTCAGGAGGTCTTCCCGCGGCGTGCCGCCGCCGCCGCCGCGGCTCAGCGAGCCCAGGATGTCGTTGGCGGTCTGCCAGCCCCATGACCTGGCCACCGCCGGGAGGACGAGCCGCGAGAGGAAGTAGAGATTCGGCAGGCGCAGTCCCGCTAGCGCATCGCGGGGAGCCGCGCGTGTGCGCAGCTGCAGGCTGGTGATGCGGGGATCGGCACGCGCGATCTCGAAGCTCCAATCGATCAGGGCTCGGTGGATGGGCCACTCGTGGCTCCCGGCGCGCACATCGACGTACCACAGGATGCCGATGTCGCGCAGCAGGCCCGCCAGGCAGATGGCGGTCAGCCGGCGGCACCAGTCGGCACGATCGCGGGCCCCACGCGGCGGCTCGGGATGGCGCTCCTGGTAGAGCCGTGCGCTGGTCGCCGCGAGCTGGAGCAGATGACTCGCCAGGCATCCCGGCTCGCCCTCCTCTTCGAGGGAGCGTAGCGGCAGGTTGCCGACCAGGCGGATGAGCTGCACCGCCGGCCCGGCATTCGCGGAGCAGGGCGCGACCGCCTGCTCGGCCGGCAGGTGCAGGATGTGGCGCAGGCGTTCCAGCTGCGGCCGGCACTGCGCGATCATGGTGTCGAAGGACGGGAGTGGGAAGTCTCGGATCACGGCGATCACCTCCTCGGGGGTCGGTTTGGCGGCAGGCAGCGGTGGTGGGGCATGCGGGATCTACACGCGCGCCCGGGCGGGCACGGGGTGGCGATAGCGCTCAGATGATCAGATGGCGTTCACGCAGATAATCCTCGATCCGGTCGCGGAGGTCCGCCTGCACGCAGGCGTGGTGGGTGACGATGTCGAGCAGCAGGTCGTCAGCTTGGCGCAGCATCTCCGTGGGCTGGTGGCGGATGGTATGCACGGCGCCGGTCATGGTGATGCAGGCGAGCCAGTACTCGTCATCGGCATAGCGGATCACCAGCATGCGCGCGTCATGCGGATGCTGGGTCAGGCGCACGAGGTCGATCATCGGCAGGGGGACGCGGAAGCCGCCTGGCCCAGCATCCCGGCAGCCGATCTCGCAGACGCAGGGTTCGGCCGAGCCGGCGATGCGCAGGCTGGCGGCGGCATCCATCACCCATTCGATCGCGCGGCCCATCTCACCCGCACGCTGGATGAGCGCGCGCACCGCTTCGGCAGGGAAGAGCAGCGACAGCGCATCGCTCTCCCGCGAGACGCCCGGGCGCGCGCGCCGCGGACGGAAGTCCACCCGCAGCTGCGGCGGTGCGCAGGGGCGCAGGTCAGGTTCCTTGTGCATGGCTGGGACTCCTGATGGTCGGTCCTGAGCGCACGGCGCCGCATCGCGCCCTGATGCCCATTCGGCACCACGTCACGAGCGCTCCGGGCAGAGGGGGAAATCACGGCGCAGCCTATCCGTGAGTGGTTTCTGTGCTACGAATTCCTGGCCATCGCATGCCCGTAGTAATTCGATCGTGCATGCCGCAGTGCTGGATTGCGCCCTGGTCCGGCGTCACCTATGCCTGGACGCACCGATGATGCCGCCTCGATCGCTGCTCGCACGCTGCCGCCTGCGCGCGAGCATGTGTCGGGCGGAGATCCGCAGCATCTAGAGGAGTCGGCCATGGCTTCAGGCACCCGCTTGGCTCATCCGCTGACCCGCCCCGCGGCGCGCGAGGCTTGGCCCATCTAGCGCCTGCGCGCAGCCGATGCCGGCCTGTCCGCCAAGAAGCGCCATGGTCACGCAGGCAGCCATGGCGATCTCGCCCAGCACCGTCTTGCGCGGGGCCGATCAGCTGTTCTGGGATGACGTCGTCTTCTGCCTGGATCTGGCGTGTTTCGGCAGCGAAGCGACACTGAGCTGGCGGTCGGGCGATCTGCAGATGGGCACCATCGGGGTGTCTGGGACCTTTCCGTTCAGCCTCGCATACGAGCACAACGATGTTGCAGTGAGCGTCATTGCCGATTATCAGCTCGACCTCTGGCGCCTGGCCATCAGCATCGTCCTGATCGCGCGCGAGCAGGGCACCGCCCGGGCGGAGCAGTGCATGCTCATCGAGGCGCTCACCGACGGCTCTCTCAAGGTCTGTGCGGCCTCGGCCGTTCGTCCGCCGCCGCTGCGGGCGGTGACCGTTCGCATTGCCTGCGGGGCGATCCGCCTCTGCCTGCGCGAGCTCGCGGCCAACGCATCGTGTGCGAGCATGCTCGAGGCCTGGACCGTCCCCGATCGCAGTGAGGGCGTCTTCGCTGTGCACCAGAACCGCGATCGTGCCTTGCCCACCTGGTCGGGTCGCTCGCATGCCTCGGTCGGGCCCAGGCGCGCGCGGTGCGGCGGGCGGTACGGTCGCCGGCGATGCTGAGCCTCGCGAGCCGCCTGCATGCCGGAATCAGGTCGAATGGCGTCAGGCGGTTCTACTTCCTGGTCCACCAGGGCCGGGACGAGCACGATCTGCGCATCTTCGACATCACGGAGCAGGGCGCGCCCAGCGCCGGGAGTCGCATGCCGCGGCACCAGGCGCGGCGAGAGGTGCTGGCGGCCCAGGCGCTGTGCGCTCATGCGGATGCGCTGCTGGGCTGGATCGGCGCCGTGGATGGGACCTGCAGCGTGCGTGAGCACTCGCTCGTCAAGGGCACCCTGCCGCCAGGTGCGCTGCAGTCCTCGGTGGCTCAGTAGCCCATGTGCGCGCCCAACCGCGCCTCGGCGCTGCGCGTAGGCGATATCTAAGACTCGGGAGTACCGCTTGGCCACTGATCATCAGGTTGTGGCTCGGAGGGGCGTCCAGATGCGTCAACTAGACGGTTAGTAAATGCATCAGTTGATTTGTCTGATACATTCGTATAGGATAGCGCATCATTTGCCGAGTCTCAGGTGCGTGCTGCGATTGGCGGGTGCAGGGAGAGGCGCTATGCGGAATCAGGAGCTGCGGCAACCCGGACTGGGCACGCAGTCGCATCTCGCAGCAACACGGGCATCCGGATTTGCTCTGCCCCGACGTAGCTGTGCTAGCGACCAGCGGTCGATGCCCGGGTTTGCCACCGCGCCAAGGAGTCGGCATGTCATCTCCGCCTATACCTGGCCCTAAGGATTGGTGCGTGGACGCCATCGGGCCGCTGCAACTGCGCGTGATGCAGTACATCTGGCGTACCGGACCCGCTACCGTGCATGCTGTCCATGATGCCCTGAACCGCGAGCCGGGATTGCCACCGCTGGCCTATACGACCATCCTGACGGTGATGCGCAACCTGTCACGACGGCATATCCTCAGCCAGACGCGTGGAGGGCGCAGCCACGTCTTCAGCGCCCTGGTGGATGAAGCGAGCTATAAACTCGAGGTCGTGCGGCAGATGAGCCGGACGCTGTTCGGTGACGACATCGAGGTGCTGGTGAGATTCCTGCTCGCCCAGGATGTGGAGCTGCCGCTGGAGAGCCGCGAGCGCTTGGCAGCCGCGATTTCCTGACGATGCGCTCGGCCGGCGAGACGCCCCAAACCGTGCCCTCCCGCTTCCGCTAGGACAGTCGGTGCCGGGTGTCTCCCCGACGCATGGCCTTGACCCGGGCCATTTCGTCATGGCATGAGCGGGGCGGTGATCCCCAGTGCTGTCGCATCTTGTAGGCGAAGCGTCGTCGGGCACGCCAGCGCCGGAAGGCGCGTCCCAGTCTCGCTCGGCGGAGCATGGGTGACAACAGCAGCCAGCCATCGATGCTCCCGGCCAGGAACAGGGTGCCTAGGAGCAGGAGGCCCAGCTGCGACGCGACGGTCGACATGATGACTCCTGGTCATTGATGAGGGACGACCGCGGCACCACACCGGCATCCACGGTGGCATGGTTGTCCACGAGGTCACGCCCTCGGTGGCGGACGCATCCTGCCGCTGGTGCTGGTGATCGAGGGGTCGCCCTGCCGCAGCGCCTGGCGCCGCGGCAGGGCAGCGCTCACAGGTCGCTTACCTGATGTCCTCCACCGGCGCCGGCACCAGCGAAGGCGGCCGGTGCATGCTGGGCAGCCAGGACGTGTGCGTCCTCGCGCTCGGGAGCGGTGGACTGAATCGCAGGCATGGCTTCATGGCCGTTGTCGTCCGTACGCAGGCGGTTGAGGGCATTCTGGCCGCGGATCTGACCGCCGCGGGAGCCGATCTGCGCCATGTGCTCACGATTCTGGCTCACCGCCTCGCCACCGAGTCGACCGGCACGGCGCGCTTCCTCGGGATTGAATTCATGGGCGGTCCCTTTGATGTGAGCGGCTTTGCCGCCCTTGCTGGAAATCTCGCGCTGCTTCGCTTCGCTCATCGCGGCGAATCCGCGACGTTCTTTGGTGAGAGGCATGATCAGGACTCCTGGATGATCGGGTGTGCACCGGAACGCAGGGAGGACTCCCATGCGTCAACCTGTCGGCAACAGGCTCGCTGCTCCCTTGTGCAAGTCGTGCCAAACCAGCCAACCGGAGGGACCTCCGGACGAGCACTCGGGCCAGGGCGCCATCAACGTCCTAACTGCTTGTGTTGACATGGCTCATGCTGGCCGGGCGTCATCAGGCGGGACGGACGGACCCTTCCCCCTTATTGCGGAACGCGCATATGGTGGCCGGCAAGCCCCTGCATAATGCAGGGCAATGGGGCCTGCCGGGCAGCCAGGCGGTGGCAGTTGAGTGCTACAAGCTGCGGCGCCACTGGCTGGGGGAGACCCCATGATCGCGCTTCCAGGCGCGGGTGAAGGTGTCGGCGCTGGGGAAGCCGCAGCGATCGGCGACATTGGCCACCGGCAACCGCGCGGCCAGCAGGCCTTCAGCCAACCATAATCGGGCAGTGGCAATGGCCTCCTTGGGCGGGACGCCGTAGCCTTCGGTGAAGATGCGATATGCCTGCGCCCGCGACAGGCCGCTGGCATGCACTAGGTCCTCGACCGTGACATTGCGGTGCAGGTTCGACCACAGGCGGGCGATCATGCGCTGCAGGGCGGGATTCGAGAACGGCAGGTCATCGACGGTCTCCGACAGCACCTGCTTCACCAGTTCGGCGAAGCGCGTCCTGCGGATCGGATCATTGGCGGTGATGAGCGCCTCCTCGATCAGGCGTCGGCTCGGCTGGCTGGGCAGGCGGCCGCGCCACGCCCGCTGGTGATCGCCGATCAGCACGTCCGAGCATACCGGCAGGAAGCCCTGGCCGAACCACACGCTGCCGGTGCGCAGCGGCTCATGGCGGTGCCATACCCCCGCGGCCACCAGCAGGGCGTCGCCCGGGCGCAGATCTATGCGGCGATCGGGCGCGACGATGCGCACCACCCCTTCGAGGCAGACCACCGAGGTCGGAGTGACATGCAGATGACCATCGCCGATCAGCGGCGGCGGCGGGCCGTCGAGCCAGCGGTGCACCTCGCCCAGGCGGTCCGGGACATCATCGATCAAGCGCCACCAGCGGCGGAAGACTGGATCCATGTCGGCATTCTGTCTCATGCCGGCCGTTTGGAATGCGGGATTTTCCCTGATCTGCCAGGGTGTGATGCCAGCGTTATCCCGAGCATCGAGGCCACCGGCCGCTGGTGGTCAGCGCCGAAGCGCGTGCCGGCAGCGGACGGCCACCGACCCCGCAACCGCCCGATGGCGGGGTGACGACCAGGAGGCTGTGGTGATGCGCTGCACGGTACCCCTCATTCCCCTCATCGCCGTCCTCGCTGCCGAGGCCATCCAAGGCTCCGAACCCGCCCTCATCCCGCAGCCGCTGGCGGTGACACCGGTGACGGGTTCCCCGGTGGCGCTGGTCGAGGGCCTGCCGGTGGCGGTCATCGGTGCCGATGCCGCGCTCGCCGATGACCTGTGCGCCCGCTGTGCGGCCGAGCTGCATGTGCATCTGGCGCGCGCTCCCAGCGCTTCCGACAGCGGCATCGTGCTGCGCATCGATCCCGCGCTGCAGGCAAGCGGTGCGGCCTGGGCGGCTGAGGAGGCGTACGCGCTCACCAGCGGAGGACGGCAGATCACCATCAGCGCGCGCACCCCGCATGGCCTGTTCAATGGCATGCAGACCCTGCTCCAGCTGATCGTCCGCGATACCGCCGGCGGCTTCCAGGTGCCTGCGCTGGAGGTGCGGGATGCCCCGCGCTTCCATTGGCGAGGGTTGATGCTCGATTGCGGCCGCCATTTCTTCACCGTCGCGGAGGTGTGCCGCTTCATCGACCAGATGGCGTCCTACAAGTTCAACACCTTCCACTGGCACCTCACCGAGGACCAGGGCTGGCGCATCGAGGTGCCCGGCTATCCCAAGCTCACCAGCGTCGGCGCCTGGCGCGCGGAATCGCCGCGCATGGGCGAGGCGGGCAAGGGCGATGGCGTCCCCTATGGCGGCTTCTATACCCAGGAGGACATCCGCACGGTGGTGCAGCACGCCAGCGCCCGCTTCATCACCGTCATCCCGGAACTCGAAATGCCGGGCCACAGCTCGGCCGCCATCGCCTCCTATCCCGAGCTCGGCAATTTTGACATCCCCGGCTGGACGACACCGGTGGTGGCCACCCGCTTTGGCGTCAACCGCCATACTCTCGCGCCGCGCGAGGAGACCTTCCATATGATCGCTGCGGTATTCGATGCGGTGCTGCCGCTGTTCCCCGGGGCGTATGTGCACATCGGCGGCGATGAATCGCCGATCACCGAATGGCATGCCTCGCCCTTCGCCCAGCAGGTGATGCAGGAGCACCATCTGGCCGACGAGCACCAGCTGCAGAGCTGGTTCATCCAGCGCGTCGAGCAGCTGCTGACCCAGCGCGGCAAGCGGCTGATCGGATGGGACGAGATCCAGGAGGGCGGGCTGTCACCAACCGCTACCATGATGGTGTGGCGCAACTGGAAATGGGCGACTGCGGCGCTCGCGCACGGCAACGACGTGGTGATGTCGCCGACCACCCATACCTACTTCGACTATTCGCAAGGACCGCACCCGGACTCGCCCCTGTTCCAGACCATCGGCGGCAACCTGCCGCTGGAGAAGGTGTACACCTTCGAGCCGATCCCGGAGGGCACGGCGAGCGAGCGCATCATGCAGGTCCTGGGCTGCCAGGGGCAGCTGTGGAGCGAATACATCTGGAGCATGCCCAAGCTCGAATACATGGCGTGGCCGCGTGCCTGCGCCCTCGCTGAGGTCGCCTGGTCGGCGCCAGCGGCACGTGCTTGGCCTTCCTTCACGCAGCGGCTGGCGGGGCAGGCGCCCCTGCTGGAGCGCATGGGCATCGATTACCGCACCAATGATGGCAGTCCGGCCCTGCCGGAGCGCTCCCTGGCGCTCACCCCGCACGCTCCCGCGTCCCGCTGACGGCCGCCTGCGGGCTCGAACGCGGCGCTGGATGCGCGATTGACCATGCCGAGGCGCCATTGACAACCAGGGTGGCAGCTGTCCAGCATCCCGGCTGCCGTCCGTAGCGGTCCCGGAGCGATGAGTCCGGCCAGGATGCAGTCTCTCTCGGAGCCCTGCCATGTTCGACTTTAGCACCATGATCGAGCACCTGTTCGTGCCCGGAGCCCCGATCCTGGAGAAGATCCTGCGGCCGGTGGCGATTTATGCCTTCCTGATCATCGGCATCCGCCTGGCGGGCAAGCGCACCATGGCATCGCTCAACGCCTTCGACCTGGTGGTGATCATGTCGATCTCCAATACCGTGCAGAACGCCATCATCGGTGAGGACACCTCGGTGAGCGGCGGCATGATCGGCGCCGCCACGCTGCTGACGCTCAACTACCTGGTGGTGCGCTTCTTCTTCAGGCACCGGCGCATGGATGAGCTGATCGAGGGCAAGGCCACGGTGCTGATCAAGGATGGCCGGCTGATCAAGCGCCACCTCGATCGCGAACTGATCTCCGAGCACGAACTGACGGTGGCGGCCCACAAGCAGGGATTCCATTCGCTCAGCGACATCGACGCAGCCGAAATCGAACCCGGAGGCGCACTGACCTTCGTCGCCAAGACGCCGTCGACCGAGGAGACTCGGGACCAAGCCCTGCACGACAAGTTGGATGCGCTGTCTGCCGAGGTCGCCCAGTTGACGGCGCAGCTGCGTCGCTAGGTGATCCGATCGTGGAGGGTGCGGCTGTGCCTGCATGCCCTGGACTAGGATCGATTTACCCTGAAAGTAGCATTCAGACAGCCAGCACATCATCGTGGGCTCCGGCAAAGATTGCAGTCGATGAATCAACCGCGAACGAAGACATAATAGGTAAGAACAGAGACACTTAGGCAGATCGATCGGCATCCTTCGAGTGCCAGCCTCGCCACTCACGCTGGCCAAAACACACATTCGCTGACGTTTTGCTCCATTGCCAGCGGACCCGCTGGCGCCGAGAGTGCTGGCGACGGATGTCCGCTCCCGGTGGCGGTGCACTGGCCAGGGATATTCCCGGCATCGTTTTGCGGTCGAGCCGAGTATCACCTAACGCATGCCAGCAGCGAGGGTCCTATGAGGTGGAGCGAGTGGAGACAGCACAGCGTCCGCACCGGCGCCATCGTCGGCGTGCTGGTGCTGCTCGTCGCCGTGCCGGCGGCCGTGCGCGCTGCCGAGGGGCATACGGACGCTCCCGACTACAATGCTGATGTCCGGCCGATCCTCTCCTCCACCTGCTTCAAGTGCCATGGACCTGATGACAAGGCGCGTAAGGGCAAGCTGCGACTGGATGTCCGAGACCTGGCGACCAAGCCGGCGAAATCCGGGGACATCGCCATCGTGCCCGGGAATGTTGCGCACAGTGAACTGATCAAGCGCATCACCAGCACCGATGAGGATGAGGTGATGCCGCCGCCGGCGAGCCAAAAGACCCTGAGCCCGCCCCAGAAGGACATCCTCAAGCGCTGGATCGCAGCAGGTGCCGAATACCGTCCGCACTGGGCCTTCGTGCCGCCGGTGCAAGCGCCGCTGCCGGTGGTGGCGCACGCCGCCTGGGCGCGCACCCCGATCGACCATTTCGTCGCGGCGCACTTCGAGGCCGAGGGCCTGGAGCCGTCGCCGCCGGCCGATCGCTACACGCTGATCCGCCGCGTCAGCCTGGACCTCATCGGCCTGCCGCCCACGCCCGCCGAGGCGGACGACTTCGTCGCCGACACCGCTCCGGATGCCTATGAGAAGCTGGTCGATCGTCTGCTGGCAATGCCGCAGTACGGCGAGCGCTGGGCCCGTCGCTGGCTTGACCTCGCACGCTACTCGGACACCAACGGCTATGAAAAGGACCGGCCGCGGTCGATGTGGCCCTACCGCGACTGGGTGATCGGAGCGTTGAATGCCGATCTGCCCTTCGACCGCTTCACCATCGACCAGATCGCCGGCGACCTGGTCCCGGATGCCACGCCGCAGACCATCATCGCCACCGGCTTCCACCGCAATACCATGCTGAACGAAGAAGGGGGCATCGATCCGCTCGAATACCGCTTCTACTCCCTGGTCGATCGCGTCGCCACCACCGGGAAGACCTGGCTCGGGCTGACCCTGCAATGCACCCAATGCCATACGCACAAGTATGACCCCATCACCCAACGCGAATTCTACCAGCTGATGGCCTTCTATGACAATGCCGATGAGCCAACCTACCTGGTCAAGCCGGCCGACTATGGCCAGCGCGAGAAGGAGGTCGAGGCCAAGATCAAGGCGATCGTCGCCGAACTGCCCAACCGCTACACCGTCAGCAAGCCGATCGAATGGACCAGCCCGCAGAGCGGCACGCTGATCACCACCAGCGGCGAAACCGCCGAGCACCTCAGCGATGCGTCGTGGAAGCTGGCAGGGCACAGCGCGGCCAAGGACACCTATGTGGTCGAATTCGATGTGCCGCTGGACGACAGCGACTCCCTGCGCCTCGAGGCTTTCCCCGACCAGGCCAATCCCAAAGGCGGCCCCGGTCGCTCGACGGGCGGCAACTTCGTCATCAATGAACTCCACGTCGCCGTGGTCCCGGCCGGCAGCCACGAGAAGCCGCAGGCGGTACGCCTGGCGCACGCCGAGGCCGACTACTCCCAGGACGGCTGGGACGTCAAGGGCGCCATCGATGGCGATCCCAAGACCGGCTGGGCGGTGCAGGGCCAGAGCATGGACGCGCTGCGCACCGCGACCTTCACCTTCGCTCAGCCGCTGCACCACCCCGGCGGCGCCCACTTCGTCATCAGCCTCGAGCAGCAGTTCGGCGACCAGCACACCCTTGGGCACTTCCGCCTCAGCCTCGGGCGGCGTAGCCACGCCGGGAGCGACGAGGCGCTGCGCAGCCAGCAGCGCGAGCAGGGCTTCCAGTCCTGGCTCGAGCGCGAGGCCGCCAAGAGCGTCCATTGGACGGTGCTCCAGCCTGCGACCGCGATCTCGGTGGCGCCGGTACTGACGGTGCTCGACGACCACTCGGTGCTGGCAAGCGGCGACCAGACCAAGAGCGATACCTATACCCTGACCTTCACCTCCCTGCTCGAGCACATCACCGCGCTGCGCCTGGAAGTGATCCCCGATGAGCATCTGCCCAACCGCGGCCCCGGCCGGGTGTACTACGAAGGCGCGCCCGGGGACTTCGGACTCAGCGAGCTCACCGCGCAGGCCGACGGAACGCCCCTGCATTTCAGCAAGGCCCTGGAGAGCTACGCCAATGGCGGCAACCATGCGGCCAATGCCATCGACGGCAAGACCGACACCATCTGGTCGATCGATGGCGGCCAGGGCCGCTACCACACTGCGGTCTTCGCGCTCGACCAGCCGCTGGGAACGGTGCGCACCCTCAGCGTGGCGATGCTGTTCGAGCGCTACTTCAGCGCCGGGCTGGGGCGCTTCCGCTTCTCGGCCACCAGCGATGCCGTGCCCATCGGGGCGAGCGAGCTGCCGCCCGAGATCGTCGACCTGCTGACCATTCCTGCCGGCCAGCGCACCGAGGAGCAGCGCAAGCGCCTCTATCAGGAGTACCTCCTGGTCGCCCCCGAGCTGGCTGCGGCGCATGCTGAGATCGATGCCCTGCGCGCGTCATTGCGCGCCTTCCCCACCACCCTGGTGATGAACGAGCGCCCGGCCGAGCACCGTCGCATCACCCACATCCACAACCGCGGCGAATACCTGCAGCCGACCGATGCGGTGACGGCTGACGTCCTGTCGGTGCTCAATCCCCTGCCGGCAACGGCGCGCCACGACCGCCTGGGCTTCGCCCAGTGGCTGGTCGACCGGGCCAACCCGTTGACCGCGCGCGTGACGGTCAACCGGCAGTGGGCGGCGCTGTTCGGCCGCGGCCTGGTGCGCACGGTCGATGACTTCGGCTACCAGGGCGATGCGCCTTCAAATCAAGCGCTGCTCGACTGGCTGGCGGTCGAGTTCATCAACCGGGGCTGGTCGTTGAAGACCTTGCATCGTGAGATCGTCCTGAGCGCCACCTATCAGCAGTCGTCGCGTGCGAGTCCCGAGGCGCTGGCCAAGGATCCCGGCAACCTTCTGCTGGCGCGCGGACCGCGCTTCCGCCTCGAGGCCGAGCTCATCCGCGACTCGATGCTGAAGGACGCCGGCCTGCTATCGACCAAGCTCGGTGGGCCGAGCGTCTATCCGCCCCAGCCCGCCAACGTCACCACCGAAGGGGCCTATGGCAAGTTGGACTGGCATGTCAGCCAGGGCGAGGATCGCTATCGGCGCGGGCTCTATACATTCAGCAAGCGGACCGCGCCGTATGCCATGTTCTCGACCTTCGATGGACCGAGCGGGGAAGCCTGCATCGCCCTGCGCGAGATCTCCAACTCGCCGTTGCAGGCGCTCACCCTGCTCAACGACACGGTGATCCTCGAAGCGGCGCAGGCCCTGGGCAGCAGCATCGCCGCTGCGCCCGGCAGCGACGAGGAGCGTGCGCAGGCGCTCTTCCGGCGCTGCGTGACGCGGCCGGCGCAAGCCGCGGAGCTGGTCCAGCTGGTGCACTTCGTCGTCGAGGAGCGCGCCCGCTTCCAGAAGCACGAACTGGATCCCGCCATCCTGGCCGGCAGCGCTTCCGGCGATGCCGTCGAGCGCGCCACCTGGACCGCGCTGGCACGTGTCCTGTTGAACATCGATGAAGCCATCACCAAGGGTTGACCACCATGCGCTACTCCACCGACATTCCGCATGCCGCCCTGACCAACGCCCGCGCCGCCGCCCGGCGGCGCTTCCTCGGCCAGTGCGGGGTGGGACTGGGCACCATCGCCCTGGGCAGTCTGCTCGGGGTCGGCTCCGCGCCGGCCGGTGAACCAGCCGCGTCCGGACCCTTGGCGCCCAAGCAGCCGCACTTCCCCGCCAAGGCCAAGCGCGTCATTCATCTGTTCATGGCCGGCGCGCCCAGCCATCTCGATCTTTTCGACTACAAGCCAGAGCTGACCAAGCTGGAAGGCAAGCCGCTGCCGCCCTCGGTCATCGCCGGTCAGCGCTATGCCTTCATCCGCCCGGATGCCGCGGTACTCGGTCCGCGCTTCCCCTTCGCCAAATATGGGAAGAGCGGGCTCGAGCTGTCCTCCATCACCCCGCATCTCGCGACCATTGCCGACGACATCTGCATGATCAAGTCGATGCATACCGACCAGTTCAATCACGCCCCGGCGCAGATCTTCATGAACACCGGGTTCTCGCAGCCGGGCCGCCCGAGCCTCGGCTCGTGGGTGGTCTACGGTCTGGGCGCCGAGACCACCTCGCTGCCCGCCTATGTGGTAATGTCCACCGGGGCCGGCATCAGCGGTGGTTCGGCGAACTGGTCGAGCGGCTTCATGCCGACGATCTACAGCGGTTGCCGCTTCCGCAATCAGGGCGATGCCATACTCGACACCTCGAGCCCCGCCGGCATCGATGCCAAGCTCCAGCGCGACTCCCTCGATCTGGTGGGGGCGCTCAACCAGCGGCGCCTCGCCAGCGATGGCGATCCTGAGATCGCCACCCGCATCGCCTCCTACGAGCTGGCCTTCCGCCTGCAGACCTCGGCTCCGGAGCTGATGGATCTCAGCAGCGAGAGCAAGGAGACCCTCGATCTCTATGGCTGCTCACCCGACAAGGCGACCTTCTCCCGCGCCTGCTTGCTGGCCCGGCGGATGATCGAGCGCGGGGTGCGCTTCGTGAACATCTACCATGAAGGTTGGGATGCGCATTCGGATGTCACCGGCAACCACAAGGACAACTGCCAGAAGACCGACCAGGCGACGGCGGCGCTGGTGACTGATCTCAAGCGCCGCGGGCTGCTCGACGACACCCTGGTGATCTGGGGCGGCGAGTTCGGCCGTACACCGATGGTCGAGAGCAATGCCGCCCTCGGCCGCAGCCTGGGCCGCGACCATCACCCGACGGCCTTCAGCATGTGGATGGCCGGTGGTGGGGTGAAGCGCGGCTTCAGCTATGGCAAGACGGATGAGCTCGGCTTCCATATCGACGAGAACCCCGTGCATGTCCACGATCTGCAGGCCACCATCCTGCATCTGCTCGGCTTCGATCATGAGCGGTTGACCTATCACCAGGCCGGACGCGATTACCGCCTCACCGATGTGTACGGCAAGGTGGTCAAAGAGCTGATCGCCTAGGGGCGGTGTCCTGCCCCACCGGCAGTCTGATGGCGGAATCCGGTTGTCATGGCGCGTCCTTGTCCGTCTGGGCGGATCGATGTCAACGCGCTGCACAGTTCCACCGGGTTTGCCAAATGGAGACACGAGCAAGCAAGTGGCACATGACTGTCAGCTAGCGCTGCTGCGGCCACGGCCACCAAGGCCATGGCGGGGAAATCCCCGACTCTGCCGCATCAATGGATCAGGGCGATGGTTTTTTCGAGCTTGGCGATATCCCCTGCGCACTTTGCCGCCTCCTTCTCTTTGTGCTGCCGGTCACGACCCTTGGCCAGGCGGACTGCTTCCGCGATCAGGACCACATGCCGCCGCTGAAGCTTGGCGAGCATGCGTTGATAATCGACCATGGTGGGCATCGGAAGGGTTCCAGAGGATGGGGGTGAGAGGTTCTGCGGGGGATCGGTAGTCGCAAGGCCAATCGTCAGGTCGGCTCCTAGCGGACCCAATGTGAGATACGGATGGTGTCCCCCATGTGTGTACGTGCCGCGACGCTATCCTGAGCGTCACCGGTGGTCATGGCATGTACGCAGCCTGAATCGCAGCGTTGCCAGGTCTCTGTGATATCGTCGCCACGCTGTGCAGCCCGATTCCACGTCGCAGGCCCTCTCATGCTACGATGCTTGACGCATGGAGCCGCCACCAACAGCCCACGCGCTATGCTGTCCTCCAATGAATGTGGCTATGGCGACCTAGACTGCTTGACCAGGCATCGCACCGGGGGATGTCGGTGCGGCTGCGAGGGTCTCCAGCAGGAGCACCCAGAAGCACAAGACGATGCTGAAGAGGGGGATCTGGAGATCGGCAGGCAGCGCATAGATGATCGCCACTGCCGGCACCCACACGCCCCACAGCGAGATCACCACCACCGGGATCTCGCCGAGCCAGAAACGGCGATTGCGTACACAGCGCAGGATGCCCAGGTCGAAGTCGGCATCCTTCCAGCGGTAGGCCAGCAGGGAAAAGGGGGCAGACCACAGTAGACTGTAGACGAACTGATCGACGGCGACCTTCTTGACCACCGTCCAGACATCGGTCCCGGTGCCGAACACCAGCCCCTGCAGGCGGTAGAGTCCATCGATCTCGACGCCGCGGACGGCCCAGAATCCGATCAGGAAGCCGGCGGTGCCCAGGTGGCGGCCGGGCGGGATGCGGCCGAGCGCCCAGAGGACCAGGAAAGGGATCACCCCACCGCACAGCGACGAGGAGGCCGCCGAGAAGGCGAAGCCGCCGCTGGCCTTCCACTGGGCCATGTACTCATAGACCGGGCGCGCGGCCGGCAGGCCGTAGTAGGTGGCGATCAGGAGCACTCCGACGAACCATAGGACCGCCCCAGGAAGGAAGTTGCGGCGCATGCCCGCCAGGCTGGCGGTGAGGATCTCGGCGAGACCGCCGGCAGACCCGCTGGTGGGCAGTGGGGACGGCGCGATGACGCCCTGGGCCAGGCCAGGTGGAGCATCGCGGGGAAGCGGCGGGGGCATGACGGCTCACGGGCGGCAGGAGCGATGAGACCGCCTGACTACGCGTCGGGCCCGGGGCCAGGACGCTGCATGCGGGGTGGCAGCAGCATGGCCGTACCCGAGTGCCGGCAAGTGCGGGCTCATGCAGAGCCGCACGCACGATTCCCCACGGCCTGGCGCCATAGCCCGGGCCTCGTGTTGCCCTGCGACGGGATGCCGGCATAAGTGGTACCATGCGCATCGCGATCGCCTCCGACCATGCTGGCTTCCCGCTCAAGGCCCCGATCACCGCGTGGCTGCTGAAGCTCGGCCATGAGGTGCGGGATTTCGGCACCAACTCGGAGGAGTCGTGCGATTACCCGCTCTTCATCCGCCCGGCGGCGGAAGCAGTGGCCCAGGGCGTCTGCGATCGCGCCATTGTCCTGGGCGGCTCTGGGAATGGCGAGGCCATTGTCGCCAACCGCGTCAAGGGGGTGCGTTGCGCCTACTGTTTCAGTACCGAGACCGCCCGGCTGGGCCGGGCACACAACGATGCCAATGCCATCGCCATGGGTGCCCGGCTGGTGCCGACGCCGCTGGCGCTCGAGATCGTCAGCATCTGGCTCGATACCCCGTTCGAGGGCGGCCGCCACGCCCGTCGCATCGCCCAGATCGACGCGCCGCCGGCCTGATGCGCCACCGGCGGCATGCGCATGGCCTGCACGGTGTGGCGCTGCTCGTGGTCCTGGCGCTGCCAGGCATCCCCGTCGCTGGTGACGAGTACAACCTGCCCCCCATCGCCTATGCCACGACTCCGGCAGCGGATGCGGTAGCGCTCCTCGATCGGGCGCTCGAGCAGGGTCGCCAGCACCTCGATTATAGCGAACGCTTCGGCTATCTCCCCGCCCTGCTGGCGGCCTTGGCGGTACCCCGCGATTCCCAGACCCTGGTGTTCTCGAAGACCAGCCAGCAGAAGGAGCACATCAGCCCCGACCATCCGCGGTCGCTCTACTTCAACGATGAGGTCTATATCGGACGCGTCCCGCTCGGCGACACGCTGGAAATTGCCGCTACCGATCCGCGGCAGGGGATGATCTTCTATGTCCTGGACCAGCAGCAGGTCGCGCATCCACGGCTGGTGCGCAAGAACGACGAATGCCTGATCTGCCACGATGGCCAGACGCTCACCGGCGGGGTGCCGGGGCTGATGATGCGCTCCGTCTTCCCGGATGCCCAGGGGCAGGCCATCCTCAAGGCGGGTACCTATCTCACCGATCAGTGCAGCCCGCTCGCGTTACGCTGGGGCGGCTGGTATGTCACCGGCACACATGGAGCCCTGCGCCACCTCGGCAATATGACCTGCGATGAGGCTGCGGCGCCGGCGCACGTCGACCGCGAAGCCGGGGCGAATCGCGTGGACCTGAAGGGGGTGATCGACGAGGCGGCCTATCCGGAGCCAGGCAGTGACCTGGTGGCCCTGCTGATGCTCGGACACCAGACCCAGATGCACAATCGCATCACCGCCGCCGGGTTCGCGGTGCGCGTCGCGCTCGCCCAGGACGCGGCATTCCGCGCTGCGCTCGCTCACCCGACCAACGCACTCCAGGAGAGTACCCAGCGCTCCCTCGCGAATGCCGGTGAGGAGGTGCTGCGTTACCTGCTCTTCAGCGGCGAAGCCGAGCTCGGGCAGGCAGTGGCAGGGACCTCGACCTTCGCTGCGCGCTTCTCCGAGCGCGGTCCGCGGGATCGGCACGGGCGGTCGCTCTTCCAGCTCGACCTGGTCCATCGGCTGCTGCGCTTCCCCTGCAGCTACCTGATCTATTCCGAGGCTTTCGATGCCTTGCCTGAGCCACTGGAGGAGTACATCAGCCGCCGTTTAGCGGAGATCCTCGGCGGCCAGGACCAGAGCGCCGCATATGCCCATCTCTCGGCTGCGGACCGCAGCGCCATCGCAGGCATCCTGCGGGAGACCAAGCCGGCGCTGGCTCGTTGGTGGGATGCCCATGGGTTCCCGGCAGGGACGGGCGCCTGGCCATGATGGGCCACGCGCTGATGCTGTTGCCATGATCACCGAGAACGGATCGACACACGCTTTCCGAGCATCATCCGCCATGCACCGCTGTCGACGCGCAGGGTGTGAACGTCGGAGGGAACAGGGAGCGCGGCTCTCACACCAGCTGGTCAGCGCTCTGGGTCGGACGATGCCCCTCGTGTCAGGTGTTCATGCTGCCGCCAGGTCATCCATCGGGGCCCACTCCAGTCCACGATGAGGGGGCGGTCTCACCTGTGCCGCCGCCCGAGCGCTGCGTGGTCTGCCTCCGGTGGGTGTGCGGCAGGAGCGGTTGTACCTGCTGCCCTGGGGCGATCGTTGCGTTCGCGAAGCCATGCGCACCACCGCCCTCGTGGGCGCTGCCTGGGTGGTCCTCATCTGGCTGAGCGCCGGATGGAGCCGGGAGCAGCAGCCTGGTGCCGGCGCCTACGCGCATGCCTTTGTGCTGTGGGCAGGATGGAGCCTGGCGATCTGCATCGGGGGTCTGGCGGCCGGTCGTGCGCCGCCCGCCGTCGATGGACTCGCGGTGGTCAACGAGCGGGAGTGATGGCGCACCGCGTGGGCGCTCGCGGGATCGTCGTCAGGTTGCTTGCTTGCGCTCGCTGGACGCTCCGGCGCTGGTCAGCGCCGCCTGCTGGACATCGGTCAGCTGGAGCTGCGCGGCAGCGCAGTTCTGCTCGAGGTGGACCACTGAGGCGGTGCCCGGGATCGGCAACATCACCGGAGAACGGCGCAGCAGCCATGCCAGGGCGAGCTGGCTCGCGCTGGCGCCGGTCTCGACCGCCAGCCGGTCGAGCACGCTCCCGGGCCGCGAGAGCTGGCCGTTGGCGAGTGGGAACCAGGGGATGAAGCCGATGCCGTGGGTCGTGCAGTGGGCCAGGACGACCTCGGCCTGACGGTCGATGAGGTTGTAGCGGTTCTGGACGCTGACGATCGGCACGATGCGCCGCGCCGCCTCGATCTCAGCCACCGTCACTTCCGAGAGGCCGACGTGCTGGATCTTGCCCTCGTGCTGCAGATCGCGCAGCAGGCCGAACTGCTCGGCCGCTGGCACGGTCGGATCGATGCGGTGCAGCTGGAAGAGAGCGATGCGTTCCACGCCGAGTCGCCGCAGGCTCATCTCGCATTCCTGGCGCAGGTAATCCGGCCGGCCGAGAGGGACCCAGCGATCCGGTCCGGTGCGCAGCAGGCCGGCCTTGGTGGCGATCACCAGGTCGTCGGGATAGGGATGGAGCGCCTCCTTGATCAGCTCCTCGCTGACATGAGGGCCATAGGAATCCGCGGTATCGATGAAATCGATGCCGAGCTCGAGCGCCCGGCGCAGCACCAGGTGGCATGCGGTGCGATCACGTGGCGGACCCCAAACGCCCTTCCCGGTGAGCTGCATGGCGCCGAAACCGAGTCGGTGGATGGTGCGGTCGCCCAGGGTGAAGGTTCCGCTTGCGGCGACGGGGGATGAGCGTGGCATTGGATCTCGCCGGACGGGGTGGACAGGGGAGGAGTGCGGCAGAGAACCTCGCCGACAGGGGGGCGAGTCAAGGACCGGGACCCGCTCCCTTGCACGCTGCGTGCCGACCAGGTGCGCGCTGCGGCAAGCGGGCTGTGCACACGAAGCCGCCCTGAGCCGTACCGGCGAGCGCACCGGGCAGGAGGGTGCGACAGCCTGCAGAAGCGCATGTAAGATGGCTTGACCCTCATCGTCATCGCGTATAGTATATTGGAAACGTGTCCGGCATAGCAAACACACCGCTGTGCGCCCGCTGCCTGGACGAGGACTTCCTCCAGGTTCAGAGCCAGGCAGACTGGCTTGGATGCACCGGTTGCCGGATCATCCCGCGCGACCACCCACAGGACCACTTCCCATGCACCTGCCTGTTCGACTGCTGCTTCTCGGCAGTTTCCTCCTGTGCTCGGGTGCCCTGGCCAGGGCAGACGCGGGAGAAGGCCCAGCTGCCCCTCCAGCGGCTCAGCCGAATGCCGGCGGGACCATCGATGTCAGCACGAGCATGCCGGTCAAGGATCACCACCTGCCCAAGCTCGCCTTCGACGGCTCCGCGTCGACCTACTTCCTCACCCGCGGCGGGGTCAAGGCGGGCGACGACCTGACCGTGGCTCTGCCAGCGGATCTGCACGTCATCGGCATCTCGGTCTCGACCGGGACGCCCGATCACCAGTACCAGCTCGCGCATGGCGAATTGGCGCTGTCGCACGACGGGGCGGCGTTCCAGACCGCAGTGCCCTTCACCGATGGCCATGCGACGGTCTCCTCCATCGAGGGGTCGGTGCGCGCCCTGCGCATCCTCGTCACCGAGGCAGACTCCTCGCCCCTGGCGATCAACGAAATCACCCTCGCCGGGGTCGCGAGGCTGCCGCCCATCCGCTTCCGCACGCGCTTCCTGGTCGATTACCATGACGCTCCGGAGGCCAAGCCGTTCGCCGAGACCTGCAAGTCCCTGTGCGAAGAATGGTATCCCACGTTCACCGATATGTTCGATACCCCGGAGGCTCCGCCGCAGCGCTCGGTGGTCCGGCTGCTGTTCGATCTCAACAAGGGCGTGGCCTATGCGACCACCGCCGGCGACGGCATCTCCGAGATCCATGTCTCCAAGCTGTGGGCCGTCCAGCACCCCGACGATACTGCGCTGATCATCCACGAATCCTTCCATATCGTCCAAGGATATAGCGGCGTCTCAGGCCACGATCATCTCGGCTGGCTCACCGAGGGGCTGGCCGATTACGTCCGCAACCGGCTGTTCATGCCGGTGGAGATCAAGCCGGACCCGAACAAGGCCAAGTACACCGATGCCTACAAGACCACCGCGGCGTTCCTGATGTGGCTCGAAGACCACAAGAAGAAGGGCATCTGCTTCAAGCTCAATGCCGCGATGCGCATCCCCAACAGCTAGGTCCTCGATGTCTTCACCGCCGAGACCGGCAAGGACATCGACAGCCTGTGGGCGGAGTACATCCAGTTCCTGCGCCAGGGCTGAGGCAGTGGCGGTGCCCCACCTCGTCCAGGCTCACCTGTGCCCCGCCGGTCTACTGCACGAGACGTCAGCCGTGACGCCTTCTGCGAGGTCAGCCAAGCGGAGGTGGGCGGGGTGCGTGCTGGTGGTCGAATGGCCCCCCCTGCCAGGGGTCTGATGCGCAATCTGCATCTCCTTCTGCGCTGGCTCTGGCGCCATCGTCTGCGCATGATCCTAGGGCTGGCCGCCCTGGGCATCGTCGATGCGATCCAGATGGCGATCCCCTTCCTCACCCGCGCCGCCATCGATGACCTGGGCGACGGTCGCACCGATCGCCTGTCCGCCTATGCGGCATGCATGGTGGTGGTGGGGATCGCGATGATCGGCCTGCGCTATCTCTGGCGCCTGATGATCGTCGGCGCGGCGCGACGCATCCGCCGGGACCTGCGCCTGGCGCTCTACACCCAGCTGCAGCGCCTGGATGGCGCCTTCCACCACCGTCGCAGCACCGGTGAGCAGATGGCGCTGGCCACCAATGACCTCGAGGCGGTTGCACAGGCGTGCGGCTTCGGGGTGCTGTCGCTCTTCGACGCGCTCTTCCTCATCGTCATCAGCAGCGCCGCGATGATGCACATCCTGCCGAACCTGGCGCTGATCGCCTGCAGTCCCCTGGCGCTGATCGCCCTGTTCCAATGGCAGGCGGGCAAGCGGCTCTACACCCGCTTCGAGCGCGTGCAGGAGACCTTCGCGCTCCTGACCGAGGAGGTCCGTGAGGCGCTCTCCGGCATCAGGACCATCGCCCTGCATGCCCATGAGGCCGATTATGCGGCCAAGCTGGAAGTGACCAACCGCCACACCCTCGCACGCGGACTGGAGCTGGTGCGTCTGGATGCGCTCTACGATCCGGTGATCGCGGTGCTGGCCGGGTCCGCGATGATCCTGGCGCTGCGCTATGGCGGCAGTGCGGTCTTGGAGGGCGCGTTGAGCCTGGGCAGCCTAGTCGCCTTCATCGCCTTCCTGGCGCTGATGACCTGGCCGATGATGGCGATCGGCTGGTCGGTCAATCTCTGGACGCGCGGCATGGCCTCGATGGCGCGCATCCAGCAGGTGCTCGACACCGAGCCGGAGATCCGCGATCCGCTCCTGCCCCAGGCTATCCCTGCGCGCGCAGGCATCGCCCTCGAGGCGGTGACGGTGCGCCATCCCGGCGCCACCGGCGATGCGCTCACCGACATCTCCTGCGCGATCCCTCCCGGCACCACCCTTGGCGTGATCGGTACCACGGCCTCGGGCAAGACCACTCTCGCCGAGCTGGTGATCCGCCTGGTCGATCCCAGCGCCGGGCGGGTGTGCGTGGGTGGCATCGATGTCCGCGCGCTTGGCCTCGGCGAGCTGCGCCGGCAGGTGGCCCTGGTGCCGCAGGAGCCATTCGTCTTCGCCGTCAGCGTGCGCGACAACATCGCCTTCGCCCAGCCGGATGCCGGCGATGCCGCCGTGGAAGCCGCGGCGCGCATGGCCTGCTTCCATGACGACATCGCGCGCATGCCTGCCGGCTACGGCACCCTGCTGGGGGAGCGGGGGGTGACCATCTCCGGCGGCCAGCGCCAGCGCCTCGCCATCGCCCGCGCGCTGCTCTGCGATGCCCCCATCCTGGTGCTCGACGACTGCCTCTCGGCGGTCGATCCCGGGACCGAGACGCAGCTGCTGCGCAATCTCCGACAGGCACGCCAGGGACGCACCACGGTGGTGATCAGCCACCGCGTACGCACGCTCTGCGATGCCGACCAGATCCTGGTGCTCGACCAGGGCCGGGTGGTCGAGCGGGGCCGCCATGAGGACCTCCTGCGTGCCGATGGCCTCTATGCCCGGATCGCGGCGCTCCAGCAGGCCGAGCAGGCCGTCGAGGACCACGTATGAGCTCGGGAGTGGACCTGGATGAGGCCCAGCTGGTCACGCGCATCGCTCATCGCGATCTCTGGAGGCTGATCCAGCGGGCACAGCCCTACCGTCTGGCCATGGCGGTGTGCCTGGTGCTGGCAGTCAGCGCCATCCTCTGCGATCTGGCGGTCCCCTGGGCGACCAAGGTGATCATCGATCGGGCGCTCGCGCCGCCATGGCGCGTGGTAGAAGCGACCTCAGCGCTGCGCGACCACTTGCGCGCCCAGGGGGCGCTCGCGCTCGATGGTGGCGCGCTCATGGTCGACGCTGGCACCCTCGCCCAGGCCGATGCGCTGGATCTGACTCACGAGGGAAAGGTGCAGCGCTGCATCGAGCTGGCGCCCACTGATGGCACCATCCTCCCGGTCCTCACCTGCGCCGGGCGGCGCTTCCTGCCGGTCGATGAGCTGGCGGGCAGTACAGCGGCCGAGCGCCTGCACCTGCGCCGTGGCCAAGTGCAGCTGCTGGTGGACCTTGCTGGGGTGCTGCTCGGCGTGCTGGTGGTGCGCTTCCTGGTCAATATCGTGCTCGGGCGGCTGCTGCGCTCGACCGGGCAGCGCATCATCACCGATCTGCGCACCGAGGTGATCGGGCATCTGCTGCGCCTGCCGGCCTCGTTCTACGATGCCCAGCCGGTCGGACGCCTGGTCACCCGCGCGACCAATGACATTGCCGCGGTCGAGGAGCTCTTCACCGGCGTGCTGATCACCGTCATCCGCGATTGCCTGATGATCGTCGGCGGCATGGCCCTCCTGATCCTGCTGGAATGGCGCCTGGCGCTGGCAGTCGTGTCCTGCTCGCCATTGGTGCTGCTGATCAGCTGGGTCTTCCGCAAGCGCTCACGAGCCATCAATCGCGAGCTGCGCAGCCGCCTCAGCCAACTGAACAGCTTCCTCGCCGAGTCGCTCACCGGTTGGCGCACTGTGCAGGCTTCGGCCCAGGAAGTGGCGATGCAGGCGCGCTTCGCCACCATCAACCAGGCGGAATACCTGACCGGACTGCGGCAGATGCGCCTCAATGGCCTGTTCCTGCCCCTGATCGCCTTCACCGGGACGGTATGCGCCGCGGTGGTGCTGCTGATCGGCGGCCATGCGGTCAGCTGGGGCTGGCTGACGATCGGCGGACTGGTCGCCTTCATGTCCTATATCGAGATGGCATTCGCGCCCATCCGCGATCTGGCGGAAAAGTACAATCTGACCCAGGCGGCGGTGGCGGCGGGCGAACGCATCTTCGTCCTGCTCGACCAGCCGCAGGAGCAGGCCACCGGCACCCTGCGGCCGCCGCAGCTCGGCACGCTGTGCATCAGCGGGGTGTCGTTCCGCTATCCTGGGCGCAGCGGCGGGAGCGCGCCGCCCTGGGTGCTCGAGCAGGTCTCATTCACCGTGGCGCCCGGGGAGCGCATCGCGCTGGTGGGGGCCACCGGCTCGGGAAAGTCCACCCTCGCCAGCCTGCTGGTGCGGTCCCACGATCCGCAGCAGGGCCGCATCACCGCCGATGGCATCGACCTGCGCGACTGCGATCGTGCCTGGCTGCGCAGCCGCATCGCTACCGTCTCCCAGGATGTCCAGCTCTATGCCGGCACCATGGCGGACAATCTGACCCTGTTCCGGCCGTGCGACGAGAGCCTCCTGCTGCGCAGCGCCGCCGCCGTGCATGCCGATCGCGTGCTCGCACGGCTGCCAGGCGGCCTCGCCCATCGCCTGGGCGAACGCGGCGGTACCATCTCCTCCGGCGAGCGGCAGCTGATCGCGCTCGCGCGCGCGATCATCCACGATCCGGAACTGCTGATCCTCGATGAGGCGACCGCGCATATCGACAGCCAGACCGAAGCGCTGGTCCAGGATGGCCTGCGCAAGCTGCTGTCTGGACGGTCGGCGGTGATCATCGCCCACCGCCTGTCCACCATCCGCAGCTGCGACCGCATCCTGGTGCTGCATCATGGCCGCATCGTCGAGTCGGGGAGCCACGCCGAGCTGCTGGCCGCCCAGGGGCGCTATGCCGAGCTCCATCGCCAATTCGTCGCCGAGGAGGCGCTGGAGCAGCGGACCTGAGGCGTTGGGGACGCAACTGGTCGCGGGCACCCTGGCGGAGACAGCGGGAATCTGCGCGGATCGCGCCGACGGACCGCTTGGCCATGGCCAGCTCCGGGGCGGCTGGCAGACTCCCGTCGTGGGCAGGCAGCCCACCTGTGCGGAGTCCCGATGCGCTCGATCCTCCTGCTTGCACTGGCACTGTCCGCTCGGGCCGCCGAACCGGGCTGCGAGATCATCGTCGATGCCGGCGCCCACGATCGCCAGGGCACCACTATCCAGCTTGCGCTGCCGGCTGGCACGGCGGCCGGGACCTGGCGATTGAGCGGGGACGGGTTTTCGTCGGCGGCGCAGATCGACGTGCACCGCGTGGCGCATGCCACCCTGCCCGACATGGCCGCGCACCAGCAGCGCCATTTCCACCTCGTCCCCGATGCGGCCCCGGCGCCAGCCGTCCTGACCGCGCGCGAGCTCGGCGATGCGCTGCGGGTCGAGCAGGCCGGGCGGGAGCTGTGCACCTACCAGGGCGGTCCCGGCGAGCTGCCGGACGGCGTCGACCCCGCCTTCCGGCGCGGCGGCTATATCGCCCGCCTGCTCACGCCGTCGGGTGCCCTGGTCACCGATGACTATCCACCTGACCATAAGCATCAGCACGGCGTGTGGTTCGCCTGGACCAAGACCAGCTTCGACGGACGCACCCCCGATTTCTGGAACATGGGCCAGCATCTCGGCACCATCGAGGCGGTGAGCCGCGATCCGGTCTGGTTCGGCGCGCGCTGGGCCGGCTTCCATGCCAGCCATCGCTACCGGGATCTGGGCGCAACCCCGGCGGTGACGGTGCTCGATGAAACCTGGGATGTCACCATCGAGGCGCCCCTGGGCGACCATCCGGTGCTGGTCATCGACCTGGTGGTCATCCAGCGCTGCGCCACCGACCGGCCGCTGGTGCTGACGCCCTACCGCTACGGCGGCCTGGGGGTGCGCGGCAACCGCGCCTGGGACGGCAAGGACAGCTTCATCGTCCTCACCAGCGAGGGCAAGACGCGCGCCGATGCCAATGAGACCCGCGGCCGCTGGTGCCACCTCGGCGGCCTGGTCGATGGGCATCTCGCTGGCGTGGCGGTCCTCGACCATCCCGAGAACTACCGCAGCCCCCAGCCGATGCGCATCAATCCCACCGAGCCCTTCTTCTGCTACGCCCCGTCGCAGCTCGGCGCCTGGTCGATTGTCCCGGCCACGCCGCTGGTGCTGCGCTACCGCCTGGTGGTCGGCGATGGGGCGGCCGATGCCAGCGATCTCAACCGCCGCTGGAACGACTGGGCGGAGCCACCGACCGTCTCCGTGGTCCACTGAGGCAGCAGGCCGGTGGTCAGCGGCTCGCCGGCTGACCGCGGGGTTGGGCGATGGCGTGCCCATTCACTTGCAATGGCGCACCGTCATCTGCCTGACCACCGGTCAGCCTCATGCGCGTCCCATGGACCAGATCGAGTTCCATGCCCATAGGTGCTGACTGGCCGGCTACCTCGAGCGTGAGCAGGGCGGGCGAGCCGCTGACCGTCGCCTTGGCCGCGGCGAAGGTGGAGGCGAAATGGGCGATGCCGGCCTCATCAAGACCCTCGGCGGCGCGCAGCCACAGCACGGCCGAGGCGGGGACGGTGGGCTTGCCGGTGGCATGCTGAATGGCCAGTCGGCAGGCGCCATGCTCGCGACCGTCGACCAGGAACGTCACCGGCACCGCCTCGCCGCCATCGCCGCGTGCCTGGAGGACTCTGATGCCCAGTGCCACGTCGCCTTTGACGACCACCACCACGGCGCCCGGCGGGATCGGCGTGTCCTTCAGCGGCATGCTGCGTCCGTTGATGTGCACGGCATCGACGAGAGGCAGGACGAGCTCGGTGCTGAGCTGGGTGATCTCTTCCTCGCTGTGCCCGAGATTGCGCCCCGACGGATCGATGGCGAGCGCGACCAGGACCTCGGCATCGCGCTGCACGCTAGCCAGGAACGGGACCAGGTGCAGCGCCTTGTGGTGGGGCCCGCTCCCACTGGTGATCTTCTCGCGGCCATAAGGATCGCCGCGGCCGTCCATGAACAGATTCATCATCGGGATCTTGCCGCCACCGTCGACGCACATCGTCACCGGCTGGTCCATGTTGCCGTAGCTGAAGCCGGCGGAGGCGAGGCTGAAGTGCCGGCCGACATGGTTGACCAGGCGTTCCCAGGGCTCCGGCCCCACCCGCTCGACCACCATGCGCGGCGGCTCCGGGGCACACGCCGTGCGCCATTCCGCGGGGGGATTCCACTGCTCCAGGTTCCAGAACACGCTGCCCGCCACCGGCATGGCATCGTTGGGGACCTCGATCCCGCGCGCTAGCCATCCGGCCGCCTGGATATGCGCCTCGACCCGGCCGTGCCCGGTGAGGTAGTCGTAGTCGCGGCTGTGGGCACCGCTGATCCGCTCAGCCGGCGGGAACCAGTTGGCGGCGAGGCTATCCCAGATGATGGCCAGGGCAGTACGTGCATCGCTGCGTCCGGCATCCCGTCCGGCCCAGCGCGCGATAAGCCCAAGGGAGTCCAGATCGCAGCCCGTATACGTGGGACTGAGGAATTCGCTCACGCCATTGGCGGCGGTGAAGGCCAGCCAGCGCTTGAGCATGGCATAGCCCTCGTCGGCCAAGTCCGGGTGCTCCAAGGCCTCCCCGAGGGCGATGCAGTTCCAGATCTTCATCAGGTAGATGTTGGTGTAGGCCTCCTTCACTTGATGGGACCGCACGCCCACGATCGCGTGCTCCATCAGCTCCTTGAGCAGGGTGCGGGCCGCCGGCGTCAGCCGATCCCGGTAGAATGCCCAGGTGAGCGCAGCCATCTGCATGGTGAATTCGACCGCGTTGGTGTCATGGACCGCGGTCTCGCTGAAGATCCAGTGCAGGTTCCCCTGGGTCTTGCTCGTGGGATCGCGATCCTGGTAGCGGGTGGCGAGGGAGTAGAGGTGCTCGACGCGCTCGGGATGCCAGCCGCTGCCGGCGGCCTCGAGCGCGCATTCGAAGAGTTCGCGCACTCCCTGCGTCGGCTTCGGCTCCCCCTCGAGCTCCTTCCAATTGCGGTCGAGGTGCTCGCCGATGGCGGTGATGGTCGCCGGATCGAGGGCGGGGGCGACGGCCGCGGCGCCCTCGCCGTGGCCCACCATCAACGCCACCAGGATCAGGAGTCCTGCCGCAGCAGAACTGTGGTGGATGGGCATAGCGCATCGTCCCAGCGCAGCGTGCCGGAGCATCGGTCCCCCTCCACAGACGGATTCCATCGGCACATGGTATGGTCCGGCTCGGCAGCAGCAACGTCGACTCGCTATGGGGCCAGAGGCACATCCACCATCGCGGGGGCCCTCCGTCACTTGATGGTAAGCACGACGCTCAGCGCAGGGCCGTTCCCTCCCGCGTTCTCACCAGAGACCAGGATGGTGGACACGCCTGCGACGGTGGGTGTGCCACCGATCGCGCCGCTGGCCGCATCGACGTGCAGTCCGGCGGGCAGACCGGTGGCATAGTACTTGGTCGGGATATTGGAGGCGGTGATCCGGTAGTGGAAGGGCGAACCGAGCGTGCCGCTGGCGTTCGGGGCGCTGGTGATGACGGGCAGCGCCGGCGCCGCCATGATGGTGATCGTGAGCGTACCGGATGCGCTGCCGGCGGCATTGCTCGCCGCCAGCACGACCGTCGTGGCGGTAGCGACGGCCGGGATGCCGGAGATCCGGCCGGTCGTGGAATCGATCTCCAGGCCTTGCGGCAGGCCGCGGGCAGAGAAGCTGGTCGGGCGGTGTGCAGCGGTGATCTGATAGCTGAAGGGGGTGCCGCTGGTGCCGCTGGCTGAACCGCTGGCGACGATGGGAGTCAGCGTCGTGCCGTCCGCAATGGGGGTGATGATGATGGTGTGTTCCACCGGGACGATGGCGGCGCGCACGGCTGCCTCCAGGGCGTTACGCGCCGTGACATCGGCATCGGTCCAGCCCTTGACCGGGGCGGTCGCCTCGCCGGCCGCCTTGATCATGTTCCGTTCCTTTACCTGCTGGGCGGTTATGCGCGCCATCACGGCGGCGAAGGCGTGGTCGAAGGGCGTGTGGATGAAGGTGGCGGTGAGGTTGATCCCGGAGGCGAGTTCGTCGCGGGTGAACGAGTGCGTCTCCGATCCCCAGGTGATGGATGCCTGCTGCGCGTCGAGATGCTGCACCACAACGATGAAGCGGTTCAGCTCCTGGGCGAACGGCACGAAGGGCAGGATGCTCGCCATGCGATCATCAGCCGTGGAATCATCGCTGCTGGCGCAAAAGGGGTAGCGGGTGCTCGAGAGGGTGACCGAGCCCTGGTGCGCGTGCAGCACCGTGTGGCCGGCGGAGGCGTGCGCTGTCCCGGCCAGATCGATGGTGATCGCGGCGATGCTGCCGGAGACGGCATAGGCCTTCAGGAGCTCATAGGCGATCAGGAGATGGCCGTTCGGTCCGCAATGGACGCCATCACTGCCGCCGAGGCGATAGCCAGGTCCCAGCGCCGCGCGGGCGGCCTCACCGGCCTGCCGCATGCGCTCGCGGACATCGGCGAAGCCGCGTCCGGTCGCCGTGGCCATGCTACGGTCGAGATCGCGGAAATGGGCGAGGGTGGCGTTGGCGGCGACGACGCTCGCCCCGTTCGCACCCTCGCGGTTGGTCTCGAACAGGGTCGGGGAGCAGATCACCGTCGCACGCGCCGATCCGGGATACCGGGCTTCCAGCGCGTTCAGCACCCCGCTGATCCGACCGGTCCACATCGTCTCCATCCAGCCGGCCCAGGCCTGGAAGCCGCCATCATTGGCGCCATAGGCGATGGTCATGGCGGTCGGCATGAAGGCGTCGAGGTCGCCGCGGCTGATGCGGTTGAGCACGGTGGCTGCGGTCTCGCCACCCCAGCCGAACTGGAATACGCTCACATCGCTGCGGCCGGCGCAGGCCAGGAGGTATGCCTCGATGTCGGCGGTATAGCGCATCTGCTCGGTGATCGAATCGCCAATCAATGCCAACCGGGCATGGAGCGGCAGCTCAGCCATGGGGATGGTGGCGACCGCAGCCTGGAGCCCACCCATGGTGCATGTCAACGGCAGCACCAGGGCCATTAGCCAGGCGCCCCTGATGGGCATCGAAGCGCAGGACGGCATCAGGGTCTCCCGAGGCGAGCTGATCGGTGGGTGCGCGGAAGGAGGGTCACCTACCTTCTCAGCAGGGTGTTCATGGGGGCGATATTCAATGAGACGAACCGGACGACCATGGCTGTGGTGTCCAGGAAGGTGAATGCCGGGATGGCTGGACGGTCTCGATTGTACGAGAGCGACGGATTGACGACGATATGGCGATATCCGGCTTCAAGGCGGTAGTCGTGGCTCCCATGGCGCAACTCCTCTGCCGCTGGGCCCATGCCCGTGGCATAGCGGAACAGCGCGCGGATGTGGGCATGCCCGACGACGGCTTGGCTGAAATCGGCATCATCGAACGCATTCCAGGCCTTGATGGCGGAGTTGATCTTCTCGTCCTTCAACCGAGGAGAGAAATGATAGAAGTCGAAACCGTGGAGGTGGGCATGTACGGGCAGATTGAGGAGCCAGCGACGGTTATCGAATCGCAGATCGTCGAGATCGATCACATCGTGATTGCCACGGATGGAGATGACATCCGTCCGGCTGCGCAGCAGATCGACGACACGGTCATTCTCGGGATGACCATCGACGATGTCGCCGACGCAGACAATCGCCTCGCAGGCCAGCTCATCGATGACGCGCAAGGCCTCTGTGAGACCGGGTGCATAGCCGTGGACGTCGCCGATGACGGCGATCCTCATGAGCTCATGCCCGGTCCGGTCGCAGAGCATGCATCAGCCCTATAGGTGTGACACGAATGAGCTGCAGCCAGCACGACGAACTCTCCAGGTGTCCGTGCATGGTGACAGGAATCACCTCGATTGCCAATCCATGCATCCTCCTGAGCGAGATCCGGAGTGATTCCCTTGCGGGCGCACTTGTCATGTCGCCCTCGCTCGCTCCAGTCAAGCGCTCGCCGTGTCGGTCGCTACCGACAGGTGGCGGAAGGTGTGGGAGTCGAACCCACAAGGCTCATCGCTCGGCGGTTTTCGGGACCGCTGCCGTCGCCAGTCGGCTTGCCCTTCCATGGATGGCGGAACAGGGAGGAGTCGAACCTCCAGCACCGGGACCGCCGGTGCATCGGTGTAGCAGACCGACCAGGGGCGCCGATGCCCTGCGCTGTTCCATGACATCGTCCGGGGAGCGGAAGTCGAACCCGCACTGTCCAGGATCTCGGCCTGGCGCCTCCTGCCGTTGGGCTACCCCCGGAGATGGAGTGGATGGTGCGTACCGGAGGAGTCGAACCTCCACTTAACCGGGCTTGGGCCGTATGCCTCTGCCGATTGGGCTGGGTATGCTGGATGGTGCGCGCGGAGGGATTCGAACCCCCATCACACCGGTTCTGAGCCGGCGGCCTCTGCCGATTGGGCTACGCGCGCAGGTGCTGGCCGGATCGTCGCCCAGCGCATCCACCACGGGATCACCGTGCCAACAGAAAACCCCCGGAGGGATGCTCCGGGGGTTGGCTCGCGTCGATTGATGATCGTCCCGCTACGCTCGTTCCACGGACAGCCCGCCGAATAGGCGACTGTGTGATAAGAGGGACGAGTGGGGAAGTTCCATGTACATGACTCGAACTTACTCATAAAGCAATTGAAGTCAATAGAATCGGTGCCCGATGATTTACAGCCACCAGATCACGGGTGGATGAGGCCGTAGCGATCGATATCCTCGTAGATTCCCCACTTCTTGACCGCCTGGAGCGACCGCCCTTCATAACGCATGCCGCACTTGAGCATGACCCGTCCCGAGGCGGGATTGCGGGCAAAATGCTCGGCCTCGATGCGGTGCAGGCCGAGATCGTCGAAGCCGTAGCGGATGATGGCCCTGGCTGCCTCGGTGGCAAAGCCCCGATTCCACCAGCGCGTGCCGATCCAGTAGCCGAGCTCCGCCCGATCGTGGACGCGGACGATCACCAGGCCGACGGCGCCGATGAGATGCCCATCGGGGCGCAGAGTGATGGCATAGTTCACCAGGCGCCCGTCGCGGAACTGGGGTTGATGGGTGGCGATCCAGGTCTCTGCAACCCCGTCGCCATACGGAGGTGGGATGAGGAGCGTCGTTTCGGCGATCGCCCGCTCACCTGCAAGTGCCTGGACATGTGCCGCATCGCTCAGGGCGAAGGGGCGCAGATGCAGGCGGTCGGTGACCAGGAGTGGTTGTTCAGGCATTGGAGCTCTCCGTTGGCGCGCCGTCATGCGAGGCTCTGGTAATACGGGACGGGCGGCTGCCGGAGCAAGAGCGCTTGCGGTCGCTATACGGCACGGGGGTTCATGCGAGGCGCACTGGCATCACGCCGCCCACAGCGTGATGCCAGTGCGACGAAGGCAGTCGAGCCACGTCGACCGCTCCTTGGCGCGTACGGTCTTGAGTAGGCACTGGATCTTCTCGTCTTCGGTCAGCGAGCGCGGCTGGGTGCGCAGGACCATGCCCGCCTCCTGCGGCGTGCAATTGTCCTTTCGTGCGTTGCAGCTACGGCAGGCTGCCACGACATTGGCCAGGGTGTCCGGGCCACCGCGGCTGCGCGGCAGGACGTGGTCGCGGGTGCCGGTGTTCATCGACAGGCGTGTGCCGCAGTACTGGCAGGCGAAGCCATCGCGGATGAACACCGCCTTGCGGGTCGGCGAATCGAACACGCGGCGTCGACGCGTCGCCCGCACCTGATGGCGCATCACCACCACCGCCGGCAGCTGGAAGCTGGCACGGGCGCTGCGGACGACGTCCGGGTAGTGCTCGATCGGAGTGGCCTTGCCGGCGATGACCAGGGACAGGGCATCGATCCAGCGCTCTGTGATCGAGAGATACTCATAGCTGGCATTCAGCACCAGACAGCGGGTCATGGCATTCCTTCCGGAAGCAGGTGAAGCCCATTCCCGGGATCGAACCGGGGACCTCCTCCTTACCACGGAGGCGCTCTGCCACTGAGCCAAACGGGCGAGGATGCGGGCGCTCGTGCACGCTGCGCCGAGAAACTTGTCCGTGCGCTCACGCGCACGTCGTGCACCGGGGCATGACCCCCGTTCACAGATTTCGTCGATGGCGTCCCATTTCTCTATGGACCGCCAGCAGGTCGCATGCCGCCGTCGTGCGCAGCCGTCCGTGCGACCGTATCGGGAGCGATCAGCTCCTGCGCGGGGCAAGACTGCACCAGTTTATGTGCGTTGCACGCGTTGTGCGCGGAGATGCCGGGCTCACCCGCCCGCCCATATCCGCCGTGTCATGGGCCCATCGCTGTTGGTTGCAGATACGGGGTCGACGAGGTCTCAATCGACATCCCTGCCGATAAGCAGAAGCGCATCGATAAGCATTCGGCTCCTAGGGCGGCACTCAGGTCGCGAGGGCGTACGGAGCTACGCCTTCTCCCGGGTCGGCGATTGGTACCCTGCGCGCCTCGGTTCCAGGGGCGCCGGAGTTGGGAAGAAGCGCGGCAGTGTTCCGATGAACGCCACAAGAGCGTCGAACGTCTTCGGTTTGGTGAAATACCCTTGGATGCCCAGTGAATCGCAGAGAGCGCGGTCACTCTCGAGTGTCGAGCCGGTCCAGACCACGACGGCGACCCGCTTCGACACGATCGATCGCCGGATCATATCAAGGAGCGTGCTGCCCTTATACAAGGGTAAGCCCAGATCGAGCACGATGAGATCGGGCATGGGGCTATCCTTATAGCGTCCCATGCGGTTTAAGCGCATGATCGTATCGGGGGCATCAACGGAGTAGGTGAGGCGTGCCGGGATGCCGCCGCGCGTGAGCGCAAGCTGGAAGAGATCCCGATCGTCTTTGCTATCTTCAACGAGGAGGATCTCACGCATGACGCCAATATCGCCGCTTTAAGTGCGTGGCCTTTTGCACTTTTCTCA